>NZ_JAODMP010000007.1 GCF_025464835.1 Mycetocola sp. | reverse complement strand
GAGCCAGAGAACAACAAAAAAACCCCCGGAAATCCGGGGGTTTTTTCTTGTGAGCGATACTGGGATCGAACCAGCGACCTCTTCCGTGTCAGGGAAGCGCGCTACCGCTGCGCCAATCGCTCATGCTACGTGCCATGATAATTCAGTTTTGAGTGTGAGGTGGCGACGGGATTCGAACCCGTGTGGACGGCTTTGCAGGCCGCTGCCTCGCCTCTCGGCCACGCCACCGCGTGTGGTTGCCCACATGCCGTGGTCAACCCGAAGGCTAACCCCAACACTCGAGCGGATGACGAGATTCGAACTCGCGACCCTCACCTTGGCAAGGTGATGCGCTACCACTGCGCCACATCCGCATTTGCTCGCATTCCTGCGTGCTTGAAAGACTCTACTTGATGAAGACCCGAGAAACAAAATCGAGTTACCGCGTTGTCATTCCGGGGCAGAAAGACGCCAAATCGGAGGCCGGATGGTTCGCGAGCGCAGTCAGGTTCCGGTACGATGAAACGTCGTTGTGGGCCACCTCGGTGCGCGGCGGATGGGCGATTGGCGCAGTTGGTAGCGCGCTTCCTTCACACGGAAGAGGTCATCGGTTCGAGTCCGGTATCGCCCACACTGAGAGAAAGACCCGCGGAATATCGCGGGTTTTTCTGTTCCCGCACAAAGACACAGTCATCTGGCCTTCAGGGCGACTCCGGCGGGGAGGCGGTCGTTTCGCGAACTCGACGGGATCACCAGGATCGCGATCGCGGAATCCGGCGATGTCATCGACGCAGCCGCTGCTCTGGGACTGTGGAGCAGTTGCCTTCGCACCCGGGAATGGGCGGGCACCCGGTGCGGATCCACACCGATCTTCTGCGCCCGAATCTTCTCACGCACCACGGCGAGTTGGCGGCGGTCATCGATTGGGGTGGCGCCGGAATCGGTGACCCTGCAGCCGACGTCACCGCTGACACAGTGATGTTGCGCACCGCTGTCGGTGCGCCACATCATCCGTTCGGTTAGTTCAGGGAGGACTTCAGCCACTTGTTCGTGAGGCTGATCTTCACGAGTTTGCCGATCGGCTGCGGGCCTTCCGGCCCGAGCACGAACGCATCCTTGGTGAGGTACAGATCTTTCCCTGAGAGCTCGATCGCGGCCGGAGAGGTGACAGGGAACGCAGCTACTGCTTGCCCACCCCATGGCGGCACGACAGACACCTGTCCTGTGCCATCCGCTCCCCCGAACATTTCAGCGACGAAAACAATACCCGTCCTCTCCGAGACGGCAAGACCGGTCGCGCCAACGTAACCGGTGGCGAACGGCACCACCTCACCCGATTTCGGGTTCACTCTGTAAACCGCTCCTCGTTCTCCCAGGCTGGCGTCCTCGGGTCCTCCCGGGAGCGAAGTGACATACAGCCATCCGTCCGGCCCAAGCTCCACATCGGTTGGCACAGGCTCGAAGCGGTAGGAGTATCCGGTCGCGCAGGCGGGGAAGCCGAACTGTGCGACGATCTCGGCTGTCGCCACGACGGGTGGAGTCGCCGGAAGTACCGCGACTGTCGACACGCCGCCGTCGTAGCTGACCTTGACGATCGCGTTCATGCCGGCATCCGCGACATATACGCCGTCTCTCGTGGCGAGCGAGGCGTACGGATGTGTGTCGATTATTCCCGTGTAGGCGGGCGGTCCGAATGGGCCAGCGGGGTCGAACTGGGAGGCACACGACTCCGGCAGGTCCAGGAAGCCATAGCTGTTCACCTGGTCCGGGTTCTCCTGGTTCTCATGCGCCCACAGGTCGCCTACGGGCACAGGCTCCTTGCCCGTGCGGAGGCTCATCAGCATGGCGCTGGAGTGGTCCTGGGCCACCTCGGCGTAGTAGACGGTGTTGTGGCGGGTGCTCACCGCGCCGATCTCGGCGCCATTCCCATTGACGACGTCGATGCGTTCCCCCCTCTTGGTCACTTGGTTGAGAAGGCCTGGGAAATTCTGCGTGATCCAAGCCGTCCCGCCCGGCTCGACATCGAGAGACAGCGGCGACAGCATGCCGTCGACGAGAATCTCCGCTTCATCGAAGTTCGGTGGAGTGATGCCGCCGTGTGCCGACGCCGGTGTGGCGATGGCGACCGAGGTGAGGACAGCGGCGCAGACCGCCGCCGTCAGGGTCGAGACTTCCACTGAGTGCTCCTTTGCGACAGGGTTATGACTGAGCAGGTCACAACCTCATCGCAGCCCGGAGCCGGATGAGACTCTCGGCGGGGCAGGTGACAGGCGCATCGAAGCGAGACGGTGGTGAGGAGTGCTCACGTTCTTTCGTACCGTACCTGTGTTCGTCGCTGTTGTCGAGTGCCCTCAGTCGAGGTAGCTGGTCGTGACGAGGATGGCGCGATGGTCCGAGGCTCCGGCAGGAAGCGTCACGACGTCCTCGATGCCCATGTTGACGCTCGTCACGAAGTCGAAGTGGCCTCGGAATATCTTGTAACGGGAGTAGGTCCGCGCATTGCTCAGTGAGAGCTCGTATCCCATCTCGTGGATCCTGCGACGGAGGTTGTTTTTGAAGATCGGGTAGTTGAAATCGCCGACCATCACCGTAGGGATGCCCTCTGCGAGGGTGTGCAACTCGGCGTGTGCCGTCTTGATCTGGTGACGACGCAGCGAGTTCAGCGCCGTCAGAGGCGCCGCGTGGAAGGAGGCAACGAGCACCTCACGGTCCGCTTCCTTGTCGAAGAGTTTCGTCGCCAGGAGCCGCTCCGTTGCCGGGGAGAACAACCGGTCATGCACTGACTTCTTCAGCTCGAACGCCGTCGTGGACACGGTCGCGAACCTGTCGGCGTTGTAATAGACAGCGAGCCCGAGCCGGTTGCCCCGTGTGGAGTCGGCGAGCCGCAGGTTGCCTACTCGCTCGGGCAGGAGGTCACTGTCGGCTTCCTGGAGGCACAACACATCCGCTCCGTACAACGTGTCCAGGCCGATGAGTTCCGCGCTTGCAGCGTGCTTGCGAAGGTTGTAGCTGATGATTCTGATGAAGGCTCCCCGTCCGGACGAATCGATTGGCAAATTCTAACGTGGCGCGTAGGCTGCTTCGTTCAGCGCCAGCCGTAACGCCCGGCGATCGCGTCGGCCACTCGGGAGAAACGGTCCTCGTCAAGCGCTGCTGCTTCCCGTCTCATGCCGGCGGGGTGCACGCGGAAGACTCGCTCGATCCCGACCCAGCTGGGCCGCTCCTGGGAGTCCCAGTTCCCTCGACCGATGGGAACGAAATCGGCTGCATCGCCGTGAGGTTTGCTCGTCAGCGCCACGGCCAACGTCGTGCCACCTGCTTCCGTAGCGACGAGCAGCACCGGCCGGTCCTTTCCCCTGCCGTCACGTTCCTCGTACGGCACCCAGGTCCACACGATCTCTCCTGGGTCCGGATTGCCGTCTGTGGATGGGGAGTGCGTCATCCGCACGCGACGAATCAGGCTCGCATCCACCTCGACGGTGGCATGCCGACCGAAGCGTCCCGGCTGCTCCTCGCCCGGCTCGGCTGACGCCCCGTGCCTGTTCGCATTGCGTTGCCGCCGTGTGGGCGGTTCGGCAGAGCGGTTCAGGAGACGGACGACAGAGCGGACGAGCGCGCCAACGGACGACATCAGCGGTGATCCCCACGCTCGCTGGGGCGGCGGGGTGGCGCGGCGGGGCGTCGACTCAGCAAGATCACGCGCTCATCATAGCGGCGCGGGTCTCTCCCGCAACGCCGGAACGGGATGCCGCTGTTGGGCGGCATCCCGTTCTCTCTGGTTGCGAGGGTGAAGCTAGACGACTTCGAGCACGTATCCCTCTTCGCCGTGAACCGACGTGTCGACGCCCGCGATCTCGTCTTCGTTCTTCACCCGGAAGCCGAGCGTCTTCTGGATGGCGAAGCCGATGGCGCCGGCGACCAGGAAGGAGTAGACCAGCACCGCGAACGCGGCGATGAACTGCACGGCGAGTTGTTCGAGCCCGCCGCCGACGAAGAGCCCGGTCTCCGTGGCGAAGAAGCCGAGGTACAGCGTTCCGACGAGGCCACCGACGAGGTGGATGCCGACGACGTCGAGTGAGTCGTCGAATCCGAGTTTGAATTTCAGTTCGACCGCCAGGGCGCAGACCGCACCCGTGACGACACCGAGCAGAAGCGCCCAGCCGGGGGTGAGGTTGGCGCAGGCAGGGGTGATGGCGACAAGACCGGCGACGGCACCCGATGCGGCACCGACCGAGGTGGCCTTGCCATCCTTGAGCTTCTCGATGATCAGCCAGCCGATGATGGCAGCGGCCGTCGCTCCGAGGGTGTTGATCACGATGAGGCCGGTGTTGGCCAGACCGTTGAGCCACTCGGCGCCGGCGTTGAAACCGAACCAGCCGAACCAGAGGATCGACGCACCGAGGAGTGTGAGCGGCACGTTGTGCGGCTTCTGGATGCCCTTCTGGAAGCCGACCCGCTTGCCGAGCACAAGTGCGAGGGCGAGTGCGGCGGCACCGGCGTTGATGTGCACAGCGGTTCCACCGGCATAGTCGATGACACCGATTCCCGCGTCTTCACCGAAGAGCGCCGTGCCGAGGTTCATGATCCAACCGCCGCCCCAGACCCACGCCGCGATCGGGAAGTAGGCGAGTGTCGCGAAAATGCCGGCGAACAGCATCCACGACCCGAACTTCGCGCGGTCGGCGATGGCACCCGAGATCAGGGCGACGGTGATGATCGCGAATGTGGCACCGTAGGTGGCGCCGAGGAGGTTCGTGTTCGCGTCTTCACCCTGGGAAAGTGCGGTCAGGCCGAAGTCGGCGAACGGGTTGCCTGCGAAGTCGAGCGGGTTAGCGACCGCGCTCATGTTGAACCCGTAGAGAATCCACAGGACGGTGATGAGGCCGAGTGCGCCGAAACTCATCATCATCATGCTGATGACGCTCTTGGCCTTCACAAGGCCGCCGTAGAAGAATGCGACGCCAGGGGTCATCACCAGCACCAGGGCGGTGGCTGTGATTCCCCAGGCAATGCTGCCGGTGTCCATATCGTGTCCTTCGTTCTCTCGAGTGCATCGGGCTACCGACGGGGAACGCTGAGCGTTTCGTCGGTGTAGCCAGCTTGGATGCCGGACGTTTCGAGAGCGGTGTACCCGATGTTTCGGGTCTGTTACACGAGGGGTGCCCTTGTAAAAAGAACGTTTCGGGGTCAGGGAGCTTCGGCCAGCGCGATCATCCGTGACATGGATCGCAGGTACTTCTTGCGGTACCCGCCCGAGAGCATGTCTCCGCCGAACACCTGGTCCAGTGGGATGCCCGTGGCAGAGATCGGTATCTGGGCGTCGTAGACACGGTCGATGAACGCAACCAGGCGCAGCGCCTCCGTCTGCGAGTGCAGCTCGTGGACGTCCCGCAGACCGATCCGGTCGATGCCGTCGATGAGCTTGATGTACTTCGAGGGGTGGACGGTGGCGAGGTGGGTGATGAGCTCATCGAACGAATCATCCGACATCCGCTCCCCCGCATCCGCTGCCCTTTCCAGCCTGCTGGCGTACGCGTCCGCATCCAGGACCCCGGCGTGCCCGTCGGTCGAGCGCCGCCGGAAGTCGTTTCCGTCGATCCGCAGCGTGGTGAAATGGCTCGACATGGCATGGATCTCGCGCAGGAAATCAGACGCGGCGAACCGGCCTTCACCAAGAGCGTTCGGCGGGGTGTTCGACGTGGCGGCCACTCGTGTGCCTGTCGCCACCAGGTCGGTGAGCAGCCGGGTCATCATCATGGTGTCGCCCGGGTCGTCGAGTTCGAACTCGTCGATGCAGAGCAAAGCAGAACCGGTGAGCGCCTCAACCGCCTTCGCGTACCCGAGGGCGCCGACCAGGGCGGTGTACTCGATGAACGTGCCGAAGTACTTGCGCGGCCCCGGTGCCGCGTGCCACAGGGCGGCGAGCAAGTGCGTCTTCCCGACGCCGAATCCGCCGTCGAGGTAAACCCCTGGCTTGACCTCGGGCTCCTTCTTCCGGCGGCCGAAGAATCCGGATGCCTTCGTTGGCGCCCAGCTTGCGGCGAACGACTCGAGGAGGGAGACCGCCTCTTCCTGTGACGCAAAATCCGGATCCGGGCGGTAGCTGGCGAAGCTGGCCTCCGTGAACTGGCGTGGCGGGACAAGACTGGCCGCGATCTCCTCACCGGTGATCGTCGGCGTGCGGTCGGAGATGCGGAGGCGTGCCGTCTCGGCGGTCTGGCTCATGGGACAATACCTCGTGTGTCGAAGTCTTACGGCGCAGCTTTGGCAGGAGAGAAAGCTGCGTATCTTCGCGAGAAGAACGAGTCCCAAGCCTAAGGCAGGCGACGCGCCGCTCACACACCGCTTCGCCGTCCACTCCCGGAGGTAGACCATGCCCATCGAAATCGACGAGTCCCCCGAGTTCGCCGAGTACGCGTACCCCGAACGACTCGTCACCACGAACTGGCTCGAGGAACGCCTGGGAGCGCCCGGCCTCGTCGTCGTCGAATCGGATGAGGACGTCCTGCTCTACGAGGTGGGCCACATCCCTGGAGCGGTGAAAATCGACTGGCACACCGATCTCAACGACCCTGTGCAGCGGGACTACATCGACGGTGAACGATTCGCGGAACTGCTCTCGAGCCGGGGAATCGCACGTGACGACACCGTTGTCTTCTACGGCGACAAGAGCAACTGGTGGGCAGCGTACGCGTTGTGGGTGTTCCGGCTGTTCGGTCACAGTGACGTGCGGTTGCTCGACGGCGGTCGCGACAAGTGGATCGCCGAGGGACGACCGATGACCACGGATGCCACGGCACGGCGCCCGGCCGAGTATCCGGTCGTCGAACGGGACGACTCCGTCATCCGTGCCTATAAGGACGACGTTCTCGCGCACCTCGGGAATCCCCTGATCGACGTGCGTTCACCGGAGGAATACAGCGGTGAGCGCAACACCGCTCCGGCCTACCCCGAAGAAGGTGCGCTGCGTTCCGGCCACATCCCGACCGCGAGCAGTGTTCCGTGGTCCAAGGCGGTCGCAGACGACGGAACCTTCCGTCCCCTCGCCGAGCTCAACGCCATCTACCGGGACGAAGCCGGATTGAAAGACGGAGACGACGTGGTCGCCTACTGCCGGATCGGCGAACGCTCCAGCCACACCTGGTTCGTACTCCAGTACCTCCTCGGCTTCAACAAAGTACGGAACTACGACGGGTCGTGGACCGAGTGGGGAAGCGCAGTACGGGTCCCAATCGCGGTCGGCGAAGAACCGGGAGAACTCCCCCGCTGAACGACCGCGACCCAGCCTCCCGGCAGAAATCCCGTGGGACAATAGATGCACCATGACTGAGATCCTTCCCGCGCAGTTGGCTGAGATCCGCGACGAATTCCTCGCTGTCGACGAGAAATCACGGCTCCAGCTGCTGCTGGAGTTCTCGATGGAGCTTCCTGACCTGCCCTCGCGGTACGCGGAGCACCCTGACCTGCTCGAGCGTGTGGTCGAGTGTCAGTCGCCGATCTTCATCTTCGTCGAGGTAGCCGACGACGGGGTGCACCTGCATGCCACCGCGCCGCGAGAAGCTCCGACCACGCGTGGATTCGCCAGCATTCTCGCCCAGGCGGTCGACGGCCTGAGCGTCGAGGAGGTTCTCGCTATCCCGTCTGACTTCCCGCAGATGCTCGGCCTCGGCAGGGCCGTCTCACCGCTTCGGCTCAACGGCATGAACGGCATGCTCCAGCGGGCGAAACGTCAACTGGCAGAGCGCGCAGCGGCCTGACCGTTCAGCTGAGCGTCGCGGCCCACTCCCGGATCGCCGAGGTCCATCGGCCCTCGTCATAGTTCCAGAGTTTCGTGTGCCCGGCACCGGTGAACGGCGAAAAGGTGACGATGTCCGGACGCGCTGCCGCGAGGTCGTGCGACCCTGACGACGGGACGAACCCGTCATCGTCGCTGTGCAGCACGAGAATCGGGAGGGTGAGCTCGCAGGCGCGGCTGATGACATCGAGGCCACAAAGATCCACAGCCGAGTCGAGGCCGGTAAGCACCCTGCCCCACGGGCTGCTGATCGCAGTGATCGCCGCCAGACGCAGCGGAACGGGGATCCGCCCGGCGTCCGCCTGAAATTCGAGGACTCGGGCCCAGTCGAGCACAGGAGAGTCAAGCACTACACCCCGGAGAAGAGCGGTGTGGCTGCTGCGCAGTGAGGTCTGCACCGCGATGGTGCCTCCCATCGACCAACCCATGAGAACGACGTCTGTGGCGCCGTGCGCTACAGCCACATCCAGAGCGGCGTCGACATCGTTCCACTCGGTCTCGCCGAGGCCGTACAACCCGTCGGCACTGGGCGGAGCGTCGCCGTCGTTCCGGTATGACACCAGAAACGCCGAGTAGCCCGCCTCCCGCCAGACGGGAACGGCTCGGAGACACTCGCTTCTCGTGGTTCCGCGGCCGTGAACGATGACCACCCAGCGGCCGGTGTCTTCCTCAGCCGGGAAGAGCCAGGCCGGCGCGTTGCCGGCCGGTGTCGGCACGTCGATGTTCCGGAAGCCGATGCCGAGCTCTTCAGGCCGGGAGAAGTACCATCCGCTGAACGTGGCCGGGCCGCTCGTCGGTAAGCCATCGGCCGCAGTCTCGAGCTTGCGGGTCACGGCCGCACCGGTCGAGTGCAGAACATCTCCCAGACGCAAATACCGCTCGGGCTCCCCATAGAACAGGCCGTAGCGGCCGGGAAGAGATGTTTCCGGGTTAGCCCCGAGGGTGATCGTCGCGTTTTCGGCGTCGATGGCGAGCACATCGCTCTCCCGGACCCGGGTGCGTGCCGGCGTCACCACCCGCCGCGCGACCGTGCCGACGGCGATGACCGCACTGCTCGCAAGCGTGAGCAGGATTGCGCCGAAGACGACCACGATCTGCCAGCGGCGGCCCGTGGAGACGGGGGCATTCCGGTCGGCGTGGCTGTGTCGTTTCATGGGCAAGTAACTCTAGTCTGCAAACGTGGCTGATTTCCCGATGGGCACCGACGTGCCTCCAGAGTTCCAGAGCGCACTGGACTCCGTTCGGCGCGCCAAGGCGCGGCCCGAATTGGCTGTGACGGAGATCCCCGCACCCGGTAACCTGGCGCCATACAGCGTCGCTCTTTCCGCAGACGTCACGCCGTCCAGACACGGCGCCGATTCCGAACTCGGCACGGGAAGGTTCATCCTCCTCTACGACCCGAGCGAACCCGAAGCCTGGGGCGGCGTGTTCCGCATCGTCTGTTTCGTCCAGGCGCCGCTCGAAACCGAGATCGGCCTTGACCCATTCCTCGCCGACGTCGCCTGGTCCTGGCTCGTCGACGCCCTCAACGCACGATCAGCCAAATACACCTCTGCTTCAGGGACCGCCACGAAGATCATCTCCACCGGATTCGGGGAGCTGGCTGCGCAGGGCGATGGTGCCCAGATCGAATTGAGGGCATCGTGGACTCCGCTGGAGAACGATATCTCCTCACATGTGGAAGGCTGGGGGGAACTGCTCTGCATGCTTGCCGGGCTCCCACCAACAACCGAAGGTGTCACTCTGTTGTCTAGTCGCAGGACGGCGCGTGACTGAACGCCACGTCATCGAGTCGAGGGACGAATACCTCGACGCTGTTCGAACCATTGCAGCCGGAAGCGGTCCGATCGCCGTCGACGCTGAGCGGGCATCCGGTTACCGCTACTCGCAGCGCGCGTATCTCATCCAGCTCTACCGCCGTGGCGCCGGGCTTTTTCTCTTCGACCCGCCCGCGATCGGTCGCTTCGACGAACTGAACGAGGCGATCGCTCCTGCTGAATGGGTTCTCCACGCGGCGAGCCAGGACCTCGCCTGCTTGAGGGAAGTCGGCCTCGATCCGGTTCGCATCTTCGACACCGAACTGGCCGCCCGGCTCCTCGGGTTTCCTCGCGTCGGGCTGGGAACCGTCGTCGAAGAGCTCCTCGGGGTCCACCTGGCCAAGGAGCACTCCGCGGCTGACTGGTCGACCCGGCCGCTGCCGTCCACCTGGCTGGAATACGCCGCCCTCGACGTGGAACTCCTCGTCGATGTCCGCGACAAGCTCGCAGCTCTGCTCGACGAAGGCGGCAAACGCGCCATCGCCGCCCAGGAATTCGAAGCCACTCTGGCCAGGCAGCCGAAGGTCCAACGCCAGGACCCGTGGCGCCGGCTCTCGGGACTGAACACGGTTCGTGGTGCCAGGAACCTCGCGATCGCCCGCGAGTTGTGGACTGCGAGGGATGCGTTCGCTCGCGAGAGCGACATCGCCCCAGGGCGACTCGTCCCGGACTCCTCAATCGTCGCCGCTGTTCGAGCTGAACCACGGAGCCGCGCCGCGCTTGCTGCGCTGCGCGAGTTCAAAGGCCGGGCGTCGAGGAGCGAGCTCCCGCGATGGTGGGCGGCAATCGAACGCGGGCTCAGCACCGAAGACCTGCCGCCGATCCGCGGCGCCTCCGGCGACAGCCTGCCTCCTCCACGGAGCTGGGCGGAGCGCAACCCAGAGGCCGATGGCCGTCTCAAAGCGGCACGGACGTCGATCTCCACGATCTCCGAAGACCTCGCCATCCCGATCGAGAACCTTCTGACCCCCGAGGTTCTACGGCGCGTCGCATGGGATGCCCCCGAACCGATCACAGCTGAATCGATCGCGGACGCCCTCGCCGCTCTCTCGGCCCGCCCCTGGCAGATTGAAGCTACTGCACAGGCAATCGCCTCTGCATTTGTAGAATCCAGCCAACTGGCGTCGGAGGCTCCGAAACGGGAGTCGTAGGAAGAATCAAAGGATTCCGGCCCGATTTGGCGTGCTCTCTAGGATCGGGGTGCAAACGAAATTGGGAGGCAAAGTGGCCGAAATAGCCGACGTCTTTTTTGTTGATGGTGTGCGGACCCCGTTTGGTCGCGCCGGAGAAAAAGGTCAGTACTGGAACACCCGCGCGGATGATCTCGTCGTCAAGGCGATGATGGGGCTTCTCGAGCGCAACCCGGATGTCCCGAAAGACCGAATCGACGAGGTCGCGATCGCGGCCACCACCCAGCAAGGCGATCAGGGCCTCACCCTCGGCCGCACGACCGCGCTTCTCGCCGGACTCCCCCAGTCCGTTCCCGGTTACGCCATCGACCGGATGTGTGCGGGGGCGATGACCGCGGTGACGCAGATCGGCAGCGCCATCGCCTTCGGCGCCTACGACTTCGGCATCGCTGGCGGTGTCGAGCACATGGGCCGCCACCCGCTCGGTGCCGACGCGGACCCGAACCCGCGGTTCCTGAGCGAGAAGCTCGTCTCGGCGGATGCTCTCGACATGGGCAAGACTGCTGAGCGTATCCATGATCGGTTCCCCCACCTCACCAAGGAACGCGCGGATCGTTTCGGCACGCGCAGCCAGCAGAAGCTGCAGGCCGCATACGAGGCAGGCAAGATTCAGCCGGATCTCATCCCCGTTGCGATCAGAAGCGAATCGGGGTGGGGCCTCGCCACCCGTGATGAGGGCACTCGTCCCGAAACCACCATGGAAGGTCTGGCCAACCTGAAGACACCGTTCCGCCCGCACGGACGCGTGACGGCGGGAACCGCCTCCCCACTGACCGACGGCGCGACAGTGAGCCTGCTGGCCGGAGCTTCCGCGGTCACAGAGTTCAAGCTCAAGCCGAAGATGCGCATGGTGAGCTTCGCCTTCGCCGGAGTCGAGCCGGAGATCATGGGCATCGGTCCCGTTCCCTCAACAGAGAAGGCCCTGCGCAAAGCAGGACTCACGATCGACGACATCGGGCTGTTCGAGCTGAACGAGGCTTTCGCGATCCAGGTTCTCTCCCTGCTCGACCACTTCGGCATCGACGATGACGACCCCCGAGTGAACCAGTGGGGCGGGGCGATCGCCATCGGGCATCCACTCGCAGCATCCGGTGTTCGACTGATGACTCAGCTCGCAGCCCAGTTCGCCGAGCGCCCGGATGTGCGCTACGGCCTCACAGCAATGTGTGTCGGACTTGGCCAGGGTGGCAGCGTCATTTGGGAGAACCCGAACTGGAAGGGAAAGAAGTAATCGCTATGACCGACTACTCGACCATCGACTTCAGCCCCCTCCTCGCCCACGCCGTCGACGAGGTCGTCACGCACTCGTTCGTGCGGGACGTCGCGCTGCCGGACGGCACCGTGATCGCCCTCATCACCCTCGACAACGGCAGGGACCACACCCGGCCGAACACCATCGGCCCTGTCACGCTCATGGAGCTGGGCGGCGTGCTCGATGCCCAGCGTGCGCGAGCTGCGGCGAAGGAAATCGGCGCCGTCGCGATCACCGGCAAACCATTCATTCTCGCGGCAGGCGCAGATCTCAGCAAAGTCAGCGAGGTCGAATCCCTGGAGTCGGCGCGGTTGCTCGGGCAGCTGGGCCACCATGTGTACGGCAAGCTTGACACCCTTGGGGTGCCGTCGTTCGTCTTCATCAACGGCCTGGCGCTCGGTGGCGGGCTCGAGATCGCGCTGAACGCGAACTACCGCACCGTCGACGCGTCGGCCGCTGCCATCGCACTGCCGGAGGTGTTCCTCGGGCTGGTCCCCGGCTGGGGTGGGGCCTACCTGTTGCCGAACCTGATCGGCATCGAGAACGCCCTCAAGGTGATCATCGAGAACCCGTTGAAGATGAACCGGATGCTGAAGGCGCCGGAGGCGTTCGAGCTCGGGATCGCCGACGCGATATTCCCGGCGGCGTCGTTCCTGGAGAACTCGCTTGCCTGGGCCGGAGACGTGCTCGCTGGAAAGATCAAGGTCACTCGCAAGAACACTCCGGGAAAGGTTGAGCGGCTGGTCAAGTGGGATGCCGCCGTCGGGATCGCCCGCAGGACGCTCGAGTCGAAGATCGGTACCGTCCCCCTGGCGCCGTACATCGCCCTCGACCTCCTCAGGGCGGCGAAGAGCGGCACGCGGGCCGAAGGTTTCGAACGAGAGGATGAGGCGCTTGCGCAACTCGCCTGTGGCGACCAGTTCCAGGCAAGCGTCTACGCCTTCAATCTCGTCCAGAAGCGCGCGAAGCGTCCGGCGGGTGCGCCGGACAAGGCGCTCGCCCAGAAGGTGACCAAGGTCGGCGTGATCGGAGCGGGTCTGATGGCCAGCCAGTTCGCGTTGCTCTTCGTGCGCCGGCTCCAGGTGCCCGTCGTGATCACTGACCTCGACCAGGGCCGCGTCGACAAGGGAATCGACAGCATCCGCGGGGAGATCGATGCGCTGCTGCAGAAAAAGCGCATCTCCCCCGACGAAGCCAACCGCCTGAACGGGCTCGTCTCCGGCACGACGAACAAGAGTGACTTCGCGGACTGCGACTGGGTGATCGAGGCTGTCTTCGAAGAGCTGGAGGTGAAGCAGAACGTCTTCGCCGACGTCGAACAGTACGTCTCTGACACGGCGATCCTCGCCACCAACACGTCGTCGCTCTCGGTCGAGCGCATCGGTGAGAAGCTGGCACATCCGGAACGCCTCGTCGGATTCCACTTCTTCAACCCGGTCGCCGTGATGCCGCTGATCGAAGTGGTCCGGACACCGCGGACCACTCCCGAGGCCCTTGCGACGGCGATGGCGACGGCGGAGAAGCTGCGCAAGAACGCGGTCATCACCCGCGACACCCCCGGTTTCGTCGTGAACCGGGTGCTTGCGAAGCTCCTCGGCGAGGCGATGTTCGCGGTCGATCACGGCACCCCGTTCGACGTCGTCGACAAGGCGGTGGCCCCGCTCGGCTTGCCCATGCCGCCCTCTGAGCTGCTCGACCTGGTCGGGCTGAAGGTCGGCGCCCACGTGCTCGACACCCACCACAACGCCTTCCCCGACCGGTTCTACCGCAGCGAGAACCTGCACAAACTGGCGGAGTACGGCACCCTCCTGGAGAGAGATTCCAAGGGCAAGGTCAAGGGATTCGACAAGGGAGCGCTCAAGATCGTCGCAGGCGGTACCGAACCGCTCACAGCGGATGCCATCCGGTTGCGCCTGGTGGACGGGCTCGCCGACGAGATCCACCGCATGCTGGAGGACTCGGTGGTCGAAGGGCCTGAGGACATCGACCTGTGCATGATCCTCGGTGCCGGGTGGCCGTTCCAGATGGGCGGTGTCACGCCTTACCTGGATCGTGAAGGCGCGAGCGGGCGAGCGTTCGGGGGAACGTTCCACGATCCGCAGATCCGCGGCATCCGGAACTAGGTTCACCGACAAGGGACGCGAGGCATCAGCCTCGCGTCCCTTTGTTGGGGGCCTCGTTTACAGGACGGGGTGCGGGTAGTCCGCAGAGCGGCCCTGGAATTCAAGAATCGCCGGGTTTTGCACGACGCCGTCCCGGATCTCGACAGCACGACGGATGGTCTCGTTTCGGTCCGCATCTTCAGGGCCGGCCATCACGGTGTCCAGGAACGGCAACAGGGCCTCGCTGATCTCCCACGTAGCGGAGTCCCACAGGTGGGAGGGAGTGTGGTCGACCGCGTAATAGCGGATATGGTCGCCGACCTCGAACATCGGGTCGTCGAACGACGTCATCTTCGCCCACTCGAATCCCATGCCTTCGTCGCAGGACACGTCGACGATGAGGCTGCCAGGGGTGAACAGGTCGAGGTCAGACGTCGACAGGTAGATCACCGGGTTGTTGGGGTCCTGCAGTGTGCAGTTGACGACGATGTCGTGCTCGGCGAGGAACGGAGCGAGGGGTTTACGCCCGTCGTCGGTCACAACGCTCGAGAGGAATGCTCCTTCGTCGTCCTGGTCGAACTGCACGATCGTGGCTGAATGGATCGGGTAACCGACGGCCGCGCGCTCACGGCTGGTGAGAACCCGGACATCGTGTACCCCGAGGGCGTTGAGCGCGGTGACCGCACCGCGTGCCGTGGCGCCGAATCCGATGACGACGGCGTTGAGGCGCCGACCGTAGTCGCCGGTCGAACCGGTCAGTTCGAGGGCGTGGAGCACCGAGGCGTAGCCGGCGAGTTCATTGTTCTTGTGGAACACGTGCAGCGCGAAGCCGCCGTCTGGCGACCAGTGGTTCATCGCTTCGAACGCGATCAGGGTGAGCCGTTTGTCGATGGCCGCCTGGGTCAACTCCCGGTCCTGCACGCAGTGCGGCCAGCCCCAGAGCACCTGCCCGTCGTGCAACTCGGCGAGATCCTGCGCCTGCGGCTTCGGCAGCAGCACGATGTCCGCATCGGCGAGCAACTGGTCGCGGTCGGCGAGACGACCGACGAGAGGGCTCAGCTGCTCGTCCGAGAGGCCGAACCGTTCGCCGTATCCCGTCTCGAGGATGATCCGCTGCCGCAGCTCGGGCTCGATCCGGTCGAGGTGAAGCGGGTGGATCGGAAGACGCCGTTCGTTCTTCTTGCGCGAGGTGGCGAGCACCCCGAGCAGAAGCGGGCGGTCGGATGCTGTGGGCGGGCTGGCGGTCATCGTGTACTCCTTGGGGTAGCCGGCGACGGTGCGCGGCCGGGGATGATGTGCGCGCTCAGCTGCGCTGGGCGCGCTCGGCGGCGGCTTCAGCCGGCCGGGCAACGGGAATGCGGTGACCGGAAACCTGCGCGAGGACGTCGCCGACGATTCTCTCGGCGGTGAGACCGGCATCCTCGAGGATCTGCTCGCGGGTGGCGTGCTGCAGGAACTCGTCAGGCAGCCCGAGTTCGTCGACGCCGGTGTCCACGCCCGCCTTCCGCAGTTCCTGCCGGATGCGGGTGCCGATTCCGCCGACACGCAGACCGTCTTCGATGGTGATGACGAGGCGGTGGCTGTCGGCCAGTCCGACGAGGCTGTTCGCGACGGGAACGACCCATCGGGGGTCGACGACGGTGCTGCCGACACCGGCGGCATGCAGCCGTTCTGCGACGTCGAGGCCGAGTTGAGCCATCGGACCGACGGTGACGATGAGCACATCCCGCGCTTCATCCTCGCGGAGCACGTCGACGCCGTCCGACGTGCGGCGGATCGCCGGGATGTCGGTGCTGACGCTGCCCTTCGGGAACCGGATCACTGTCGGTGCGTCGTCCACCGCGACGGCTTCGGCGAGTTCCTCCTCGAGCCGGGTCCCGTCCCGTGGCGCGGCCAGGTGGATGCCCGGAACCACCTGCAAAATGGAAAGGTCCCAGATCCCGTGGTGCGAAGGACCATCTGGGCCTGTGACGCCGGCGCGGTCGAGGACGAAGGTCACGCCTGCCTTGTGCAGGGCGATGTCCATGAGGATCTGATCGAATGCACGGTTGATGAATGTGGCGTAGATGGCGACCACCGGGTGCAGCCCACCGAACGCGAGGCCGGCCGCCGACGTGGCCGCATGCTGCTCTGCTATTCCGACGTCATGGACGCGGTCTGGATACCGATCGGCGAGTTTGTTCAAGCCCGTCGGCCGAAGCATGGCTGCGGTGATCCCGACGATGCGTGGGTTCGTTTCCGCCAGTCGGAGCAGTTTGTCACTGAAGATGCTGGTCCAGGTCGGCGTCGTACTCGTCGAGATCGCTTCCCCTGTGGAGGGGTTGATCTTGCCGACCGCGTGGAACTGGTCAGCTTCGTCGTCGACGGCGGGGGCGTACCCTTTGCCCTTCTGGGTAATCGCATGGACGATGACGGGCGCGCCATAGTTCTTGGCTTGGCTGAGCGCTTCCTCCATCGCCTGCTCATCGTGGCCGTCGACGGGGCCGAGGTATTTGATGTCGAGGTTCGAGTAGAGCGCCTCGTTGTTACTGAACCGTGCCAGGAACCCGTGCATGCCGCCGCGGACTCCGCGGTACACCGCCCGCCCGGGAGACCCGAGATGGTCGAAAGCCTTCTGGCTCGTGAGGTACAAGTCACGGTAGGTGCGACGGGTTCGCACGGTGTTCAAAAAGCGCGCCATGCCGCCGATGGTTGGAGCATACGAGCGTCCGTTGTCGTTGACGACGATGATCAGCTTGCGAGTGTTGTCGTCGCTGATGTTGTTGAGCGCTTCCCACGTCATGCCGCCGGTGAGTGCGCCATCGCCCACGACGGCGACGACGTGACGATGGTCCTGGCCGGTCATCTCGAATGCGCGGGAGATGCCGTCTGCCCAGCTCAGTGAACTGGACGCATGAGAGCTTTCCACGATGTCGTGGGGTGATTCGCTGCGCTGGGGATAGCCGGCCAGCCCGCCGCGTTCCCGCAGCCTGGAGAAGTCCTGGCGCCCCGTGAGCAGCTTGTGCACATACGACTGGTGACCGGTGTCGAAAACGATCGCGTCCTTCGGGGAATGGAAGACGCGGTGGATGGCGAGCGTCAGTTCGATCACGCCGAGGTTGGGGCCGAGGTGACCGCCCGTTCGAGACACTTCGCTGACCAGGAACGTACGGATCTCAGCGGCCAGCTGGCTCAACTGTTCTCTTGAGAGGGCATCGAGGTCGCGAGGACCCTTGATCGTCTCAAGAAGACCCATCGCGTTCTACTCCTTGTTTCGTTTCATGCGGCCAGATCAGCGCCGACTCCCCCACTCTACGCGGCACCCCTCTGCGATTCCTGATGAATCGCAGAGGGGCGCCGACGTGATAGGGACCGGTTAGACGAGGCTCCGCAGCACGTACTGCAGGATGCCGCCGTTGCGGTAGTAGTCCGCCTCGCCCGGGGTGTCGATCCGGACCACGGCGTCGAACTCAACGGTTTCCTTGCCCGCGGGCGAGTGCTCGGTCGGCTCAGCGACCACGCGAACCGTCTTCGGTGTCGTGCCGGCGTTGAGTTCTTCGAGTCCGGTGATCGAGATCGACTCGCTTCCGTCCAGTCCGAGCGACTCCCAGCTCTCCCCTGCCGGGAACTGCAGCGGCACGACGCCCATGCCGATGAGGTTGGAGCGGTGGATACGCTCGAAGCTCTCGGTGATGACCGCCTTGACGCCGAGCAGGCTCGTTCCCTTGGCAGCCCAGTCACGGGACGAACCGGAACCGTACTCCTTGCCGCCGAGGATCACGAGGGGCGTGCCAGCCGCCTGGTAGTTCTGCGACGCGTCGTAAATGAACGACTGCGGAGCATCCGGCTGGGTGAAGTCACGGGTGTAACCACCCTCGACGCCATCGAGCAGCTGGTTCTTCAGGCGGATGTTCGCGAAGGTTCCGCGGATCATCACCTCGTGGTTTCCGCGGCGTGAGCCGTACGAGTTGAAGTCCTTACGGTCGATCCCGTGTTCGGTCAGGTAGTGACCGGCCGGGCTGTCGGCCTTGATCGATCCGGCTGGGCTGATGTGGTCGGTGGTGACCGAGTCGCCGAGCTTCGCCAGCACGCGTGCGCCGGTGATGTTCGCCACAGGGGTGGTCTCCATCGTCATGCCGTCGAAGTATGGGGGCTTCCGCACGTAGGTGGACTCGGGGTCCCAGTCGAAGGTGTTCCCGGCCGGCGTGGGCAGTGAACGCCAGCGCTCGTCGCCCTCGAAGACGGAGGCGTACTCATGGGTGAACATCTCGGTGTCGATCGAGGTGTCGATCGTGTGCTGCACCTCGGCGGCGTCCGGCCAGATGTCCTTGAGGAACACGTCGTTTCCGTCGTGGTCCTTGCCGAGGGCATCCGTTTCGAAGTCGAAGTTCATCGACCCGGCCAGGGCGTATGCGATGACCAGCGGCGGGCTAGCGAGGTAGTTCATCTTCACGTCCGGGTTGATCCGGCCTTCGAAGTTACGGTTACCACTCAGCACAGCCGTGACGGCGAGATCGTTCTCGTTGATCGCCGCCGAGATCTCCTCAGCCAGAGGCCCGGAGTTGCCGATGCAGGTGGTGCAGCCGTAACCGACCGTGTAGAAGCCGAGCTTCTCGAGGTCGTCGGTGAGCCCGGCCTTGGCGTAGTAATCCGTGACGACCTTCGAACCCGGTGCGAGCGTGGTCTTGACCCACGGCTTCGAGGTGAGGCCCTTCTTCGCCGCGTTGCGGGCCAGGAGACCGGCAGCAAGCATGACCGACGGGTTGGACGTGTTCGTGCACGACGTGATCGCGGCGATCGTCACCGCTCCGTGGTCGAGGGTGAACGCCGATCCGTCATCGAGCGTGACCGACGTCGGCTTGGACACCGACTGCGGCGCGTGGCTCTTGTGGGTGTGCGTGTGCCTGCTGTGTTCGTTCTCGGGGGTGTTCCCTGGCGGGTCGGAGGCCGGGAACGACTCGGAGGTCTCCAGGTCGACGAGGTCGTGCTCGACCGAGGTGTAGTTGCTGAGGTCCGTCTCGAACTGCGACTTCGCGAGGGTGAGCTCGATCCTGTCCTGCGGGCGCTTCGGGCCGGCGATCGACGGTACGACCGTCGACAGGTCGAGTTCCAGGTACTCACTGAAGTTCGGCTCGACGGCCGGGTCGTGCCAGAGGCCCTGGATCTTCGAGTACTCCTCGACGAGGGTGACCTGCTCTTCGCTGCGGCCGGTGAGGCGCAGGTAGTCGAGGGTGACGCTGTCGATCGGGAACATGGCAGCCGTCGAGCCGAACTCGGGGCTCATGTTGCCGATCGTTGCGCGGTTCGCGAGGGGAACCTCAGCCACACCTTCACCGTAGAACTCGACAAACTTGCCGACGACACCGTGCTGGCGCAGCTTCTGCGTGATGGTGAGGACGACATCGGTTGCGGTGACGCCGGTCGGGATCGAGCCGCTGAGCTTGAAGCCGACGACCTTGGGGATGAGCATGGAGACGGGCTGGCCGAGCATGGCTGCCTCCGCCTCGATGCCGCCGACGCCCCATCCGAGCACTCCGAGGCCGTTGACCATGGTGGTGTGGGAGTCGGTGCCGACGAGGGTGTCAGGGTATGCCTGCAGCACCGTTCCCTGTTCTGAGCCCGTCGAAGGGACAGTGCGGGTGTGGGTGACGCGGGCCAGGTACTCGATGTTGAGCTGGTGGACGATGCCGGTTCCTGGCGGGACGACCTTGAAGTCCTCGAACGCCGTCTGGCCCCAGCGGAGGAACTGGTACCGCTCGCCGTTGCGCTCGTACTCGATCTCGACGTTGCGCCGCAACGCGTCTTCGGTGCCGAACAGGTCGGCGATGACGGAGTGGTCGATGACAAGTTCAGCCGGCGCGAGCGGGTTGATCTTCGTCGGGTCTCCGCCGAGCTCAGCGACGGCTTCACGCATGGTGGCCAGGTCGACGATGCATGGCACGCCCGTGAAGTCCTGCATCACGACGCGGGCCGGGGTGAACTGGATTTCGGTGTCAGGCTCGGCGGATGGAACCCAACCGCCGAGCTTTCTGATCTGCTCAGCCGTGACGTTCTTGCCGTCCTCGGTGCGCAGCAGGTTCTCGAGAAGAACCTTGAGACTGAACGGGAGCTTCTGGGCACCTTCAACGGCGTCGAGCCGGAAGATCTCGTAGTCGGTGCCCCCGACCGAGAGTGTGTTTTTCGCCCCAAAGCTATTTACGGTAGACAATGGCCTTCTCCTTTATTGGCACAGGCACGTACACGCCTGCCATAGGTCAATAGTGGTTTCCCGACCCCGTGCGTGGCTAGCAAGGCGAACCTAACCCAGTTTGCGCGGCATCCGTTCTGACCATCGACCCTATTTATCTTGATGTCGAGATAACTCTATCAGGAGGCGGCGGGCAATCTCCGGTACACCGCGCGGACGACCAGCCAGGTGACGATCAGCAGGGGCGCGTAGAGCGGGATCCCCATGATCAGCTTCGTCGCGGCAAGCCATTCGACGTTGCCGGCGAGGTAGAGCGGAAGCTGCACGCCGAGCCGGAGGAGGAACATGCCTGCCCAGCACAGCGTGAGGACAGCGAAGACCCGTCGTTTGACCGCTATGCGCCGCCAGGCCGTGCCCTCGTTCATCAGGTAGCCGGCGATCAGCCCGATGAGCGGCCAGCGGACCGCGACAGAGATGAGCAGGGCCGCGGCGTACGCGCCGTTCGTGACGAAGCCGAGCACGAAGTTGTCCTCAGGCCGGTTGGTCATCAGTGCGAGCACCGCCGAGGCGCCCGCTGCGACGAGTCCGCCGAGGGCAGAGGACACGGGTGTGCGCTGCACGAGGCGCAGTACGGTGAAGATCGCCGCCACACCGACCGAGATGCCGAGCGAGAGCGGGAGATTCTGCGTCAGCGTGTAGACGACGAGAAAGAGCAGACCGGGCACGATGGCTTCGACGATCCCACGGATGCCGCCCATCGCCTCCAGCAGGACTCTGCCGTTGGGCTTGTCCGCCTGGGCAAGCGCGCCGAGCCCGGATCTGGCGGCCGCGTTGCCGAGCGCTGCCGCAATCGTGGCAGCGGCGTCGGGCTCGGAGCCGCCCTTGCGATCGTCCGGGGAGTTGCTGGTCATCGATCAGGCTCAGGTCGCAGGCGTAGCTGACGCAGGCATCCTGAGCGGAATCAGGTCGCGAGGCGGCATCGGAGCCGAACCACGGACGACGACGATGCTGCGGAAGAGGTCTTCGACTTTGGCTGCGGCATCCGGGTCGGTTGCTCCTTCGCCGGCGATGACGCCGCGGAGGAACCAGCGTGGACCGTCGACGCCGACGAACCGGGCGATGCGCATGCCCGCTGCCCCGTTCGATCCCTGGACGACGGGAACTTCGGCCACGAGCTCCGGGCCGAAGACCCCGTCGCGTTCGGTGACTGTTCCGCCCTGCTTGGCGATCTGTTCCTGAATCTGCACCCGCGTCTCGTTCCACAGCCCGGTGCTCCTCGGTGCGGCGAAGGGCTGGATCTGTAGGGTCGAACCGGCGTAGTCGAGGCCGACGGCGACGATGCGCTTGGTGCTTTCCTCAACCTCGAGGCGCAGGTTCAAACCTTCACGCGGGAGAATCTTCACGCCGCCGAGGTCGATGTACGGACGGACCGAATTCGCCTCGGCCTCGTCCAGCGGTCCTTCGGTGCTGCGGTCACTCGGTGCAGCCTTCGACAGGTCGGTGCCTGCATCCTCGACGTCCGCGTCGATGGCCTCCAGCTCAGCATCTGTGCCTGTGGCGTTTTCGCCGACGGTGTTCTCGACGGTGGCGTCGACGTCCGCGTCGACCGCCGTCTCGGTGGTGTCGATGTCCTTCTGCTTGTTCTTCCTGATCATTCCTGGGGTCCTGTTCCTGAAGTGTTGTACCCGGTGGAGCCGAAGCCACCATCGCCGCGGAGGCTGCCCGGGAGCGTGTCGACCGGCACGAAACGCGCCCGGCTGACCGGCTGCACGATCATTTGCGCGATCCGGTCGCCCGGTTCGATCGTGTACGCGTTCGACTGGTCGGTGTTGAGGAGAGTTACCTTGATCTCGCCGCGGTACCCCGCGTCGACGGTGCCTGGAGCGTTTACCACGGTGATGCCGTGTTTCGCTGCGAGGCCCGAGCGCGGCACGATGAAGGCGACATAGCCGTCCGGGAGGGCGATCGAGACGCCCGTGCCGATCACTGCCCGTTCGCCGGGTGCCAGGGTCACGGCATCCGTCGATTTCAGGTCAGCACCTGCGTCGCCGGGGTGCGAGTACACCGGCAGTTCCGGGGCGATAATGAGTACGTCAACGCTTTCGATCACGTGTCGAGGGTAGTGCAGAAGTCTGAATGGAAGAGCCCATGACCCGATATAGCGAACGTTTATGGCCTGCACCCTGGCTTCTCATCGCCTCGGCCCTTGTGATCCCGGCGAGCATGCTGGTGCTCGCCCCCATCTCGATGCCCGCCGGCATTGTGACGGCGATCCTCCTGTACGGCGGCTGTGTCGCGCTGTTCCTGCTTGGCGCACCCACCATCGAGGTGGACGATCGGATGCTTCGCGCCGGTCGCGCGCGAGTCTCGTTGGATCTGCTCGGAAAGCCTCAGGTCTTCACCGGGGAAGAAGCCGCCCTTGAGCGCGGGCAACGTCTCGATGCACGGGCGTGGCTGCTGATCCGCGGGTCCATCGACCCCGTCGTCACCGTGCCGCTCCACGACCCTGCCGACCCTACGCCTTACTGGCTGATCTCCACTCGCCGACCACGAGAACTGGCCGCCGCGATCGAAGGATCGCGACGGCCAGCAGCTGCCAGAGAAAGTCTTTAGGCGGCGCACTCCGCGCAGATCGGTCCGAGCTTGGACTCGTGGTCGATCTGCGAGCGGTGCTTCACGAGGAAGCAGTTCACGCAGGTGAATTCATCCGCCTGGGGCGGAAGAACCACGACGTCGAGATCGAGGTCGGAAAGATCTGCTCCAGGGAGGTCGAAACCGCCGGGGTTGTCGGCGTCTTCGGCGTCGACGGATCCAGACAGTTTGTCTGGCACGCGCTCCTTGAGGGCCTCGATCGACTCTGAATCATCGTCGGTCTTGCGGGGGGCGTCGTAGTCCGTTGCCATGTCCATCCACTTCTTATGTTGTCGTCCGATCGCTGTCGGCGGCGATAGTTTGCACGTTTTCGGGGGGAATAGCAAACCGGAACCGGTTCGCATGCACTTCCGCAAACCTGAACCCGCGGCACGCCCACGGTATTCCCAAAGAAACGGGTAAGCCGTGGCACCATTTGAGGAACAAATCACAGCCTGAAAGGCAGTTGATCATGCACGACTTGAAAGTCATTGGTGTCGAGGACGGCGCGCTCATCGCGGCCACCGAAAGTGGGGAGCGCTTCCGTCTCCTCATCGACGACGTGCTCCAGTCGCACGTGCGCCGCAGCCGTCAGGAGCCCACGAGCGGCCCCAAGCTGAGCCCGCGCGAGGTCCAGGCCCACATCCGTTCGGGAATGTCGGCCGAAGAGGTCGCCACCCTGACCGGCGCTGACCTTGATTACATCCAACGGTTCGAGGGTCCAGTGCTCGCTGAGCGTGAGCACATCGTCGGCGCCGCGCTGAGCGTCCAGGTCCTGACGGCCATCGAGCCGTCGTCCGACGAGGACGACTCGACCTTCGGGGCAGCTATCCGCGCCAGGCTCGAATCGCTCGGTGCCAGCGACGAGCGGTGGACGAGCTGGAAGGAAGCCAGCGGTGGCTGGACCGTGAAGCTGTCGTTCTCGGCGTCGAACATCGAGCACGATGCGCGCTGGAGCTTCGAGCCGAAGAGGCAGGCGCTCGCCCCGCTCAACAGCGAAGCGGTGACCCTGTCGAAGCAGGGCGAACTCCCGACGGCTCTCATCCCGCGCCTGCGAGCGGTTGATCGCGAGGACGCCCACCCAGATGACAGCCGGTTCGACAGCGGAGCCTTCAACTTCCGTGCGTCTGAAGACAGCGGTGACCTCTCCCCTCACATCGAGATCGCGGCGAGACCACAGTCCTCATCGAAGGCCGCAGCTGCGGCGGCGATCAACCGCTCAGAGGACGGCAACGGCCAGTCCAATCAGACGGCGGATCTGCTCGAAGCGCTGCGCAAGCGCCGTGGCGAGCGTGAATCAGCGCACCGCCCGGTCGATGACAGCTCTGCCCGACCCTCCCCCCGCCCCGCCGATGTGCCTCTCGACATCGACAGCCAGCGGCCCGGTGAGCCACCGACTCCCCCGGTGATCCCGAGCGCGTCCGCCCGCCCCAAGCGCGGGCGCACTGCGATGCCCTCATGGGACGAGATCGTTTTCGGCGCCAAGTCTGACGACGACTAGAGGCGGTTCGACCACCGGGCCCTGACGGTCACCCGTGGCGAATAGGCGCTGCCGGCGACACAGGGGGCCGGCAGTACGCTCAGAGCTCGAACGCTCCGAGCCGGACGAGCGGCACGATCCGTTCATCCGCGGTGAGCGACCCGTGCTGCCCGATCATGTTCCGTGCCGCCTGGTCGACGGGTCGCGAGTCGTAGTAGACGATGCGTTTGCGGGCGGCAACGAGAACGTCGCCGATACGCGGGAGCACATCCGGATGCACGTCTCCGAAGAGCCCGGCGGCGATCGCTTCCTGCCGGGGCGCAACCCAGGCACGCTCCCCCTCGCTCTGCTCCCAGAGTGTCGCGAGGGCGAGGCGATCGGCATCCGTCGCTCCCGGCTCGAGGTAGAGGTGCAGGCACCGGGGTTCGCCGCCGACGTGCCTGACGCCATCGATGAGTTCCGGCGCCTGGTCGAACAGCACATGCGCCCGATGCGGCACGTCGACCGAACCGTGATCGGCGGTGACGAGCACACCGACCCGCGGCGGAACGACCTTCAGGAACGCCTGCAGTTCGGCATCGACGGCCTCGAGGCCGCTGAGCCATTGCGGGGATTCCCAACCATACGAGTGCGACGCTTTGTCGAGCTCGGGAATGTACAGGTAGACAAGCGACGGTTCACCGCTCGCCAGAATCCGAGAGGCTTCGGCGAATCGCTCGGTGATGGTGTTGGCGCCGCGGTATTCTGCACCCCGCAGCACCGCGCGGGTGAACCCCGACGTTCGGAATTTCGACGGACCAACGGCGAAGCTCCGGATGCCGCCGGTCGCGGCTTTCTCGAAGACAGTCGTCTCCCGCTGCCACACTTCCGGGATCATCGCGTCGTCCCACCCGGTGAGCTGGTTCACCAGCCGGTCGTTGGAGGCGTCAAGGGTGCGGTACCCGACCAGGCCATGCTGACCGGGCATGGCGCCCGTGGTCAACGTCGTGAGGGCTGCAGCGGTCGTCGTGGGGAAGACCGAGGTGATCGCTTCGCGCGGTCGAGCGGCCAGGAACCGGGCGTGACCTGCCCGGGCCGCCAATTGCGACCGGCCGAGACCGTCGACGACGACAACAACGGCGGAACGCACGGGAGGGAGGTCCAGATCGTTCGGTTCCGCTGCCAGCGCGCGTGCCGAATTTGGCAGAACATCGGCAAGGCTTCGGGCTCCGGCTTTTTCGGTGGGTAGCATGGTGGCCATCCGGGCAATTCTGGCATAACCGCGACGCGGCCGCCGATCGCCAGGACCCCTGACCCAATCCCTAGAAAATCCCGGATGCCCCGCACACAAACTCCACCCCCTGCCGATGACTTCACCGAACGCATCGAAGATGTCGACGTATCCGTTGAAATGCAAGGGTCGTTCCTGGAGTACGCCTACTCGGTGATCTACTCACGGGCGCTCCCCGACGCCCGTGACGGGCTGAAACCGGTGCAGCGCCGCATCCTGTACATGATGTCCGAGATGGGTCTTCGCCCCGAGCGCGGTCACGTGAAATCCGCGCGGGTCGTCGGTGAGGTGATGGGCAAGCTGCACCCGCACGGTGACTCAGCCATCTACGACACCCTCGTTCGGCTCGCGCAACCGTTCACGCTGCGCGTTCCGCTCATCGACGGCCACGGCAACTTCGGATCACTCGACGACGGACCCGCTGCAGCGAGGTACACCGAAGCCCGGCTGGACGCGTCAGCTCTTGCGATGACCGAGGGACTCGACGAGGACGTCGTCGACTTCGTTCCCAACTACGACAACCAGCTGACGCAGCCCGAGGTCCTCCCCGCGGCGTTCCCGAATCTCCTCGTCAACGGCGCGAGCGGTATCGCCGTTGGCATGGCGACGAACATGGCGCCACACAACCTGATCGAGGTGGTCGGTGCCGCGAGACACCTGCTTTCCCACCCGGATGCCACCCTCGACGACCTGATGGAGTACGTGCCGGGTCCGGACCTTCCCACCGGCGGAACCATCGTCGGCCTCGACGGGATCAAGGACGCCTACGCCACCGGGCGCGGCAGCTTCAAGACTCGCGCCAAGGTGAGCATCGAGAGTCTCTCGGCGCGCAAGAACGGCCTCGTCGTCACCGAACTGCCCTACCTCGTCGGTCCTGAGCGGGTCATCGAGAAAATCAAGGACGGGGTCACGAGCAAGAAGCTCAGCGGCATTTCGGATGTCACCGACCTCACCGACCGCAAGCACGGGCTCAGGCTCGTCATCGGAATCAAAACCGGTTTCAGCCCGCAGGCGGTCCTCGAGCAGCTCTACCGCTACACTCCACTCGAAGACGGCTTCAGCATCAACAACGTCGCGCTCGTCGGCGGCGGCCCGCAGACGCTTGGCCTGCGCGAACTGTTGCAGGTCTACATCGATCACCGCATCGATGTCGTCACCCGCCGGTCTGCGTTCCGTCTTGCACGGCGCAAGGAACGCCTGCACCTCGTCGAAGGCATGCTCATCGCCATCCTCGACATCGACGAAGTGATCCAGGTCATCCGAGCGAGCGACGACACCGACCAGGCCAGGACCCGGCTGGTCGAGGTCTTCGATCTGTCCGTGCTCCAGGCCGAATACATCCTCGAGTTGCGGCTTCGCCGCCTGACCCGGTTCTCACGGATCGAACTCGAGGCCGAGCGCGAGAAGCTTCTTCAGGAGATCGCCGAACTCGAACGTCTCCTCGGGAGCCAGGCTCTCATCCGCAAGCAGGTTGCTGACGAACTGGCGGATGTCGCCGAGCGGTTCGGTACGCCGCGTCGCACTCTCCTCACCGAAGCCAGGCCGAGCATCGCTACCGCCGCGTCCAAGCGCCAGGCGGCCCAGCTGGAGGTCGCAGACACCGCGTGCCGGGTGTTCCTCAGCACGACGGGCCGTGCGGTCCGGGTCGACCTCGTCGACAGCGAAGAGCCGCCGGCGCCGGCGCGCACCCGTCGGCGCAGCAAGCACGACGCCGTCCGGTCGTTCCTCGACACGACATCCAGAGCCGAGATCGGCGCGGTCACGTCGCGGGGCCGGCTGATCCGTTTCACAGCCGTTGACCTCCCCGTCGTCCCCTCCAACTCTCTCCAACTCGCTGCTGGGGTGAGGATCGCGGACTACCTCGCCCTGCCGAACAAGGCGGAACGGATCCTCGCGCTCGTGTCGCTCGACAGCACGACGCCGATCTCGCTCGGCACGAGACTGGGAGTGGTCAAACGGGTCACGCCCGGCGATTGGCCGAACAAGCCCGACTTCGAACTGATCGGTCTGAAACCGTCGGATGAAGTCGTCGGCGCGACGCAAGCGCCCGACACCGCCGAGCTGGTGTTCATCAGCTCCGCGGCCCAGTTGCTTCACTTCCCGGCATCGGGAGTCAGGCCTCAGGGTCGCCCTGCCGGTGGCGTCGCCGGAATGAACCTGCCATCCGATGCTCACATCGTCTTCTTCGGTGCGCTCGACCCCGATGCCGAGAACGTCGTCGCGACGGTCTCGGTGTCGTCGGCCACGATCCCCGGGACCGACCCAGGCAGGGTCAAGGTGTCGTTCTTCTCCGAGTTCCCCGCGAAGGGCCGAGCAACAGGGGGTGTCAGGTGCCACTCCTTCCTCAAGGGCGAAGACGGCCTCTCGCTCGCCTGGGCAGGACCCGCGCCTGCACATGCGGTCGGAGCGGACGGGTCGGCACGGACGCTTCCGGATGCCGGTGCGAGGCGCGACGGGTCCGGAACCGCCATTGACTCCGTGATCGGGTCGATCGGAAGCGAGATCGTTACCGCCTGACGCGCGGGCGCGCGCGTCATCCGTCGCGGATGCCGGCCGCCGATTCACCTACTCCGGCCGGAAACACCCCGCGCACTTGGTGAGTACGTCCAGAGTGGGTGTATTCGCCGCGGAGGCCCACCGCGTGGCTCAGGCGTCGATGCGGTCCCGGTTCAACCGGTCGGAGCTTTCGACGATGAACTCCTTGCGCGGCGCCACATCGTTGCCCATGAGAAGTTCGAAGACCTGCGCAGCCTGTTCCGCGTCGTGCATCTGCACCCGTCGGAGGGTGCGGTGCCTGCGGTCCATCGTCGTCGTCGCGAGCTGGTCGGCATCCATTTCACCGAGTCCCTTGTAACGCTGGATCGGCTCTTTGTATCGCTTGTTCGTCTTCTTGAGCTTCGCGAGCAGCGCGTGCAGCTCCTGCTCGGAGTACGTGTAGATCGTCTCGTTGGCCTTGGACCCGTTGTTCATCACAACCACGCGGTGCAGCGGTGGCACCGCAGCGAAGACCCGGCCTTCGGTGATCATCGGCCGCATGTAGCGGAAGAACAGCGTCAAGAGCAGGGTTCGGATGTGGGCGCCGTCGACGTCGGCGTCGCTCATGATGATGACCTTGCCGTAGCGCGCCGTCGAGATGTCGAAGCTGCGGCCGGAGCCCGCTCCGATCACCTGGATGATCGCGGCGCACTCCGCGTTCGACAGCATGTCGGAGACGGATGCCTTCTGGACGTTGAGGATCTTCCCGCGGATCGGGAGCAACGCCTGGAATTCGCTGTCGCGAGCGTTCTTCGCCGTGCCGAGCGCCGAGTCACCCTCAACGATCATGAGCTCACTGTTGGCCACATCGTTGCTGCGGCAGTCGACGAGTTTCGCGGGCAACGAAGAGCTCTCGAGCGCGTTCTTGCGTCGCTGGGTCTCCTTGTGGGCGCGCGCGGAGATGCGCGACTTCATCTCGGACACGACTTTGTCGAGCACGAGTGCCGTCTGGGACTTGTCGTCTCGCTTCGCCGACGCGAACCGTTCCTTCAGCGCGGAGGTCACCACGCTCGCGACGATGCTGCGCGCAGCGGGCGTGCCGAGGACCTCCTTGGTCTGTCCTTCGAACTGCGGCTCAGGAAGACGCACGGTGAGTACCGCGGTGAGCCCGGCGAGTACGTCGTCCTTCTCAAGCTTGTCCGATCCCGCCTTCAACCGGCGGGCGTTCTGCTCCACCTGCTGCCTGAGGAACTTGAGCAGAGCCTGCTCGAACCCGAGCTGGTGTGTTCCTCCTTTGGGTGTGGCGATGATGTTGACGAAGCTTTTCGAGACAGTGTCGTAGCCGGTGCCCCAGCGGAGGGCGATGTCGACCTCGCAGGTCCTTTCGAGTTCCGTGGCGAGCATTGCCCCGCTCTCGCTGAGCACGGGAACGGTTTCAGTGAACGTGCCACTGCCGGTGAGCCGCCAGATGTCGGTGACCGGCGTGTCTGTGGCGAGATGCTCTACGAATTCGGAGATGCCGCCCTCGTACTGGAAAAGGTGGGTGTCGGCATCGGCTGTCTCACCCGAGCGTTTGTCCTCGATCGTGAGACCGAGACCGGGGATGAGGAACGCCGTCTGACGGGCGCGGGCGACGAGGTCGTCCATCTGGAAGGTGGCGCCCTTGGTGAAGATCTGGCGATCCGCCCAATAACGGACGCGGGAGCCGGTCACCCCCTTCTTCACCTTGCCGACGACCCGCAGTTCACTGCCGAACTCGAACGGCGTGAACGGAGCGTCCGGGCTCGGCTCTCCGATGTCTGTGAAAACGCCGGGTTCGCCACGGTGGAAGGACATAGCCCAGGTTTTGCCGTCGCGATCGACCTCCACGTCGAGTCTCTCGCTGAGCGCGTTGACGACGGAAGCCCCCACTCCGTGAAGTCCACCGGATGCCGCGTACGAACCGGAGCCGAACTTTCCGCCGGCGTGAAGTTTGGTGAACACGACTTCGACCCCGCTCAGGCCGGTCTTCGGTTCGATGTCGACGGGAATGCCTCGGGCACGGTCGCGCACTTCGACGCTGCCGTCCTCGTGGAGAACGACGTTGATGTGATCGCCGTGGCCGCCGAGAGCCTCATCGACGGAGTTGTCGATGATCTCCCACAGGCAGTGCATGAGTCCACGTGAGTCTGTCGAGCCGATGTACATTCCGGGGCGTTTGCGGACCGCCTCGAGGCCTTCGAGGACGGAAAGATGGCGGGCGGAATAATCGGAACTCACAATGTTCAAGCCTACCGATCTGGCCCTGTGAGCCCGGAAGTGACACGATTTGGTGCCCTGACCGTACGCGCAGAGCGAAATAGGCGACACGATGGGAAGATATCCGGCCATGCGTGGTTTCATTGGGTGACAGCACATGCTCGAACACCAAGGTCAGGAGGAGCTCATGTCAACAGGAGAACACGGTACCGGACGAGTCGGAAACGGTAGCGTCGACACCCTTGAGCCACAGCTGACCGCGGCAGACCGTTGCGACAGTTGCGGCGCACAGGCGTACATCCGGGTAGTTGTGAAGAGCGGCGAATTGCTGTTCTGCGCCCACCACGGAAAGAAATATCAGGAGAAGCTGTCGGCAATCGCACACAGCTGGCACGACGAATCCAGCCGACTCCTCAACGACCCGCGCTGATTTCGCCGGGCTGAGCCCCAGGACGAGAGAACCGCCGCCCGATTTTCGGGCGGCGGTTTTTCGTGTCCTCTGGTGTGCTGAGAGGGCCCCGTCGTTGCCCCGACGCTTCCGGGGCGCCCTTGTGTTCGCCCGAATGCCTTTGAAGTTTCACGACCGGACTTTGAGGCGGTACGCCCATGCGCCGGCCTATGCAAAAATACGGGCGGCGGACAGACTGGTCCCGTGGATTCTGGGCTCACTCCGTGGGTGTTGCACGTCGACCTCGACCAGTTCATCGCGGCTGTCGAAGTGCTGCGGCACCCTGAGCTGGCCGGCAAACCGGTGATCGTGGGCGGGCGGGGCGATCTCGCCGAGCGCGCCGTCGTCTCCACCGCTTCATACGAGGCGCGCTCATTCGGTGTGGGTTCTGGGATGCCGCTGCGGATCGCTGCCCGCAAGGTACCGGATGCCGTAATCCTCCCGGTGGACGCGGAGGCGTACACGGCGGCATCGCACGAGGTCATGGCGACCCTCCGGGAACAGCCGGGAGCAACCGTGCAGGTGCTGGGCTGGGACGAGGCATTCCTCGGGATCGACAGCGCAGACCCCGAGACGTACGCGCGAAACCTGCAGCGAGCGGTATTGGAACGCACCCGGCTGCACTGCAGCGTGGGCATCGGCGACACACTCGTTCGGGCGAAGGTCGCCACAGGATTCGGCAAACCGCGCGGCGTCTTCCGGCTGACAGCCGCCAATTGGCTGGACGTGATGGGGAACCGGCCGACCATCGACCTGTGGGGCGTCGGGTCGAAGGTGTCCCGCCGCCTCTCGGGGCACGCTATCACGACCGTCGCCGAGCTTGCCGCGGCAGATACCGAGACCCTGGTCGCGGAGTTCGGCCCGAGAATGGGCCCGTGGTACCGCTCGCTCGCGCGGGGCGAGGGAGCGCGCGTCGTCGACGACACACCATGGCTGGCTCGCGGACACAGCCGGGAGACGACCTATCAGCAGGACCTCAGGACACCGGCCGAGGTGGAGGCAGCAGTGCGCGAGCTGGTCGAGCGCGTGCTGCAGGATGTCGAAGCCGAGGCACGCCCAGTGGTTGGTGTGACCCTTAAAGTGCGTTACGCGCCGTTCGTCACCAGGAGCTACACGAAGAAGATCCCCGAGACCGCGGACCGTCAGGCCGTGCTCTGGCGCGCATTGGACCTGGTCGGCAGGATCGAGGCCGGCCGCCCGGTCCGGCTCCTCGGCTTTCGAGCGGAGATGTCTCTGCCGGATGGCGCGCGCGACCGGCACACGCCGACGCGCAGCGGCTGGTAAAACGACGAAACCGCCGCCCGATCGGACGGCGGTTTCGTGATGCTGAGGCCGGATCAGGCCGATGGCACCTTTGCGAGGAGGATGGACCGGGCCAAGTCGACGACCCCGTCGAGATCCGCGTGCTGGGGTCCCGGTCGGTAGTCGATGCCGGCGCGCTGTGCGGCCGCCTCGATCAGGGAGTCAGCAACCACCGGGTTCAGCACGAGGAACGGCCCATGGCAATGGGTGCCGATGCTGTTGTGCACCCTGGCGCCTTCCGTGCCGTCACCGTTGCCGAAACCGTTGCGGACCCGACCGAGGGCCCTCTGGTCCGGGCGGCCGGTGTACAGCGCGGTGTGATTCTCTGTGCCGATGAGCAGCCCGAATTCGCTGTCGACCGCGAAAGCCTCGGTGATGACTCGTTTCGAGCTGCTGTCGACGGAACCGGCGAACACGCCGGCGCCTGGGAAGACCTCGGTTGCGCTCAGCCTGAGCGACGTGGAGAGCAGGTGGAAACCGGCTCCGGCCGCAACGATTACAACCCCGGCCTCCGACCAGGAGCGGAGTGTCGGCGCGATGCGTGCCACGTCCGCGGCGATCGATCGCACGGCACTGGACGTGCCGGTGCCGATAAGGACGATGTCCGCCGACTCCGGAAGCTCTTCACCGGGCGAGTAGCTGAGCTCCTCCACGTCGATACCGGCAAGCCGCATGCGGCGCACGAGCGCAGTGCGGTTGCCGACGTCGCCGTTGAGCGAGAGGTCGTGAGGATACAGCTCCAGAACACGAATACTCATGCGGCACCCGCTTCCAGGTCTTTGTAGCCCAGGTAACGGCGGGTGGCCATCATCTGGTCGTAGTCGAGGAAGAACGTGTGACGCCCGCTCTCCGGCTTCGGACCGTCCAGCATCCGTTGTACTGCCTTGGTGATGTCCGGCTCGATGACGCCGAAGTTCTTGCCCTCGTACGCCAGGCGAAGGGCCACGAACGCTCCCTTGGGGCCGGAGATGACGTCGACGTGGTTGAGCCGGCTGAGGTCGGCAGCGTACAACCAGGACGGGTCCTTGCTGGACTCGTCGTAGGCGAACAGCACCGAATCCGGGGTCTGCTGCAGGTAGTCGAGGTTGAGCTGCAGGCTGGCGAGGTTCTTCAGCATGAGAATCTCGACCTCCACGCCGTTCACCTGGAGGATCTCACCACGGCCGTAGACGGTCTTGGTCGTCTGCACCGCGGAGATCGCCTTCGCGATGTCGAAGCGCTCCCCCAGGTTGCGAGCGGCGAGGGTGAACGCGGCAGCGATGTCGACGGCGTAATGGATGCCGCGTGACGGCATGCGCACATCGTGGACGGTTCCTGCGAAGGAGATCTTCGCGTCGTAGCCGACGGCGTGGACGACCTCGGCGACGGCGTGACGGACGGCTGTCGCTGCGGGAGCGCCAGAGAAGTCCCGAGCTGAAACCTGCCCGTGGGGCGCTGACGCCTGGACCTCCGCGGTCACCCCGAAGTACTCGACAGCCAGACGGCCTTCTGCCTCGAGTTCGCTTCCGAGAGTGCTGAGGAAGTTGTCGTCCCGGTTGAGGACGATCGAGGAGCCGATCTCAGCGGCGATCCCGCGGAACATCTGAGCCACCTTGTCCGGCTCGCCGAACCGATAGATCTGGTCGACGAGAAGGTTGAGGATCACAGCTGTCTGCGGCTTCAGCTGCCGGGCGATCACCGCACCGTAACCCTCATCGATCTCGAGGATGGCGATGTCAGCGTCCATGCGGCCGGTCAGCGACGTCTCGGCGAGCATCGCTGACGCGATGCCCTGGGGCATGTTCGCGCCAGACGGGTTGGTGAACACTTTCAGCCCGTGCTCGCGCATGACCGCCGAGAGAAGGTTCGTGGTTGTGGACTTGCCGTTCGAGCCGAGGACGAAAACCACGCCGTACGGCAACTGAGAGGCAACATCCCTCATCACGTTCGGAGCGAGCTTCTGTACCACCACTCCGGGCAGCGCACTCCCCCCACCGCGCAGACGCGTTGCGAAGCGCGTCAGGCGGCCGGCGAGGATCGGAAGGACATAGTGCAGGCCGGTCGGTTTACTCAAGGTAGTCCCGCAGCGACTGCGACCGGGACGGGTGGCGCAGCTTGGCCATCGTCTTCGATTCGATCTGGCGGATGCGTTCGCGGGTCACGCCGAACGTGTCGCCGATCTGGTCGAGGGTCTTGGGCATGCCGTCACCGAGGCCGAAGCGCATCCGGATGACGCCGGCTTCACGCTCGCTGAGCGAGTCGAGCAGGCTCTCCAGCTGCTTCTGCAGCATGGTGAACCCGACAGCGTCTGCAGGAACGACAGCCTCGGTGTCTTCGATCAGGTCACCGAATTCGCTGTCTCCGTCTTCACCGAGGGGGGTGTGCAGCGAGATCGGCTCACGGCCGTACTTCTGCACTTCGATGACCTTCTCAGGGGTCATATCGAGTTCCCGGCTGAGTTCCTCAGGCGTGGGCTCACGGCCGAGATCCTGCAGCATCTGCCGCTGAACCCTGGCGAGCTTGTTGATGACTTCGACCATGTGCACGGGGATACGGATCGTGCGCGCCTGGTCGGCCATGGCGCGGGTGATCGCCTGGCGGATCCACCAGGTCGCGTAGGTGGAAAACTTGAAGCCCTTGGTGTAGTCGAACTTCTCGACCGCACGGATGAGGCCCAGGTTTCCCTCCTGGATCAGGTCGAGGAACTGCATGCCGCGGCCGGTGTAGCGCTTCGCGAGCGAAACGACGAGCCGGAGGTTCGCACCGAGCAGGTGGCTCTTGGCACGGGCTCCGTCCTTGGCCACCCACTGGAGTTCACGACCGAGCTGCGTGCGCTTCTCGGTGTCGTCCATCTGCGACAGCTTGTCCTCGGCGAACAGTCCGGCTTCGATCCTCATCGCGAGCTCGACCTCTTCGGCCGCGTTCAGGAGCGCGACCTTACCGATCTGCTTGAGATAGTCCTTCACGGGGTCTGCTGTGGCACCGGTAATGGCTGACGAGTAGACGGGTACTTCGTCCTCGTCGTCGACGAGTGAGAGGACGAGCGCACCCTGCGGGAGCGCTTCAGCCTCTTCCGCTTTCTTCTTCCGGGCTTCTTCGGCTTCTTCCCGTTCGGCGTCCGTCTGATCGACGTGCACCTCTTCAGGTTCCTCTGCCTTCTTCTTGGCAGGCCCACGCTTGGCGGGGCCGGCCTTTGCCGTCGCCACCTTCGGGGCCACGCCGGCTGCCTCGGCAGCTAGAGCAGCCTCAGCTTTCTTCAGGGCAGCTGCCGTGGGGGCCTTTGTGGTCGTGGCCTTCGCAGGCGCCTTCTTCGCGGGCGCCTGGGTCTTGGCTGCGGTCGTCGCGGGAGCTGTCTCCGCGACCGTCTTGTCTGTTGCGGCCTTCGTTGCCGTCGTCTTTTCTTCCGTTGCCGAAGTTTGTGCGGCCTTGCTGGCCATAGGAGCACCTTTCAGTCCCGGGAGCGTGTTTCTCACGGACACCCGCTCATGGGCCCAGATTGTTTTCGGACATTACTAAGACCCATGTCAAGCCCTGGCGCTGAGCACGCGTCAGAAGACACGACCAGCACGGACTTGAACGGGTCCTTAGTCCACATTATGTCACGCTTTGCTGTGAGAACGAGCCACCCCGTGATCGCCGTCACCCGCGGCGGCGACGAATCGCCTCAAGAGCAGCGACCCACAGGGGCCCGACCTGTATTCCCTCTTCTTCGACGATACGTCTCCGGGTGCGCCGGCGCGCGAGGATCAGCATCACCACACCGAAGCCGATGACGAGGTACTGGACGAGGAACCCGAGCCGGAAGGACTCCAGCCGGTACAACTCCCCCGGTGACGCGCCTGTGGCGGACTGCGAGTCGAGGATCAGCCCGATGAGGAACATCATGACGAAGCTGGCCAGGAAGCCGCCGACGTTCACCACGCCATTCGCTGACCCGAGGACGCGCGCCGGATTGAAGGTGCGGGCGAAATCGAAACCGATGAGAGACCCAGGGCCTCCTGCCCCGAGCACCACCAGCAGGACGATGAGCAGCCAGAACGGCGGGGTCCCCGGCCAGAGCAGCAACGCCGTCCAGGCGCACCCGATCGCGATGACGATCCCGAGGACGAGATTGCTCCGCCGGTACGGGTATCGCGCTGAGAGCAGGCCGAGCAGCGGGCCGATGAGAACCCCGGATGCCACGATCACGAGCAGCATGGACGCCGCCATCGGTTCGGACAGGCCGAGGCCGTAGACCATGAACGGGTATCCCCACAGCAGCGAGAACACGGTGCCCGATGACTGCGTCACATAGTGCGACCAGAACCCCAACTGTGTGCCCGGCCGGCTGAAGCTGGTCTTCAAGGATTGCAGCGCTTCCCGGAAGCTCTCCGCCCGCCCGGACTCCGTCGACTCTGCGGGCCGGTCGCGGATGACCGCGAGACCGAGGACCAGGGTGAGGGCGACGAAAGATGCCGCGGCGAGAAACGCGGGGGTCCATCCGAGCGCGTGCAGGAGCCAGGCGAAGGGAATCGCCGAGAGGATCTGACCGGCCTGCCCGAGGTTTCCCATCCACTGCGAGAGCTGCGGAACGATGGGGCCCGAGAACCAGGAGCTGACGAGGCGCATCACGGAGACGAAGATCGCCGCGTCACCGGCCCCGACGAGGATGCGGCCCATCACCGCCACGGAGATCGACGGCGAGAAGGCAAGAACGACCTGCCCGGCGACAAGGAGGGACAGTCCGGCGGTGATCAGGACCCGCGGGCCGAGCCGGTCGATGAGTACCCCGACGGGAACCTGCATCGCCGCGTAGACGACGAGCTGCAGGACGGCCAGCGCCGACAAAGCAGACGCGCCGGCGTCGAACCGTTCCACCGCAGACACGCCCGCAACGCCGAGAGTCGAACGCTGCATCACCGCAGCGATGTAGGCGAGGACCCCGACCCAGAAGACGAGCCAGGATTTCGCGGAGTTCATTCTCCCAGCCTAGGGCAGCGAGAAAAGCTGGCCGATTGATCGGAGCGCGTGGATACCTGCATCGCCCGCATCCCTCGAAGCTTCGCTCCCCGCTCGGACGCCCTCGACTCGGTCGAGGGAACGCAGCGCTGAGGTCCCGCCTACTCGGCAGAGTCGGCCGGTGGGCGCTTCTCATCCGGGCCCTTGCGACCCGCGAGGAACTTCTCGAGTTCGGCAGCGATTTCGTCCGCTGATGGGAGCGTGCCGTCTGAATCCATGAGCGGCGACCGCAACGAGCTGCCCTCCATGTAGGTGTCGTACCGCTCCTCGAGCGTGCCGACGAGCCTCTTCAGCTCCTCATTTCCCCCGACCTGCTCGTCGATGCGGGAGACGAACTCCCGCCCTTCCTCCCGCAGCTCATCGGTGGGAAGGATGAGCCCGGTCGCCGCGCTGATGCTGTCGATAGCCGCTATGGCCGCAGTCGGGAATTCGGTGTCTGCTAGGTAGTGCGGGATGAGGAGGGCGAAGCCGGCGACTCCAGAGCCCCGCTCGGTCAGACGGTACTCGAGAAGGTGGAGCACGTTGGAAGGCACCTGGGTGTGCGGTCGCCACGCGCTCATCGACTCGATCAGCTCTGTCCGCGTCCCGCTCACGGTGACCCCGATGGGCCTGGTGTGCGGCACCGGCATCGGGATCGCGTGAACCCAGGTCGTGCGCGCAACCCGGAACCGGTCGATCAGACCGAGGACATCCCTCACGAAGCGCTCCCAGAGGAAGTCCGGCTCGTAACCGGTCAGCAACAGGAAGGGGTGGTGGAGGTCGTCATACGCAAGGGACACCTGGAGCCTCGGCGGCGTGTACTCGGTGAGGTGGTCCTGGTCGAAGTAGATGATCGGCCGACGTGCGCGGTAATCCAGCAGCAGATCGTTATCGAAAATCGCTACCGGTTCGCTCTCGAAAGCGCCGCGCGAATAGTCGTTGAACTGCCCGGCTGCGCCACCGGCATCCGAGAAACCGGTGAGCGCGACGACGAGATCGAGCCCGTCCGGCACGTCGGATGCCGCAGCCGTCAGCTCGAAAAGTTCGCCGGGATAACTCATGCTTCTACTCTAATCGGCGACCCGGGGACCCCGAGCTGCCACGCGACGCGCAGAGCGAACACGGCCGGGAGCCCCTCCGGCCAAACGTCTACCATGAGAGGCATGTCTGTTCCCGCGCTTTCCGTGTCTTCGTCCGCTGCCATCGACTCCAACGCTGACGTTCTCGTGCTCGGGGCGCTGAGGTCCGGTTCATCGGCTGTTCTCCACGCGGGCGACGGATTCTCAGCCATCGGCGAGGTCTTCGACGCGATCGGCGTCACCGGCGCCGCCGACCAGCTGGTGCGGATCCCGGCCTCCGTCGGATCGGCGGGAAGCATCGCGATCATCGGACTCGGATCGGATGCCGGCACCGACAGCCTACGGAACGCGGCCGGGTCGGCCGTGCGGCAGCTCGCGGGCTCAGGCACCGTCGCTTTCGCCTTCCCCACCGCATCCGCCGATGACGTGGAAGCGATTCTCGAGGGCGCGGCCCTCGGTGGTTACACCTTCACCGCCTACCGCAACACCTCCCTGAATTCCGCGAAGCCCGGAGTGGCCGCAGTCACCGTGCACCTGGGCGAAAACGCTGGCGAGGAGAACGCGTTCGACGCCGTCGTCGAACGCGCAGGGATCGTCGCCGACGCTGTGGCGCAGGTCAAGGACCTCGTCAACACTCCCCCGGGAGACCTGTACCCGGCGGCCCTCGCCGAGGCGGCGGCGGACGCCGTTGCCGGGCTCCCGATCGACGTGACCACGTGGGACGAGGACGCTCTCGCCGCCGACGGTTTCGGCGGCATCCTCGGCGTCGGGCAGGGCTCCAGCCGCGGCCCCCGGCTCGTGAAGCTCGCCTACTCGCCGGAGGGCGCCGCGAAGCACCTCGCCCTCGTCGGGAAGGGCATCACCTTCGACACCGGTGGGTTGTCGCTGAAGCCTGCCGCATCGATGGTGGGGATGAAGTACGACATGACCGGGGCCGCATCCGTTCTCGGCGTGATCGTCGCCGCGGCGCGGCTGACGCTGCCGGTCCGGCTCACCGCCTGGTTGTGCATCGCCGAGAACATGCCGTCAGGGACAGCGATCCGCCCGAATGACGTGCTCCGGATCAAGGGGGGTCGCACGGTCGAAGTCACCAACACCGACGCCGAAGGCCGGCTTGTCATGGCCGACGGCCTCGTCGCCGCGAGCGAGGAGCACCCGGACGCGATCATCGACATCGCCACGCTCACCGGTGCTGCCGTTGTCGCTCTCGGTAAACGGTTCACCGGCGTGATGGGAGACGAAGACTTCACGGCCGATGTTCTCGCGTCAGCACGATCCGTCGGCGAACCGATGTGGCCCATGCCGTTCCCGGTTGAGACCCGCGCGCTGCTTCGCTCGGATGTCGCGGACCTTGCCAACGCGAAAGTCGGCAACACCGCAGGGGGCATGCTCGTCGCCGGCGTTTTCCTGAAGGAGTTCATCGGCCCACGGAGCGACGCCGACGACGCCCCCGCCATTCCGTGGGCTCACCTCGACATCGCCGGCCCCGCCAACAACCCGGACGCTCCCTTCGGTTTCACCGCAGGCGGCCCGAGCGGCGTCGGCGTCCGCACCCTGGTCAAGGTGGCCGAAGAGTTTGGTCGCCCGTAGTAAGGTCGTATGGGCTAGTCAGCCCCCAATCGTCGCCAGCTCGACCCCGTGTCGGCGACTCAAGCACGAACCCAGATGCACAAGGGAGAAGCTCAGTGTCGGAGCAGAATTTTGACATCGTCGTTCTCGGTGGAGGAAGTGGCGGATACGCAGCAGCATTGCGCGCATCCGAACTCGGTCTCACCGTCGGACTCGTAGAGAAGGACAAACTGGGCGGGACGTGTCTCCACCGGGGTTGTATTCCCACGAAGGCGCTTCTGCACTCGGCCGAAGTGGCTGACGCCGCCCGGGACTCCTCGAAATATGGCGTGAAGGCAACATTCGACGGCATCGACGTCGCCGGTGTGACCAGCTACCGCGAAGGTATCGTCGCCAAGAAGCACAAGGGCCTTCAGGGACTGATCAAGGCCCGCGGCATCACCGTGATCGAGGGCGAAGGCCGACTGACCTCCCCAACGACCGTGCAGGTCGGCGAGACGACGGTCACCGGTAAGAACGTCATCCTGGCGACTGGTTCATACAGCCGTTCGCTCCCCGGCCTGGACATCGGCGGCCGTGTCATCACGAGTGAGCAGGCACTCGAGCTCGACTTCGTCCCCCAGAAGGTTGCCGTCCTCGGCGGCGGCGTGATCGGCGTCGAATTCGCCAGCGTCTGGAAGTCGTTCGGCTCCGACGTCACCATCATCGAGGCGCTTCCCCACCTCGTCCCGAACGAGGACGAGGCGATGAGCAAGGGCCTCGAACGTGCCTTCCGCAAGCGCGGGATCAACTACTCGCTCGGCGTCCGCTTCCAGGGCGTCACGCAGAACGAGAACGGCGTCGTCATCACGCTGGAGGACGGTAAGACGATCGAGGCCGAACTGCTTCTCGTCGCCGTCGGTCGTGGCCCGTCCACGGCGAACCTCGGCTATGAAGAAGTCGGCGTCACCATGGACCGCGGCTTCGTGATCACCAACGACCGGCTCGAGACGAACATCCCCGGGCTCTACGCCGTCGGCGACATCGTCCCAGGGCTGCAGCTTGCCCACCGCGGATTCCAGCAGGGAATCTTCGTCGCCGAAGAGATCGCCGGACTCAAGCCGGTGCTGATCCCCGACGTCAACATCCCGAAGGTGACCTACTGCGACCCCGAGGTCGCATCCGTGGGTCTCACGGAGGCGAAGGCTGCCGAGGAGTACGGGGCAGACAAGATCACCTCATACGAGTTCAACCTCGCCGGAAACGGCAAGAGCGAGATCATCGGCACCACCGGTAACGTCAAGGTCATCCGCGTCAACGACGGCCCTGTCATCGGCGTGCACATGATCGGTGCCCGGGTCGGCGAACTCATCACCGAGGGCCAGCTCGCCGTGAACTGGGAAGCGTACCCGGAGGACCTGGCTCCTCTGATCCACGCCCACCCGACGCAGAGCGAAGCGCTCGGCGAGGCGTTCCTCCACCTGGCGGGCAAGCCGCTCCACGCACTGTAGGTCGCGCCCACCCGGGTGCGATCAATCTAAGCTACATACGTAAGAACTGGTTTCAAAGGAGACAAGGTCATGGCAGAATCCGTAAGCCTTCCGGCGCTCGGTGAGAGTGTCACCGAGGGCACGGTCACCCGCTGGCTGAAGAACGTTGGAGATCGGGTCGAGGTGGACGAGCCGTTGCTCGAGGTATCGACCGACAAGGTCGACACCGAGATCCCTTCCCCCATCGCCGGCGTGATCGAAGAGATCCTCGTTCAGGAGGATGAAACCGTCGAGGTCGGCACGGCGCTCGTGAAGATCGGTGACGGCTCTTCGTCGGGTGGGAACGCCCCGGCCGAAGAAGCTCCGGCGGAGGAAGCTCCGGCCGAGGAATCCGCACCGGCTGAGGCCGCCCAGGCCGAAGCGGAAGCGCCGGCTGTCCAGCCTTCCACCGAGGTCTCGGAAGAGGCCGCCGAAGCTCCCGAGTCGGCCCCGGCCGGCGAACCGGCTCCGCCCGCCCCCGCCGCACCCGAGCCCGCTCCGGCGTCCTCAACGCCTGCGCCCGCTCCGGCGGCGCCAGCAGCACCCGCTGCTTCCGCGCCCGCTCCAGCGGCTCCCGCTGCGGCGCCGGCCCCCGTAGCAGCGGCGCCGGCCCCCGCCGGCGAATCCCTCGGCGGAAGCGGATACGTCACTCCACTGGTTCGGCGTCTCGCCAACCAGCAGGGCGTCGACCTCTCCACCATCACCGGCACCGGTGTCGGCGGACGAATCCGCAAGGAAGACGTCCTCCAGGCTGGTTCGACAGCATCCGCTTCGAGCGCGCCGGCCAAGGCTGCTCCTCTCGAGGTCTCCCCGCTGCGCGGAACCACCCAGCCCATGTCGCGCCTGCGCAAGGTCGTGGCAGAACGCGCCGTCATCTCGATGCAGTCCTCGGCTCAGCTGACGAGCGTCGTGGAAGTGGACGTCACCAACATCGCATCGCTGCGTGACCGGGTGAAGAACGACTTCCAGTCCAAGACGGGGAACAAGCTGTCCTTCCTCCCGTTCTTCGCGCTGGCGGCGGCAGAGGCGCTCAAGGCTTTCCCTGTCATCAACGCGACCATCGACGGCGACTCGATCGTCTACCCCGAGCACGAGAACATGAGCATCGCGGTCGACACCGAGCGCGGTCTGCTGACTCCGGTCGTGCGGAACGCAAGCGACCTGAACCTCGCTGAACTCGCCGCTCAGATCGCTGACCTCGCCGAGCGTACGCGCGACAACAAGCTGAAGCCTGACGAGCTTTCGGGCGGTACGTTCACGCTGACCAACACCGGTTCACGTGGTGCCCTCTTCGACACCCCGGTGGTCTTCCTGCCGCAGGTTGCGATCCTCGGGACGGGAATCGTCACCAAGCGTCCGGTCGTCGTGAAGGCTGCAGGACAGGAAGCCATCGCGATCCGTTCGATGGTCTATCTCGCTCTCTCCTACGACCACAGGATCGTCGACGGCGCAGACGCCTCGCGCTTCCTCGTTGCCGTGAAGAACCGTCTGGAAGACGGTAACTTCGAGGCCGACCTCGGAATCTAATCCGGTTCGAACAGATCACGCAGACGCCAGCCGGTGTCCGTCCTCACCGCGAGGACGAGCACTGGCTGGCGTTCTTCGTTTCCGGTGGCCGCTCGCATGAGCGCAACGTCGCCGTAATTCTGCAAGAGTTGCACTTCGGCTCCGTCCGCGGCGAGCAGCCGGGACGACCCGTCCTTACCGAGCGCGTGGATGTCCGCCTCGGCGAGGGCAGAGGCAGGCTCGGCATATCGGGACACACAGGCCGCTGACCCCTCGCGCGCGCAACGCATCCGTAACTCGAGCAGCACGATCGTCGCGGCCACGGGATCCTCCAGGCCAGCAGGATCGTGGTCGGCCGGAGCGCCGCCTACCACTGGCGCGGGGACTGCAGGCGATTCCGTTTCCCCCGTTATCCCGGCGGGGTGAGGAGAATGCCCGGCCTCGGCCGCCGAGCCTGCTGACCCGGGCGCACGGTCCGGGATCGCAGCAAGCCCGGCGAGCAGGACGCCGACGAGCAGGACGATCCCGAGGCAGACAACGAACGCCCGACCGCGCATCACCCGTTGCATCCAGGCGCCGACTCCGCTGTTTCGAGCGGCCGCCGCCCATTCCGCGAGAGCGGGCCAGACGTCGGTCGGGCGACCGTTGGGCACCGCGAAGGAATATCCTGCACGAGCCGGTGGTCCGCTTCGCCCTTGGACGCCTGCGCTCAACGGCCCCCGGTCGGGTGCAAGGACAACCGGAAGCGCAGGCGCAACTGTGAAGAGCCGGCACTCCAGTTGTGCGAGGAGCGAGCCCGTGGCGGAACTGTCGTTGAGCTGCGTTCCGATCCAGACGGAGATGTCGCTGAGCGCTGACCGGGCGGGCTCATCCACGACGTACGCCACCGCATCGATGAGAGCTCCGAGAGATCGATAGTCCGCAAGAATACCTCGCGGCAGGTGGTCCTCGTCGTCGGAACTGTCCTTCTGCGCGTCCGAAAGCACATCGAGGCCGCCGATGACCGGCCGTCCGTCGGGGCAGAACAACACGGTGGCGGGTGAGACGCCGCCGAGGCAGAGGCCCGCACGGTGGATCGCAGACAACCCGGCCACGAGCGGCGCCAGGACGGTCACCGCCTCCCCCGGCGCGAGGCTCACGCGGCACGAAAGCAGGGTGGCGAGGGTCCAGTCGGTTCGTTCATGGACCAGGACGACGTGCCCGTCGGTATCGGTCGCCAGGTCGACCAGCCTCAGGACGTGTGACGATGAGATGCGACTGTGCAGGGCGAGGCGCCCGCCCAGTGCCTCCGTCGCCGGTTGGACTGTCAGGCATAGGGTTTCCTCCCCGCCGGGGCCTCGGGCCAGCCACGGGTTCGTTGCACCAATACCTGCCACCTGCCGGAGAAGGCGGTAGCCGGCGACGACGGTGCCGGGCAACAGAGCACCATCGACGGAGGACGGCGCGGTGGAGAGAACATCGGGCATGACGGGATGATCGCAGGGCGCAACACTACCCCGCCCCGTCCCTGCGCCGGTCGGGGAGAGGGACACCCTGAACAGCTGGATGTGAGGGAACCGCCCGCCCTTGGGGGCCGGAAAGCGAACGGACGGGCAGCCGCAATGCCGGTATCCTTGTTCACATGGCACGCAAAGAAAAACCCGTCAAGGCGGCGAAGGAACCCGGCCGTCTGAAGCAAATGGGGCAGGTCTTCCAGATGACCCGCCGCTACGACAAGAGCGTCGTATGGTGGATGGTTCTCGGGTTCCTCGGCAGCATCGCGATTGCTGTCGCGGCCGCGCTCATCTTCTCCCCCGGCAGCATCCTCGCACTCGTGCTGTGGATCATCGCCGGTCTGCTTGCCGGTGTACTCGTGGCCATGATCATCCTTGGGCGTCGGGCCGAGCGCGCCGCTTACGGCCAGATCGCCGGCCAGCCGGGTGCCGTCGGCGCTGTGTTCCGCAGTTCACTCCCCCGCGGCTGGCAGGGCAGCGAAATGCCGATCAACGCCAACGCGAAGACCCAGGATGCTGTCTATCGTGCGGTGGGACGCGGCGGCGTGGTACTTGTCGGGGAAGGCCCGCGTTCCCGCGCAGGGCGCCTCGTCGACGATGAGAAGCGCAAGATCAACCGGGTCGTTCCGAACGTGCCTGTCACCGTGTTCTTCGTCGGACCTGACGAAGACTCTGTACCGCTCTACAAGCTCACGAAGTCGTTCCGCTCCGTGAAGAAGACGTTGACCAAACCTGAGGCACTCGCCGTCGTCAACAGGCTTGCCTCGCTCAGTGTCGGTTCGCTGCCGATCCCGAAGGGCGTCGACCCCTTCAAAGTCCGCCCTCAGCGGGCACGCTGACCCCATGCACAAGAAAACCCGTCCTGGCAAATGCCCGGGCGGGTTTTCGCTGTTCTGGGACGGTCGTGCGCTGCAGCCCGGATCGCGACGGATGCGTCGTCACGCCCGGATCAGCACGGTGCCCGCGATCTTGTCGTGGAACCCACGCTGGTCCACATCCCACACCAGCGCTGGGAGGATGACGACAAGCAGGAGTGTGCGGACGACCGGGCGCCACACGCCGACATACCCGCCGGTGAGCGGGACCACGCGCAGCCCGACGAGACGGTGCCCGACGCTGCCGCCTGTTGTGGTGATGAAGATCACCTGGAGCACGGCGAACGCGACGCTGTTCGCCCAGCCGTTGCCGATCCCGACCGAGTCCGGAAAGAAGATAGTGACGATCATCACGGCAGAAGCCCAGTCGATCGCCAGTGCGCCCAACCGCCTACCCACCCTGCCGACGCTGCGCGGACCGCTCTCGGGCAGCCCGAGTCGTTCTCCGGGATACCGGCTGGGGGCGGCATCGCCGAAATCGGCGGTGGGCTTTCGAACACTCGACACATCTCGATCCTACGCGGCGGGTGCCGGTGTAACATGCCAGAAACATGGGTGTGACCGCGGGGTAACCCCGGGTCAATACCCTCTCTAGAGGTTGCACACTGCAGCCGTCTCGGTACCAACCCTTTTTGGAGTTCTCCATATGTTCAGCGACTCATCCGAGGTGCTTAGTTTCATCAAGGACACCGACGTCAAGTTCGTCGACGTCCGCTTTACCGACCTTCCCGGTGTCCAGCAGCACTTCAACATCCCGGCATCGACTGTCGACGAGGAGTTCTTCACTGTCGGTCAGCTGTTCGACGGCTCGTCGATCCGGGGATTCGCGAGCATCCACGAGTCCGACATGCAGTTGATCCCGGATGTCTCCACTGCGTACATCGACCCGTTCCGTACGGAACGAACGCTCATCATGATCTTCGACATCTACAACCCGCGGAACGGCGAGATCTACGCCAAGGACCCGCGTCAGGTGGCGAAGAAGGCAGAGAAGTACCTCGCCTCAACAGGCATCGCCGACACGGCGTTCTTTGCTCCAGAAGCCGAGTTCTACATCTTCGATGACGTGCGCTACGAGACCAACCAGCACTCGAGCTTCTACTCGGTGGACTCCAGCGAGGGTGCCTGGAACTCCGGCAAGGACGAGAGGATCAACGGCGTCGGTGGCAACCTCGCCAACAAGACCCCGTACAAGGGCGGCTACTTCCCGGTCAGCCCGGTCGACCAGCACGCCGATCTCCGCGACGACATCTGCATCAAGCTGGCGGACGCGGGACTCATTCTCGAGCGCAGCCACCACGAGGTCGGCACAGCGGGCCAGGGTGAGATCAACTACCGTTTCGACACGATGACGCACTCGGCTGACGACATCCTCAAGTTCAAGTACATCGTCAAGAACACCGCCCACCAGTGGAACAAGACGGCGACGTTCATGCCCAAGCCGCTCTTCGGTGACAACGGGTCAGGAATGCACGTCCACCAGTCGCTGTGGAACGGCGGAACGCCGTTGTTCTACGATGAGGCCGGCTACGGCGGACTCTCGGACATCGCCCGCTGGTACATCGGCGGGCTCCTCAAGCACGCTCCCGCAGTGCTGGCATTCACCAACCCGACGATCAACAGCTACCGCCGCCTCGTCCCCGGCTTCGAGGCGCCCGTGAACCTGGTGTACTCGGCCGGCAACCGGTCGGCATCCATCCGCATCCCGATCACCGGATCGAACCCGAAGGCGAAGCGGATCGAATTCCGTGCGCCAGACGCGTCCGGCAACCCGTACCTGGGTTTCGCCGCACAACTGATGGCAGGGCTCGACGGAATCAAGAACCGCATCGAGCCGCACGAGCCGGTTGACAAGGACCTCTACGAACTGCCTCCTGAAGAGGCCAAGAGCATCCCCCAGGTGCCGTCGACGTTGGAGGGCGCCCTCCAGGCCCTCGAGGCGGACCACGACTTCCTGCTCCAGGGAAACGTGTTCAGCCGCGAACTCATCGAAACGTGGATCGATTACAAGCGCGAGCACGAGATCAAGCCGCTCGCCCAGCGTCCGCACCCGTTCGAGTTCGAGCTCTACTACGGGGTGTAGTCTCCAGGCTGCGAAACGCGATAAACCCGCCCGCACGGTCTCCTCGACCGGGCGGGCGGGTTTTTCCGACGAGATCCGCCGCGTCGGCACTTCCGCGGCTCGCCAAGAGCGCCGCGTACTCAAGTAACAGGTCAGCAGCTTCGTCATCGACACCGAGGGGTTTGTCGGCGAAGGTGACCTGTGCGAATCTCCTGACGATAAGCATCCGCAGCAATCGGGCATAGGGGACTGCCAACCTCACGATCCCGGTTCCGAAAAAGCGGCTCGCGAAGGCTCACATCACCGCGTCGTCGGCTCCGGTCTGACCGGTCCCCCGTAGAACTGTTTCTCGAAAACGCTGCGTGCTCGCCGGGTGACCTGCAGGTAGTCCTCCTCCAGCTGGGCAGCCGAACCCGGCGGGTACTCGAGCACCCGTGCAATGCCCTCGAGCTGCATGCGGTCGCTCGGGAGCACATCCGTGGTCTTGGTGAGCCACAGCGTCATAGCGGACCGCAACCGCGAGGCGAAGATCCACGCGGACCTCAGCCGGTCGGCGGTCTCCTCCTGCACGAGTCCGTTCTGGACGGCAACGGCAAGGGCTTCGAGGGTGCTCGTCGTCCGCAGTTGCGGAATCCTGGCGCCGTGCTGCAGTTGCAGGAGTTGAACGAACCATTCCACGTCGCTGAGCGAACCGCGCCCGAGTTTGACGTGACGGGTCGGGTCAGCACCCTGCGGCAGCCGTTCGTTCTCCACGCGGGCTTTGATCCGTTTGACTTCACGCACGGCGCTCTCCGCGATGTCAGCCGGGTACCGGATGCCGTCGGCAAGCGCCTCGAAGTCACGCTGGAGCGACTGGTTCCCTGCGACGCCACGAGCGCGCAGCAGGGCTTGCGCCTCCCAGGTGAGTGACCAGCGGGAGTAGTACGCCCGGTAGGACTCCAGGGACCGTGCGACGGGCCCGTTCTTTCCCTCCGGGCGGAGGCCGACGTCGAGGTCGAGCGGCAACCGGTGGTCCTCGCTGAGCCTGTTGAGTTCCGAGATGATGCGGTTCGCGGCCAGGTGGGTTTGCTCGTTCGGCAGGGCGGTAGCCCGGTAGACGTACATGACGTCGGCGTCCGAGCCGAATCCCAGCTCCGCTCCCCCGTACCTGCCCATGCCGATCACTGCGAATTCCAGCGACGTTTCGCCGAACCCATCCGCTCGGCGGATGGTCTGGAGGAGCCCCCCGATCGTGGCCGTCGTGACATCCGTGAGCCCGAGCGCGAGGTCGCTGACCGGCAGGGTCCCTGTCACCGAACCCAGGGCAAGCCTCAGAATCTCCCGGCGTCGCAGCCGGCGGATCGCCTTCGCGGCGGGATCATCCGAGTCGTGACGCCCGAGGATTGCCGTGATCTCCTCCTCGAGGGTTGTCAGGGAGCGTGGTTTCAGTTCCGAGGCCTGCTCCAGCCAGGCCACGGCTTCAGGGATCTGGTCGAGGAGTTCACCGATGAACCGCGAACCGCTCAGTACGTGTGTGAGTTTCTCTGCGACGCCGGATGAGTCGCGCAGCATACGAAGGAACCAATGGGTCGTGCCAAGCGATTCGCTGAGCCGGCGGAAGGCGAGCAGGCCATAGTCGGGGTCCGCTCCGTCGGCGAGCCAGCGCAGCATCACGGGCAGGAGGTTCCTCTGAATGATCGCGCGGCGTGAGACGCCGGCGGTCAGCGCAGCGATGTGGGTGAGGGCGCCCTGGGGGTCGCGGAACCCGATCGCGGCGAGGCGCGCCCCAGCCTGCTCCGGACTCAGCAACACCTCCTCTTCGGGAAGTGAGGCAACAGCTGAGAGCAGCGGGCGATAGAAGAGGCGTTCGTGGAGGCCACGGACTTCGTGCTTGGTGCGCTCCCAGAGGGCGACGAGGGCTTCACCGGTCGGCGCGAACGTTGATGCCCGTGCGAGCACCCTGAGGGCATCCGGGTTCTGCGGCATCAGGTGGGTGCGACGGAGTCGGTGCAACTGCAGCCGGTGCTCGAGAACACGAAGCAGTCGGTAGTCGGCTGCGAACTCCGCCGCCTCCTCCCGGCCGATGAAACCGTGATCGGACAGCGCGGTGAGCGCCGCGATGGTGCCGCGTTCGCGCACCCCGGGTTCCGCCGCGCCATGCACGAGCTGGAGCAACTGCACGGTGAACTCGACGTCGCGGAGTCCGCCTGGGCCGAGCTTGAGTTGGTAGTGCACCTCGTCGGCCGGGATGTTCTCGGTGACCCGCTCCCGCATCCGCTGCACCGATTCGACGAAATTCTCCCGTCCGGCGCTTGACCAGACAAGCGGTGAGGTCGCGTCGACATAGCGCTGCCCGAGTTCGAGATCGCCGGCGAACGCTCGCGCTTTCAGCAGAGCCTGGAACTCCCAGCTCTTCGCCCACCTGTCGTAATAGGCCAGATGCGACTCCAGAGTGCGGACGAGGGCTCCTTGCTTGCCCTCCGGCCGGAGGTTCGGGTCCACCTCCCACAGCTCCGGTTCGATGTCAGGCTGGCTGATCCCGCGCATGCAGAGAACGGCGATCCGGGTGGCGATGTCAACGGCCCTGGCGTTGCTCAGTCCCTTCTCCTCATCACCCTCGGCCACGAAGATGACGTCGACGTCGCTCACATAGTTCAGTTCCCCAGCGCCGGCCTTGCCCATGCCGATGATCGAGAACCGGGTTCCGCGCACCTCATCGGCGTCGAACCGACCAGGCCCGCTGGTCGCGGTCGCCAGCTGGGTCCTCGCTACCGCGATCGACGCTTCGAGAGCCGCGGCCGCGACATCCGACAGCGCCTTCGCAACGCCGTCGAAGACATCCCTCGGGTCCTCGGCGGAGAGGTCGTGGTCCGCGATCCTCGCCAGCCAGCGCCGGTACCGCACGCGCAGGCGGGTGTAGCCCTCCTCCTCGCCATAGGCGGCGAATCCGTCTGTCGCGTCGACCGAATCGAGCAGGCTCTGTACCAGTTCGTCGCGGGTGGGAAGTCGGCCATCCCAATCGCTGAAGGCCGACAGTTCGGCGGGGTGCCGGGTGAAGAAGTCGGCGAGACCGGCGGAGGCCCCGAGGAGCCGGATGAGAGGAACGCGGTGTTCTGGTTTCTCCAGCGCGACACCCACCGCATCAGGGTGAGAACGTGCCAGGGCGAGAAGTCCCCGTAACGCCTCGTCCGGGTCGGCGGCTTTCGCGAACGCGGGAAGAACCGCGTCGAGGTCGAGGTGGACCGCTTCGACCAGTTCGTCGAGTTGCGCCCGCACCCCGCTCAGCGCGGCGAAACCGAGCCGGGCAAGGTCGGTGAGAGTGGCCTGGTCCCGTCGCATCCGGGTTCGATCTACAGAATCTCGATGTTCTTCGAGAGCTCGAACGGTGTGACCTGCGCGCGATACTCCTGCCATTCCTGGCGCTTGTTCAACAGGACGTAGTTGAACACCTGCTCACCGAGCGTCTCAGCGACGAGTTCGGATTCCTCCATGAGCTGGACGGCGTGGTCGAGACTCGCGGGAAGGGCGGCGTAACCCAGCGCACGTCGTTCGGCGTCGCTGAGGCTCCACACGTTGTCCTCTGCCTCAGGCGGAAGCTCGTAGCCTTCTTCGATTCCCTTGAGCCCTGCCGCCAGGAGAAGCGAGTATGCCAGGTACGGGTTCGCCGCCGAGTCGATTGCGCGGTATTCGACGCGGGCGCTTCCGCCCTTGTTGGGCTTGTACAGCGGCACGCGCACAAGTGCTGAGCGGTTGTTGTGGCCCCAGGTGACGAAACTGGGCGCTTCAGCGAGACCGTTGTTGCCGACGGAGCCCCACAGCCGCTTGTAGGAGTTCACGAACTGGTTCGTCACGGCCGTGATCTCCGGAGCGTGGTGCAGCAGACCGGCGATGAACTGCCTGCCGATCTTCGAGAGCTGGTACTGGGCACCCGCCTCGTAGAACGCGTTCGTGTCGCCCTCGAAGAGCGAGACGTGCGTGTGCATGCCCGAACCGGGTTTGTCGGAGAGCGGCTTGGGCATGAACGTGGCGTAAACGCCTTGCTCGATCGCCACCTCCTTGATCACGGTGCGGAAGGTCATGATGTTGTCTGCTGTGGTGAGCGCGTCGGCGTAGCGCAGGTCGATCTCGTTCTGGCCCGGGCCTGCCTCGTGATGGCTGAACTCGACGGAGATACCGAGATCTTCAAGCATCCGAACCGAGCGACGGCGGAAGTCATGGGCGGTTCCGCCTGGGACGTTGTCGAAGTAACCGGCGGAGTCGACGGGGATGGGCCCTTCGGGGCCGATCTGGGCGGACTTGAGCAGGTAGAACTCGATCTCGGGGTGCGTGTAGAACGTGAACCCGCGGTCGGCAGCCTTCTCGAGTGTCCTTTTGAGCACGTTGCGCGGATCGGAGAGGGCCGGCAGTCCGTCCGGCGTGGTGATGTCGCAGAACATCCGTGCCGTCGGGTCGATCTCACCGCGCCACGGCAGCAACTGGAACGTCGTCGGGTCGGGGACCGCGAGCAGGTCTGATTCGTAGGACCTCGAGAGCCCCTCGATCGCCGATCCGTCGAAACCGAGTCCCTCGGCGAAGGCTCCTTCGACCTCAGCGGGGGCGATCGCCACCGACTTGAGGGTGCCCACCACATCGGTGAACCAGAGGCGGACGAACTTGACTCCCCGTTCCTCGATCGTGCGAAGAACGAAGTCGCGTTGCTTATCCATCTGATCCCCTCGAAATGTACGTCGGTGGTGCGTTCTTAGGCTATCCGGTTCACGCCTCCAGCGTGGTTAACCGTGCAGTTCTGACCGGCCGGGAGCATCGCTAGACTGGCGCCATGTCTGAGCCATCGAAGCCCGCGGCATCCGCCGGCCCCGCCCGAGTCCGCACCCGCCACTTCCAGCGTGCGAAGGAACAGGGCATCAAGATCACCGGTCTGACGAGCTATGACATGCTCACAGCGACGATCTTCGACGAAGCCGGGATCGATTTCCTCCTGGTCGGCGACTCGGCGGGCAACACCGTGCTCGGCTTCGACACGACGCTGCCGGTCACCGTCGACGAGCTCATCCCGCTCACCCGAGCTGTCGCCGGTGCTGCGAAGCGGGCCTTCGTCATCGCCGACCTGCCGTTCGGGTCATACGAGAACGGCCCCGAAGACGCTCTCAAGACGGCCTTGCGTTTCATGAAGGAGACGGGAAGTCAGGCGGTCAAGCTCGAGGGCGGTGAACGCAGCCACGAGCAGATCCGGCGCATCGTCACGGCAGGCATCCCGGTCATGGGTCACATCGGGTTCACTCCGCAGAGCGAGCACGGCCTCGGCGGGCACATCATCCAGGGCAGGGGCGCCGCGCTGGAGCAGCTGCTCCGCGACGCCCGCGCCGTGCAGGACGCCGGAGCATTCGCCGTCGTCCTCGAAATGGTTCCCGCTGAAGCGGCAGCCCGGGTGACCGCTGAACTCGACATTCCGACGATCGGCGTCGGCGCAGGGCCCCACGTGTCGGGTCAGCTGCTCGTCTGGACGGACTTCGCTGGGCTGACCACCGGTCGCATCCCGTCGTTCGTGAAGCAGTATGCGAACCTGCGCGGTGCACTGACGGATGCCGTCACGACGTTCAGGAACGAAGTCGCCGACGGCGTGTACCCCGGTGAGGAGCACAGTTACAGCTGAGCCCTGACCGCCTGCGGCTACCGGTCTTCGGTCGCTTCCTCAGCTGCCCAGGCGGCGGCTCGTTCACGAAGGCGCTCGGGCGCTCGCGCCGCCTCCTCGGCGGTGTCGAACGGTCCTGCCCGGTCGACAGCAGGCGATTCATAGCCGCGCTCCACCTGGCCGGTCTTCAGGTTGTACCAGTATTGCTTCGACGGATCCTCAGACATGAGCTGTCCCTTCGCTGGATGGCTAAGCTTGATCCTATGCCTAAGGACCGCAACGGACATCTGATTCCCGGCGCTCAAACAGCCCAGCGAAACGTGCCTCCAGGCATCCCTCGTCCCGAGTACGTCGGCAAGGCCGCACCACGACCGTTCACCGGATCCGACGTGTACCCGCCTGAGGCGATCGAACGCATCCGCCGTGCCGGTCGGATCGCCGCGGATGCCATCGCGCTCGTCGGCGAGAACGTACGACCCGGGGTCACGACCGATGAACTGGACGCGATCGGGCATCGGTACCTCGTGGAGAACGGCGCATACCCGTCGACCCTGGGTTACCGCGGCTTCGCCAAATCGTTGTGCAGTTCGGTCAATGAGGTCGTCTGCCACGGAATCCCGGACGACACGGTGCTCGAGGACGGCGACATCGTCAACATCGACATCACCGCTTTCGTCGACGGAGTCCACGGCGACAGCAACCGCACGTTCATCGCCGGGCAACCAGCCGAAGACGTCCGGCTGCTGATCGAGCGCACGGAGGAATCCCTCCGCCGAGGCATCAAGGCCGTCGCACCGGGCAGGCAGGTCAACGTGATCGGCAGGGCGATCGAGTCGTACGCGAAACGATTCGGTTACGGCGTCATCCGTGACTTCACCGGCCACGGCGTCGGTGAAGCGTTCCACTCGGGCCTGATCATCCCCCACTACGACTCAGCGCCGCAGTATGACACCGTGATGGAGGTCGGGATGGTGTTCACCATCGAACCGATGCTCACCCTCGGCACCCACGAGTGGGACATGTGGGAGGACAACTGGACCGTCACGACGAAGGACAAGAGCATCACCGCACAGTTCGAGCACACCCTCGTCGTCACCGAACGCGGTGCTGACATCCTTACCCTCCCCTCGCCGGCAGCGGCAGCAGCATGAGCGGCACAGCAGTCGGTATCGACATCGGCGGAACCGGAATCAAGGGGGCGATCGTCGACCTCGCCACCGGCGCGCTGCTGAGCGACCGGATCAAGATCCCGACACCGAAGGGCGGCAAACCAGACGGGATCCTGGCGACGACGGTCGAGCTGCTGAACCGCCTCGAAGGCCTCGAACCGGATGCCCCTGTCGGCGTTTGCTTCCCGGCGGTCGTGAAGCACGGAGTGACCCTGTCGGCGGCGAACATCTCGAAGAAGTGGATCGGGCTTCACGCTGAAGAGCTCTTCGAGCAGGCGCTCGGTCGCGACATCACCTTCGCCAATGACGCGGACGCCGCCGGCTACGCCGAGGCGTCGTTCGGTGCAGCACGGGGCGTCGACGGTGTCGCCATCATGACAACACTCGGCACCGGGATCGGCACCGCGATCCTGCATAACGGCGTTCTGGTGCCCAACGCGGAATTCGGTCACCTGGAGATCGACGGTCACGACATCGAGACCAGGGCCTCCAACGCCGCGCGGGAACGCGAGAACCTCGGCTGGGCGGAATGGGCCGAACGCCTGCAGAAGTTCTACGGTGCTTTGGAGAGGTATCTCTCGCCTGACCTGTTCATCGTCGGCGGAGGCGTGTCGAAGCAGCACGACGAGTTCATCCCGCTTCTGAGCCTGTCGACGCCGATCGTTCCCGCGGTGCACCGCAACAACGCCGGCATCCTCGGCGCCGCGGCGCTCGCGGTGCGGACGATTCCGCCGCTGAGCTGAGCGTTGCGGCTCGGCGCGCCTACGTGACGGTAGCGCACGTCTGGAATTCCGGTCGGTCCCACGCTCGGGTGTCAAGGATGTCACGAAGCGCTTCGACGGCGTCCCAGACGCCGGTGTAGCCCCGATACGCGGTTCATTCTCGACATCCGTTGTCTGAGGGGGTGAATGGGCCGGCTGATACGCCGGGTTCTGTTGAGGCGCTTTCGCGCCCTGGACGACCATCTCTCTCGAGGCTGCGTTACCGCAGCCTTCCAGCGGCCTACCCGAGAACGGGACGAGCAGCCCCGTTGTCCTCTGTCTGACCTTGCTCCGGGCGAGGTTTACCGAGCCGGCCGGGTCACCCCGGCCGCTGGTGGTCTCTTACACCACCGTTTCACCCTTACCTGGCGCTTGCGCGCCCGGCGGTCTACTTTCTGTTGCACTGTCTCGCGGGTTACCCCGGGTGGGTGTTACCCACCGCCCTGCTCTATGGAGCCCGGACGTTCCTCGGCACCATTACTGGCGACGCGGCCGTCTTGCCGACCCATTCACAGCTCAAGCTTACCGGGCGGCATCCGCTGACCGACGCGGCGCGTAACTTCAGCCGGGCCAGCTCACGCGAAACGGACAGATTCACCCCGCGTGCCGGGTGAGAGCGTCCGCAACGGATGAATCCGCGCGTATCGGGTGCCCGTCAATCGGTGCTTGGCTGTCCCCAGAGGCCGGATTCCTCGGTGCGCACGATGATGGCGGAGCACTCCGGGCACTGAAGCACGTCGTCGATCTCGGCGGCGCGAACCTTCTGGAGCTCATTGCCGGTCAGGCTGATCGTGCAGGCGCCGCACGTGCCGGCGCGGAACAGGGCGGCCCCGGTCCCGCCTCGGGTACGGACTCTCTCGTACAGGGCAAGCAGGTCAGTTGCCACCGAGTCCTCGAGCATTCCGCGCTGAGCGGTGAACGTCGCCCGTTCCTGCGACAGAGAGTCGAGGGCTGCCTTACGGCGTGCAGCGATGTCGGTGAGCTTCTTCTGCAGTGCCTCGTCGATCGACTGAGTGGATGCGAGTTGCGCTTCGGCCTGCTCCACCCGTTCCATCACCACGAGTTCCATGTCCTCGAGGTTGTTCTTGCGCCGATGCAACGACTCGAGCTCGCTTTCGAGCGCTGTCACGTCTTTCACCGACGACGTGTTGTTGACCCGTTCGGTGTCGCGGGCGATGCGCGCGTCGACCACGGCGGCATCCGATTCGAGACGCCCCAGTTCCGTCCTGGCATCCTCAAGAGCGCCGAGCTCGGCAGCGAGGCGACTGCTGAGTGCCGTGCGTTGGGACGACACCTGGCTGTATTCCGCCGACTCCGGCAGGCTGCGCTCGCGGTGGGAGACACGGGCCAGACCCGAATCGATGGTCTGCAGTTCGAGCAGTTTCTTCTGCTCGGCGAAGCTGGATTTCACGTGTGTTCTCTCTGAGTGGTGCTGCGGGTGTCCTGCCCAGATTACTGGGTCACGACGAAATCCCACGGGTCGGTCCGCAGGTCGCTCACCGTGATGTGCAGATCCGGCAGGAGCGCAGCGAGTTGTTCGGCGGCGCGGTCGAGCCAGAGCCATTCGCTTGCCCAGTGGGAGACGTCGATCAGCGCCGGTCCGCCGCCGACCCGGGACTGCTCGATCGACTCAGATGCCGGATGGTGCCGCAAGTCACTTGTGATGTAAACGTCGGCACCCCTGACCCCGCTCTCGCCGAGCAGGGAATCGCCGGCGCCTCCGCACAGAGCAACCCGCTGAACGATGCGATCGTAGTCCCCCGCGACCCGGATGCCGGTGGCAGTCGCCGGCAGCAGGTGGGCGATACGGTGCGCGAGGTGACCGAGCGACATCGGTTCCTCCAGCAGCCCGACTCGTCCGATGCCTGTCGATCCGTCGGCGTTGGGAACGAGCGGTTCGACCGTGCGCAGTCCGAGCCGTTCGGCGAAGATTCCTGAAGTACCTTCGTTCACCACGTCAGCGTTGGTGTGGGCGGCGAGCAGAGCGCATCTCCCGCGAATCAAGGAGGTCAGCACGGAACCCTTGTACCGGTCGGCGGCGATGCTCGTGACACCGCGGAGCAGAAGCGGATGGTGCACAAGAAGCAGGTCCGTGTCTGTCGTCAGGGCTTCCTGAACGACAGCGTCGACCGCATCGACCGCGAGGAGAACACGAGAGATCTCGTCATCCGGATGCCCGGCGATCAGCCCGGAGGCGTCCCAGCCTTCTGCTCCTCGGATTGGCCAGAGTACTTCGACGGCTGAGGAGACGTCGGCGAGGGAGTATGACACCGCCTCAGCCTAGCGAGCCGCCTGCCGGATTACCCGGCAGACGGCTCACATCGACCTGGATCTCGAACCGGGTCGATCAGTACCAGTTCACGGACTGCGAGTGCGACCATGCGGAGCACGGGCTGCCGTAGACGCTCTTGATGTAGTTCAGTCCCCAGGCGATCTGGGTCGCAGCGTTGGTCTTCCAGTCCGAACCTGCCGAGGCCATCTTGCTACCGGGGAGGGCCTGCGGGATGCCGGTCGCGCCGCTCGACGCGTTGTACGCGGTGTATGACCAGCCGGACTCCTTCTGCCAGAGCTTGTTCAGGCAGGAGAACTCTCCGGATCCCCAGCCGTACTTGGACGCGGCGAGCGAGGCTGCGACCGCGCGGGCGCCGTCAGGGGTGTTCGCGTTGGTGCGCGACTCCGCGGCCTGGGCCTCTGCGGTGGCCTGGGCGGCTGCCGCGGCTTTCGCGGCGTCGGCGGCGGCTTGCGCAGCAGCGGCCTCTGCCGCGGCCCGGGCGGCTGCTGCGGCAGCAGCCTGCTCGGCGGCGACCCGATCGGCTTCGACGACGGCCGCCTGAATCCGTTCCTTAGTTCCATTCGTGAACGTTGCGAGCACAGCGACGGTCGCGGGCTTGAGCGTCTTGTAGCCGGCGAGGGAGGCAACGGATGCCGTCAGCGGCGTGACATCGACTTTGTGCTGAGCCGTGGCCACGACGGCGTTCGCGTCGGCGATGGTCGTTTCGGCCAGCCGGTCCGCGTGCGCTTCGGTGATTTCCTCCGTAGTACCGGAGAGGGTCGATGTGATGCCGGTGAGCGAGCTTGACAGTGTCGCGCTCGATTCGGCATTGGCGGCGTTCGCCTGGACGGTGAGGCCGGATGCGGCGAGGACACCGGCGACCGCAAGTGCGATGATCATGGACGCACGGGTGGTCTTCTTCGTCGAACGCGTCTCTTTCCGTGACGCTGGGGTGTTCTTCTGAACGAGGTTGTTCATAGGTCTCCGGGGTGGTGCTCCCGCGGTTCAGCGCATGCGGGTGCGAAGCCTCGGTGAAGCACACGCCAGAAATAATGGTGAGCAGGCGTGGAGCCTCAGCCATCGCGAACACGTGGGCGATGCCTGCACGCGCTCAGCGGCTAGATGGGGTGACGGTCAATGTCGGGAGTCACAGCGGCTGGCCGCTGCACGACCGCGCGGTTGAGACTGCACGGACGGCTGAAGCACCCATCCTTCATGACGTTTCTGTGAGGAATATGCACCGGACCTGTGTAAATGGTGTGCTGGCTCCCCGGGTTCAGGATGCGGCGTCGTCGACTATCCCGATGAAACGACTGCCGATGCCGTCGATTTCTGTGCGGGCGAGGCCGGGTTGCGGGTCCGGAAGCTCGTCCGATGCGTGGTGTTCGCAGCTCAGGTAGGTGAAGGTAGGCCACCATTTCTTGGGCCGAACGGCCTCGGAGAATCCGCAGATGTCGCACGTGAGCTGCACCCAGACCGCCTTCTTGCCTGTGCGGTTCGCCCGCGACTGTGCGAGCCAGGCGGGAGGGTTCTCGTTCAGCGCGTCTACCTCCTCCGCGGGGATCCGTCCGGGGATGCCGTGGCGCACCGCCATTTCAAGCGGAATGTCCAGGCGGAGGGAAGCTTCTCGTCGAGTAATCATCTCGTTCAATGCTAGGCGATGGCTGGTGCTGCTGATCGCGGAGTTTAGTGACGGCGCCGGTAAAGGTCCAGTGCCTGCCGAAGGCCGAAGGACAGGAGCAGAGTCGAAACCGGCCGGCATCCGCCGGTCATTTCTCTCGGGAGGCACCATGTATTTTCACGTGCAACAGCTGATCAATGAAATCGCGCAGGACGAGCCGGATCCGGCAGCCGCAAACGCGCTCCAGGAGGGTCTCGGCGGGCAGTTCGGCGAGATGCGCACGATGATGCAGTACCTGTTCCAGGCCATGAACTTCCGCGGCCCGGCGGCGAAACCGTACCGTGACCTGCTCCAGGGCATCGGAACAGAGGAGATCGGCCACGTCGAGCTCATCGGCACGACCATCTCTCGGCTGCTCGACGGATCGCCCCGGTACAAGGGCAAAGCGACCGATCCGCTCGACGAACCGGGCTCCGGCGGGGCGACACCGTTGAACATCGCACTGGACACCAGCAACATCCACCACTATCTCGTCGCGGCCCAGGGCGCCCTGCCGGTGGACTCTGCCGGTAACCCGTGGTCAGGCAGCTACGTCTACAACTCAGGCAACCTCGTGCTCGACCTGCTCTACAACCTCATGCTCGAATCGACCGGCCGGCTCCAGAAGTGCCGGATCTACGAGATGACGGCGAACAAGACGGCCAGGTCGACGATCTCCTACCTCATCGTTCGCGACCAGGCGCACGAGAACGCTTATGCGAAAGCGCTCGAAAGCCTCGGCGTCAAGTGGAACACGCTCCTGCCGATTCCGAAGACCAGCGCGGAGAAGTTCCCCGAGGTGAGGGCGCTTCTCGACCTCGGCCTGCAGAGCAAGCAGTACACGTTCGATCTCACCGGGCACTCCGAGGCAGGCAAAATCTTTCAGGGGATGTCGCCGTCGAATGACGGCACGATGCTGGATGCCAGCGAACAGGCGCCGGAGGGCGCGCCGCTGACGATCGCCCCCGAGCGTTTCGAGGAGTTCTCGCCCGGGCTGGACCCCGAGATGCTCGCACTCATCCAGGCGACGGCCGACATGGAACTGGCCGACGTCGATGCGATGTTCGGGCCGGTGAAGACGGGGGTGGTGTCGGCCGTGGACGCCGCGACATCCGCGGACGCCAAGGCCACGAAGGCGAAGCCCTGAATCGACGCGGCTGTCGGAGTCGTCGACGCGGCGGTAAACCTTGACCGCGATCCGTAAAACAAGAAATCCCCGGGTGACCGGGGATTTCCTTTGGTGGGCCCTACCGGGATCGAACCGATGACATCCACGGTGTAAACGTGGCGCTCTACCAGCTGAGCTAAAGGCCCGTAATCCCGCACCTGCGGAAGAACGAATCTCCATACTACGACACGAATCGGCCCCGCTCGAACGTGCTACCGGCCGACCGCTACGGGCGCGGCGACAGGAACGCAGTGAGCGCGCCGGCCAGCGCAGCGGGGTCTCCCACGGCACACAACTCGCGCGCCGAGTGCATGGACAGCAGCGGCACACCGATGTCCACAGTGCGAATGCCGAGCCGCGTAGCGGTGATCGGACCGATCGTCGACCCGCACGGCACCGTGTTGTTCGACACGAACTCCTGGTAGGCGACGCCCGCCTGGCGGCACGCGCGCGCCCATTCCGCCGCGCCCATCGCATCGGTCGCATAACGCTGGTTGGCGTTGATCTTCAGCAACGGACCCCGGCCCATGACAGGCCGATTCGCCGGGTCGTGGCGCTCGGCATAGTTCGGGTGCACGGAGTGCCCGGCGTCGGAGGAGAAGCACCACGAGTCGACAAGCCCGCGCAACCGCTCGGACTCCGTGGCATCCGCTGCGATGCGGGTGAGAACGTCGGCGAGGAACGGTCCACCGGCGCCGGACCTCGTCGACGAGCCGACCTCTTCGTGATCGAAGGCGGCGAACACCGAGACGTGGTCGGTCGAGTCGCCCGCCGCGAGGACGGCGGCGAGTCCGGCATGCACCGAGACGAGGTTGTCCATGCGCCCCGCCGCGAAGAACTGCCCGTCGAGTCCGAACACGGCACCGGGGGCGGTGTCGGCCACGACGA
>NZ_JAODMP010000062.1 GCF_025464835.1 Mycetocola sp. | reverse complement strand
CGACGAGCTGGCCGAAAGCGTGCGCCCGTTCCTCGAGGCCGGATTCACCGACATCGCCCTCGTCCAGGTCGGCGACGACGGGCAGGACGACTTCCTCGCCGAGGCCGCAGGTCCGTTGCTGGAACGGCTTCGTTCCCTCTGAGCCCGGTCCACCGCGGGTTCCCCGCCAGGCTGCGTCGTCGCCGCTGCCTTCAGGACGGCCTTGACTGATCCATCCAGCACGCGGTGAACGCTGCCGCTCAGCCGTCCTGCCCTGGACGGACCACCCAGAGATTACTGTAGGTCCGGCCGCCGGTGTAGGCCGCTGTGCCCTGGGCGATCCAGATGTCGCCGGTGGCGACGAGCGTCAACCACTCGAACGTGTGGTTTTCGGGTTCGTCCTTCGTTCCAGCCAGCCGTCGACGATCGCACTGACTCCGCGCCAGGGCTCGATTCACGGTTCCGTGTAATACGAGGCCCGGTGAACAGGGCACGGATGTCATCCGGATCGTTCGAGTCCCAGGCGCGCTCGTATGCCTGCATCCACGAGGTGAGATCGCTCATGTTTCCGATCTACCGCTACCAGAGTACGCAGGCAACCGGTGGTTCACGCCGTCACCGGCGGTTATCCTGACGACCGGGCGAAGGAGAACCGTGGAACTCGAACTGGTCGAAGGGGACATCACGACGCAGGACGTGGACGCGATCGTCAACGCCGCGAACAATTCGCTGCTCGGCGGTGGAGGTGTCGACGGTGCCATCCACCGGGCGGGAGGGCCCGAAATCCTCGCCGCTTGCCGTCACCTGCGCGCGACGACCCTCCCGAACGGCCTCGCGACCGGAGAAGCGGTCGCCACAACCGGCGGCACGCTGAACGCACGCTACGTCATCCACACGGCGGGTCCGGTCTGGGACCCGGCCGAGGATCGATCGGGGTTGCTCATCTCCGCCTACCGCAACAGCATCCGGGTCGCCGTCTCGCTCGGCGTCGGTTCGATCGCGTTCCCCGCGATCTCGGCTGGCGTCTACGGCTGGCCGCTGGCGGATGCCGCAAGAATCGCGGTTCGCACGGTGCGCGACGCAGCGCCGCCATTCCCTGTGCGATTCGTGATGTTCAACCGGCCCGCGGCTGAGGCGTTCCACGCTGCACTTGCGCCGTGACCGGTCAGCCGATTACGACCACCGAATGAGCGGGGACCCTGAGGTTCCCCTCCAGCACGGCAGACAGCTCCTCCCCCGACCCGGTGAATGACAGCAGCACCTCGCCCTCCGGCACGGGAACGGCGCGCTCCGAAGCGCTGAAGTTCAGCACCACCGCGCTCTCGCCCCGATGCAGCACGAGCCAGCGGTCCGCCTCGTCGAAGGTCACCCGGGTCCGCCCGAATCGCGGGTCGGTGAACTCGGGTCGGTGCCTGCGCAGCCCGGCGAGAGCACGATAGAAGGCGAGGATCCGCTCGGAATCCGGACGCCCGAGTTCGTCCCAGTCCAGTTTCGAGTTCTCGAAGGTGGCGGGGTCCTGCGGGTCGGGAACGATGTCGGGGTCCCAGCCCATCCGGGCGAATTCCTCGATGCGGCCCTCAGCGGTCGCCTTGCCGAGTTCCGGTTCAGGATGCGACGTGAAGAACTGCCACGGTGTCGACGCGCCCCACTCCTCCCCCATGAACAGCATGGGAGTAAACGGGCCGAGCACGGTGATCGCGGCGGCGATGGCGAGCTGGCCGGGATTCAGTTGCGCCGACAGCCGGTCACCGACGGCGCGGTTGCCGATCTGGTCGTGATTTTGATTGGCGACGACAAGGCGCCAGGCCGGCATCCGTTCGGTGTCGATGGGACGGCCGTGGACGCGTCCGCGGAAGCCGGAGAATGTTCCGTCGTGGAAGAACCCGCGGGTGAGCACCTTCTGCAGCGCGGAGAGCGGTTCGAAGTCGGCGTAATACCCGGTGGTCTCCCCGGTCAGCGCGACGTGGACGGCATGGTGAAAGTCATCGCTCCACTGCCCGTCGAGGCCGTAACCGTTCGCCTCTCGCGGGGTGATCAGCGTCGGGTCGTTGAGATCAGACTCGGCGATCAGGCTGAGCGGCCGGCCGACGGCAGCGCTCAACGCCGCCACCTCGACAGCCATCTCCTCAAGCACGTGCGTTGCCCGGGAGTCCACCAGGGCGTGCACCGCATCGAGGCGGAGACCGTCGACCTGGTATTCACCGAGCCACATCAGGGCGTTGTCGAGAATGTAGCGGCGGACGGTGTCTGAGTCGGGTCCGTCGAGGTTGACAGAGGACCCCCACGTGTTACCGGGCCCGTCGGTGAGGTAAGGCCCGAACTTCGGCAGGTAATTGCCGCTGGGACCGAGGTGGTTGTAGACGACGTCCTGGATCACACCCATTCCGGCTGCGTGACAGGCGTCGACGAACCGCCGGTACCCATCTGGACCGCCGTAACCTTCGTGCACGGCGTACCAGAGCACCCCGTCGTAGCCCCAGTTGTGAGTGCCGTTGAACGCGTTCACCGGCAGAATTTCGACGAAGTCCACGCCGATCGAGGCGAGGTGGGCGAGCTTGCCTGCTGCGGCATCGAACGTGCCCTCTGGAGTGAAGGTGCCGATGTGGAGTTCATAGATCACCGCACCGGCCAGTTGGCGGCCGGTCCACGCCGAATTCGTCTCTCGGTGGTGGTTCGTGCCGACGGTGCGGGACAGCCCGTGCACCCCGTACGGCTGACGCCGGGAGCGCGGGTCCGGGAAAGGCCCTTCACCGTCGAGGAGGAAGCCGTAATCAGTGCCGGGTGCCGCTTCCAGTCCCGGCCGTTCCCACCAGCCCTCCCCGGTGCGGGTCAGCTCGAGAGTCTCGTCGCCCAGCCGCAGGTCGACGCGCCCGGCGCGAGGTGCCCACACGCGGATACCTTCGGTCATGTCAGTCCTCCATCGCTCGCGAGTCATCGAAGTCGTCGGCCACCAGAAGGGCGACCGGGTAGTGTCGGAGCAGGTCCGCCAGTCGCACCGTGCCACCATCGTGGCGTTCCCCGGTGAGGGCATCGAACCAGCGGCGCCCGGCGAGTTCAAGCGTCGTGTCGCCCCAGCCCCCGGCAGCCTGGAGGCGGAGTGGCAGTCGCGTGGCCACGGTCACTGCGTCGCCCCGGTCGAAGGCCACGACGTGGCCGGCGGCGCTCCCGTAAGCGGGGACAGGAAGATACCGGGAAAACAGTTCAGGCTTGTCCCGGCGCAGGCGGAGAGCGCGTGAGGTGACGACCAGTTTCGCCGCTCCGGTTTCGTCGACCTCCGGCAGCCAGCCGCGGTCGATGCGGGCGAGGTAGTCGCGCCGGACCGCGAAGTCGACCTGACGGCGGTTGTCAGGGTCGACCAGCGACGTCTCCCAGAGTTCGCTGCCCTGATACACGTCGGGGACGCCCGGCGCGGTGAGTTGCACGAGTTTCGCACTGAGCGAATTGGACCAGCCGGCCTCGGCGACCCGCCGGACGAAGGCGGTGACGATGCCGTTCACCCGATCATCGTCGAAGACGGCAGCGACCAGCTCGTGCATTTTCTTCTCGAACGTCTCGTTCGGTTCGGTCCAGGTGGTCGACGTGCCGGCTTCCCGCGCCGCCTTCTCGGCGTAAGCGTCGAGCCGTTCCCTGGTGATCGGCCAGGCGCCGATCACGGCTTCCCACAGCAGTTTCTCGAACGGTCCGTCGTCGAGCGGAACGATCGACCGCAGCTCGTCGAGGACGGCGGACCATTCAGCGGGCATCTCGGCCAGCACCGAGATGCGGGCGCGAACGTCTTCACCGCGTTTGGTGTCGTGGGTGGACAGGGTGGTCATCGACGCGGGAAGCGCCGCCTGCCGATGCTGCTGCCTGGCATGGAACTCGTCCACGCCGATCGAAAACTCTCCAGGTTCCGCTCCGACCTCATTGAGTGAGGTGAGCCGGGAGAACCGGTAGAACGCGGTGTCCTCGACGCCCTTTGCCATGACCATGCCAGACGTCTGCTGGAATCGCACAGCGGCGGGATGCTCCGGGTCGGCAAGGACGAGAACGAGGGCATCGATACGGTCCGCCAGGTCAGGGCGCCTGGCGGCTGCGGTCCGAGCAGCGAAGTGCAGGTGTTCGGCACCGAACGGCAGGTACGACCGGTAGACGGAAAAAGCGGCGAGGAGCTCGGCGATAGCGTCGTCAGCACCAGCCACCTGCGGAACCAGTCGAGCCAGGCGGAGCACTTCGGAACGCAGGATGCCGTCGGCGATGTGCCGTTTGCTCTCATAGATCAGCTCTGGCCAGACCGTGTCGATGTCGGCAGGGGTGCCCTGCAACCGGCCCTCGAGTTCGTCGAGGACGAGTTTGCCTGCGGGGTCGACGAGAACCCGGTCGATGTCGCCGAGGGCGTCGTATCCGGTGGTTCCTGCGGCTGCCCAACTCGGCGGCAGCTGTTCGTCTCCCTCGAGAATCTTCTCCACGAGAACGTAGGTGCCACCGGTCGCTGCCTGCAGCGCGTCGAGGTATCCGCCCGGGTCCGCGAGCCCGTCCGGGTGGTCGACCCGCAGTCCGTCGATCAGCCCCTCGCGTGCCCAACGCACGATCTCCGCATGGGATTCGGCGAAGACCCACGGCACTTCGACCCGGATGCCTGCGAGGGAGTTCACGGCGAAGAACCGGCGGTAGTTGAGCTCGGCGTCCGCACGGCGCCAGTTCACGAGTTCGTAATTCTGCCGGTCGTGGACCGTCCTGGCGTCCGCACCGTCGTCCGCCGTCCCGGGAGCAAGTGGGAACGCATTGTCGTAATAACGCAGCTGTCCGTCCACGACCTCGAGTGCGTCGAGCTCCGTGTCGCCGTCGCCGAGCACGGGGATGCGGATTTTTCCGTCTGCCGCGGCCCAGTCGACGTCGAAGGCCTCGGCGTACCGCGAACCCTGCCCGTGAGTGAGCAGATCCCACCACCACCCGTTGGCTGACGGCGTCGCGACACCCATGTGATTGGGAACGATGTCGACGAGGATGCCGCGCCCAGCGGATCGGGCGGCACGTGAAAGCTTCGCCAGTCCCTCCGCGCCGCCGCGGACGGGGTCGATTCGCGAATGATCGATGACGTCGTAACCGTGATCGGATCCCGGCTCCGCGACGAGGAGCGGCGAGAGGTAGAGCCAGTCGGCGCCGAGCGAGGTCACGTAGTCGGTGACCTCGCCGGCGTCGTTCAGGTCGAAGCTCTCCCGGATCTGAAGGCGGTATGTCGAGAGCGGGAGTCTCATGTGCCGGCTCCGGGTTTGACGTCGGTCGATGAGGTGAGTTGCGACCCGCTCAGAACGGCAAGCGAGGCCGCGACGGAGTGGTCCGGCTCGACCTCCGGCGCGCTGTACGCCCTCATCACGATGAGTGACCGTGCAACGACCGGCTGCTGGGCTCCGGCCGGGCGAGGAACCGAGTCGGCGCCCTCCCCTGCCGTGTCGACGACGATCTCCCACGCCGGGGAGTATTCCTCCGGCGGCAGGGTGAACTCAGCGTCCTCCGCGTCCGCGTTGAAGAACAGCAGGAAGTTTACGTCGGTGATGGCCTGGCCGCGAGCGTCACGCTCACGGATGCCCTGCCCGTTGAAGAACACACCAACCGTGCGCGCGAGCTTCTCGTCCCAGTCCTCCGGCTGCATCTCCGCGCCGTCCTGGTTGAGCCAGACGATGTCGGGAAGCGGTTCTCCTTCGCCGCGGCGCACGGGGCGTCCGTCGAAGAAGCGGCTGCGCCGGAAAACCGGGTGCTCTTTCCGCAGCCGCACCACGGCTGCCGTGAACTCGACGAGCGGGGCATCGGCCTGGTCCCAGTGCACCCAGGTCAGTTCGTTGTCCTGCGCGTAGCCGTTGTTGTTGCCTCTCTGGGTCCTGCCGAGTTCGTCGCCGTGCAGAAGCATCGGCACCCCCTGCGACAACAGCGTCGTGGCAATGAAGTTGCGCTGCTGCCGAGCCCTGAGTTCGAGCACCGCCGGGTCGTCAGTGTCACCCTCGACGCCGGAGTTCCACGAACGGTTGTGTGACTCCCCGTCGTTGTTGTCCTCACCGTTCGCGTCGTTGTGCTTCTCGTTGTATGACACGAGGTCACGCAGGGTGAAACCGTCGTGAGCGGTGACGAAGTTGATCGAGGCGACCGGGCGGCGACCGGAGTGCTCGTACAGGTCCGCGGAACCGGTGATCCTGGAGGCGAACTCCGCGAGGGTAGACGGCTCTCCGCGCCAGAAGTCGCGAACCGTGTCGCGGTACTTCCCATTCCATTCCGTCCATTGCGGCGGGAAGTTCCCGACCTGGTACCCGCCGGGGCCGACGTCCCACGGCTCGGCGATGAGCTTCACCTGCGAGACGATCGGGTCCTGCTGCACAAGCTCGAAGAAGGTGGAGAGCCGGTCGACCGCGTACAGGTCGCGCGCGAGGGCGCTCGCGAGGTCGAAGCGGAAACCGTCGACGTGCATCTCAGTCACCCAGTAGCGCAGCGAGTCCATGATCAACTGCAGCGAGTGCGGGTGCCGCACGTTGAGCGTGTTGCCAGTGCCTGTGTAGTCCGTGTAGTATCGCTTGTCGTTTTCTTCGAGGCGGTAGTAGGCCTCGTTGTCGAGGCCGCGGAACGACAGAGTGGGGCCGAGGTGGTTCCCCTCGGCAGTGTGGTTGTAGACCACGTCGAGGATGACTTCGAGGCCGGCGGCGTGGAGCGATCGCACCATGCCTTTGAACTCCTGCACCTGCTGGCCGTCTTCACCGGTGGAGGCGTAGTCGCTGTGCGGGGCGAAGAAGCCGATCGAGTTGTAGCCCCAGTAGTTGCTCAGCCCCTTGTCGAGCAAGGTGGAGTCCTGCACGAACTGGTGCACCGGCATGAGTTCGATCGCCGTGACGCCCAGCTTCTGCAGATGCTCGATTGTGGAGGGGTGCGCGATGCCCGAGTACGTTCCGCGCTGCGCCTCCGGGATGCTCTCGTTGAGCTGCGTAAGACCTTTGACGTGGGCTTCATAGATGACCGTCTGGTTGTACGGTGTGCTGGGGTGCCGGTCGCCGGCCCAGTCGAAGAACGGGTTGACCACGACGCTGAGCATCGTGTGCGAAGCGGAGTCCTCGTCATTGCGTGAGTCTGGGTCCCCGAAGTTGTACGCGAACAACGCCTGGCTCCAGTCGTTCTTCCCGTAAGTCGCCTTGGCATACGGGTCCAGAAGCAGTTTGTTCGGATTGGCCCGCTTGCCCTGGCTGGGGTCGTAGTCCCCGTGTACGCGGTAACCGTATCGCTGCCCCGGTTGCACCTCGGGCAGGTAGCAGTGCCAGATGAAGGCTTCCACCTCGCGCAGCTCGATCCTGGTTTCCTCGCCGCCCTCCTCGTTGACGAGACAGAGCTCGACCTTGTGTGCGGCTTCGCTGTAGACGGCGAAGTTCGTGCCGCTTCCGTCGTAGGTTGCACCGAGCGGATAGGCGGTTCCTGGCCAGATTTCCATCGATCTCCTTGTCAGACGTCGCCCGCGAACATGCTGACGGCGCCTGTACAAATCTAGGCTGTCGACCTCCGTGGGGCCTTTTCGGCCGCTGTCGCTGGCTTTTTGCGGCGTTGGATGATAGACGCGATCCGTCAGCGGCGCCAATACCGGCGACTCGCGAAAGCAGGCCTTGTGCCGCTCCTGCGGCGAGGGTTTCATTGAAGCATTCGTTACATCGCGGCGCGGTCGCCGGCCTGTTCGACGCCCTGCGTGTCTCGCGCCCTTCTGAGGAGGAGATCATGGTCAATCGACCAACAACCGAGAACACGACTCGTGACATCCGCTCGGATCAGATCCAGCAGTGGGCGGCTCTGTGGCGTCGCCAGGCCCCTTCGAGCATCGTTCATGTTGACGCGGCCAAGCTCTTCGACGGCTCAGGTCAGGATGCCGACCTGCACAGGCGGGTCATTCAGGATTCGCTCGCCGCAGCTGGCTCACCGGAGGCCGACCGTGCCGTCATCGATCGAATCCTCGCCGAGCCGACCGGCGTCGGCGGCCCGTGTTCCCGGTTCCTCGTCGTCGCTGACGGTGAGCCAGCCGTCGACGAGATTCTGGGCGGACCGATGGCATCCGCCGAGATGGTGGCGTACTCGACCGTCCCGAACCCGCTCCCCCTTCTCGTCGACCGCAACAACGACGCTCTCTACCTCGTCGTCGAGGCAGGGCGTGAGGGGGGTGAGATCCACGCCTTCCGCGCTCGCCACACCGGGACCCTGCGCCATGAGGACGTCCAGGGACGCACGGACAGCCTGAACAAGGTGCAGGCCGGTGGCTGGTCCCACAGCCGGTACCAGCACCACTCAGAGGAAATCTGGAAGCAGAACCAGAATCAGCTCGCCGAGGCCGTCGACGCTCTGGTGCGAGAGTTGCGGCCGCGGCTGCTCGTCCTCGCTGGCGACATCCGCGCCGTCCAGCTGCTCTCCGAAGAGCTCACGCCGGCGTCGCGTGAGATCATGTCAACCGTTCCGACGCACGTGCGGGCCGCCGGTTCATCCAGGGATGCCCTCGACGAACACGTCGCCACGAGGCTCGACGAGTTGCGTGCGACGGACGAGACCACGGCAATCGACAGGCTCTCCGCCGGCGACTTCGAAAACGGTGCCGTCGGGCTCGGCGCCGTTCTCCACGCCCTCCAGCAGGGGCAGGTCGAGACGATGCTTCTCGACCTCGATTCGATCGGCGATCGCACGTTGTTCGCTCTCGCGGCGGAACCGTGGGTGGCGTCGGCGCCGGAGGAGGCGCTGGGGGTCCCCGTTCTCGATTCGGTCCCGGCCGCCCTCGCGCTGGCGCGTGCCGCCCTCGTCGCCGGCTCCGGCCTGATGTTCGTGGACCCCGGGCGGTTACCTCAGCGAGCCGGGGTTGCGGCGGTTCTCCGCTGGCCGACCGGTCCAGCCGTTCCCGGTGGATCCAGGCCCATCCCGTGACAAATGTATTCTGAGGAGAGACATGGACAGGAAAAAACACCCCGAATACCCTGACGAACCGCGCGGTCCCCGGTCGACCATCGGTGAGCGCATCACCGGCATCCGGGACCCGAAAGACCCGGATGGGCTGGTGACGCTCAACGACCTGCCCGATCCCACCGGTGATGTGTCGGATTTGAGCGCCCTTACTCCCAAGACCAGCCGGTACGGCGATGACACAGCGCGCTGAACCAACGACGGCAGCACGGTGTCGCAGGTGAGGCATCCGAGCGACGGACAAGCGGATGCCGTCGGCGAGGTGGCCGAGGCGGCGTTCGGCTGGGCGGAACTCCGCCCTGGCCAGCGGGCGGCGATCGACGCCCTTCTCGCCGGCCAGGATGTGCTCGCGACGATGCCGACCGGGTATGGCAAGTCGGCGATCTACCAGGTAGCGTCACTCCTTCTCGATGGTGTCACCGTCGTTGTCTCTCCCCTGATCGCACTTCAGGCGGACCAAGTCGCAGGCATCACCGCAGCGCCTGGCGCCCCTGACGCCGTGGCGGTGAACTCGGCGCAGTCCGATTCCGCCAATGAGAGGGCCTGGGCGGCGCTCGCTTCCGGGGAGGCCGGGTACCTCTTCCTCGCGCCGGAGCAGCTCGCGAAGGACGATGTCGTGGAGCGTCTCACCGAGCTCACCGTCTCGCTCTTCGTGGTTGATGAAGCGCATTGCGTGTCGGCGTGGGGTCACGATTTCCGCCCGGACTACCTGCGGCTTGGGGCGATCATCGACCGGCTGTCAGGACCGACGACCCTGGGGCTCACCGCGACAGGGTCTGGGCCTGTCCGCGAGGAGATCGTTGAACGGCTGCACATGACGGACCCGCTGGTGCTGACCCGCGGATTCGATCGGCCCAACATCCGGCTGGAGGTGAACCGCCACGAGTCGGATGCTGCGAAACGGCACGCGGTCGTCGATGCCGTCGCTGACCTGCCGAAGCCGGGACTCGTCTACGCGGCGACCCGCCGCGACACCGAACGGTACGCCGACGAGTTGACGCAGCGCGGCCTGGCGGCACGCGCCTATCACGCGGGACTGAGCGCGGGTGAACGGCGGGAGGTTCATGAGGCGTTCCTCGACGACAGCGTCGACGTGGTCGTCGCGACATCGGCGTTCGGCATGGGAATCGACAAGCCCAACGTCCGCTTCGTGGTTCACGCTGCGATCACCGATTCCCCGGATAGTTACTACCAGGAGATCGGCCGGGCAGGCCGGAACGGCGACGAGGCGCTCGCCGCCCTCCACTACCGATCCGAGGACCTGGGACTCCGTGCGTTCTTCGCGTCGAGAACACCGGACGAGGACGCCATCGTCGCGGTACTGCGAACGGTGGCCGAATCGGACACCGCCGTGTCCGTCGCGCGGCTGTCCCGGACGACCGGGCTGTCCCGTCGCAAGCTCAGCGGCGTCATATCGCTGTTGGAGGAGGCGGATGCCCTCGTCGCGATCCGGCGCGGGTTGCGGCTGTCCCGATCACTGAGGTCGAGAACGCCCGAGGAGGCCGCGCAGGCGGGGCTCGCCGCCGCGGTCGCCACAGCGGATTCCCGTGAGCGGATTGAGGAGTCCCGCCTGGCCATGATGCGGGCGTACGCGGAGACCACAGGATGCAGGAGACGGTACCTCCTCGGCTACTTCGGCGAGGACCTGCCCGAGCCCTGCGGCAACTGCGACACGTGCAGCTCAGGATCCGCATCCGACGAAAAAGCCGACGTGGAATCGGAGATCTTCCCGGCCCAGGCGGCTGTCCGCCACAGGGAATGGGGTGACGGCGTGGTCATGCACGTCGAAGAGGACCGGATCACCGTCTTCTTCGAGAGCGAGGGATACAAGGTGCTCTCCCTCGAAGCCATCCTTTCCAATCGGCTGCTCGAACGAAGCTGAGCCGCTGGTCGGCCATTGCCTCAGCAGGTGTCTGCCCATACTGTTGCTCCATGCCTGCGTCGCGAACAGCTCCCACCCGACCGGGGCCTGGGGCGGCCGCGACGGCAACGGCAACGGCGGTCATGTTCGCGGCAACGGGCACACTTCATTTCCTCCGCCCTGGCATCTTCGATCCGATCGTGCCCCTGCGTCTTCCCGGTTCCAGCCGCTCCTGGACCTACGGGTCCGGGGCGGCCGAGCTGGTGCTCGCCGCTCTTGTGGCATCCCATCGCTTCCGGAACCTCGGCGGGCTTCTCGCTGCGGTCTTTCTGGTCGCCGTCTTTCCCGCGAATCTCCGGACGGTGAGCATCGTTCGCCGGCAACCGCTGCCGGTCCGGGTCTTCGTCGTTGCCCGGCTCCCTCTGCAGGTGCCGCTGATCGCGTTGGCGCTCCAAGTCGGTCGGAGTGGAGGAGCTTCCCGATGACCGGATCCAGTGAGCACCCCACCGCGGCGGGCGTCGTCGGGCGGCTCCTCGCTGAGGGTTTCGGTCTCCTGCAGCGGATCCGGCATCCGCGGCCGATCCATCCGCACGGTGTCGCGCTCGAGGGAACCGTGCGGTTCCTCACCGGCAGCACAACCGGTCTGCCCGTCCTCGATTCCCCGCCCGCCGCGGAGATCACCGTGTCGGCACGCGTGTCGCGATCGCTTGGCGTTCCTTCTCCCCTGCCAGACGTGATCGGGCTTGCGGTGCGGTTGGCCGTGCCGACCGGAGCCGCTGACGTCCTCTTCGCCTCGACAGGGTTCGGTGTCCCGTCCCGGTTCTGGCTGGCAGCGCAGCGATCCCCCTCCCGCGCCCGGTTCACCACCTTCTTCCCGTATCGCTCGGCGGGCGGCCCAGTGCTCCTCGCCGCCCGCACGATAGAACCGGAGGACCTCCCAACCGGATTACCCGAGCTCGCAGCTGCGCTCGAAAGAACTACCTGGCGCCTGCGCCTGTACTCAGCGACGATCACCGGGCGCTGGCATCCCTTCGCCGTGCTCGAACTGGGCCGCGAGGCCGGAAGCCCGGTCGACACCCCTGACCATTACGACCCCGTGCGCAACCTGCTGCCGGGCTCTGAGTGGTATGCCTGGGCCCGCCGGGTGCGCGAACCGTCATACTCGAAGATCCAGGAGAGCTCATCATGACACGTGCAGATCTGTTGACGGATGCGTTCGGGAGAGTCTCCGGCAGCGTTCACCGGGTCGTGAAGGGACTCGACGCACGAATGCTGATGGCTCGGCTCGACGCAGACGCGAACTCGATCGCCTGGCTGGTCTGGCATCTCACCCGGATCCAGGACGACCACATCGCCGACATCCTCGGCACCGATCAGATCTGGCTTTCGGCGGGCTGGGTCGACCGGTTCCGTCTCCCGCTGCCGCCGGCGGACACCGGATACGCTCACTCGAGCGATGACGTCGCGGCCGTCGTCGTTGAGTCACCCGACCTCCTGCTCGGCTATTTCGACGAGGTCCACGACCGCACCATGCATCTCGTCTCCGGGCTGTCTGACGCGGAACTGGACAGGATCGTCGACGAGAGCTGGACCCCGCCGGTCACGCTCGGCGTCCGGCTGGTGAGTGTGCTCGCCGACGATCTGGAACACGTCGGACAGGCAGCTTTCATCCGCGGCGTGCTTGAGCGCCGCTGAAGGATCGCCGACCTACCGGATCACCGGCTGCGTGCCGCGAGCCTGCGCAAAGCGGTCAGCGGGATGGGCAACCAGTCCGGCCGATTGCGAGCTTCGTAGACGGCTTCGTAGACGGCTTTATCCACTTCGAAGGCGTCGAGCAGTTCGCGGTGGGCACGGAGGTCAGTGCCCGATTCCTCGATGTAACCGTTGAGGAAAGCCCGCCGGGAGGCACTGGTCCAGGCGGCGGCCTGTTCGGTGCTGCCGAGCGAACCGGCTACGTAGTCGAAGCTGCGCAGCATTCCGGCGACATCGCGCAGGGCGAAGTCCGGCCGCGAACGTTCGAGCATCGGGCGCATCGGTTCCCCTTCGAAATCGAGGAGGATCCAATGACCGTCGGCGAGGAGCACCTGGCCGAGGTGGTAATCGCCGTGGATACGCTGCAGCGACGGCCAGTCCAGATCGGCGACGGCGGAGTAGAGGCCGTCGATCGCTTCGCGAAGCTCGGCGATGGCCGGTACCTCGTCGATGGCGACCTGGAGTCGGGAGCGCCAGCTGACGAGCGTCTCGGCGACGTCCTCAGCCGTTGGCGCACGGGTCCCCAACGATGCAGCCAGGGTGCGATGGACCTCAGCGGTCACGACACCGAGGTCGTGTGCATCCGCCGTGAAGTCGATGCCGGCCTCGCTGGCGCGCAACGCGAAACGCCACGCATCCTCAGCGCCGGCCAGGAACTCCTGGGCGAAGGCCAGGTGCCCGCTGGCCCGGCCGTCGGGTTGTCCGATGTCGTTCCACTCCCCCGTGACACAACCGATGGAGTGCGGCACGCTCTGTGAGCCGGCAGCGGCGAGCGCGGACTGGAGCACGACGTCCGGGTTCTCGCCATGGTGCAGGGCGCGGAACACCTTGCAGATCACCCGAAGCGGTCCACCAGGGGTGACAACACGGTAGATGATCGACGTGTTCGACTGTTCACCCGTGAGTACTCGCGCGTCAAGGATCGACGTGACGTTCAGGCTGCCGAAGGCGCGCCCTGTGGCATCCGCCCCCTCCGGCACCGCCGTGGCGTTACCGGTGATCATCCGCAACAGCGCCTCAGCGTATGCGGGGTCGTGAGGTCCGTCGTACAGGTAGACGGTATCGTCCCCGTCGGGGTACGTGCCGATCAGCGACGCGTCGGCACCGTCAAGCGGGAATGCGCGCTCGGTGACAGGCAGCTGGTAGAGCACGGGCACGGTTGCACTGTGATCCATGATCAGGTGGGTGTGCAGCCGGACGTCGGCGGCAGGAATCCGCCAGCTGCCGATCAATTCGAGCTCGGGAAGGCGTCCTTTGCTGGCGAACCAGCGTTGGGATCCGAGCCAGGGGGCGATGAGATCGAGGTGGCTCGTCAGCAAAGACATACACGAAGACTATTACGCTTGCCGTTCGTGGCCCGGTGTGAGGGGCCGGGGTTGACAGCGGTTGTCAGGTTCTGAGGAATCCCGAGATCTCCCGCGCCATGACCTCGGGCACCCAACCGTGATTGCGCGCATCGATCCGCCGTTGGCTGGCGTGTGGCAGAGCGGCGACGATGGCGTCGGCTGCGGGAGGGAAGATCGGCTGGGTCTCCTCGCCGATGAGAACGATGGCCGGAACGGTGATGGCGGCCCACTCCCCTGGCAACGTCTTTCCCCGCTCGGCCTTCTCCAGCACTGCGGCGTCGTAGGCAAGGGTGTGCGCGATCGACAGCAAAGTAGGCCAGGCCGCACTGTTCCTCGCGCCCTCGAACCACTGCGGCGGCATGTCACGCATGAAGAAGGCGACGGCGCCCTCCCGGTCACCGGCAGCCAGGCGTTGCTGCAGGCCCGCGAGGTTCTCTGAGCCGTCGCTCTCGAGGTCGAGTGGTGGTTCCCAGAGCACCAGCTTGGTCACCCCTGGCAGGGCGGCAGCAGCCCACAGGCAGAGCACGGCCCCCGATGAACTTCCGTAGAGCGCGGCCGACCCTCCGGCGACATCCAGCAACGCCCGGATGTCGTCCACCTCGCGATCCACGCCATACGGCAGCGTGTCGGTGCTTTCACCCCGACCACGACGGTCGTAGGTGATCGCTGTGAAGCCGGACTCCGCCAGCAGGCGGGCGACCTCGGCAGTTCCTGTGTCGAATGCACGGAACTGGTTGGCGCTTCCGACCAGAATGATGGCGGGTCCGCTGCCCTCGCGGTCGAAAGCGATACGGGTTCCGTCGGCCGAAGTGGTGAACGAGGTCAAGGTACTCCCGGTGCTTGTGGGACAGCGTTCAGACTGTCACGATCACGCAGCAGCCACAATGCCTCGGTGTCGTCGACCGTTCGAGCGCTGCGCTCGCAGAACGCACAGTGGCGCCGGCGGGCTGCAGGTGGAGCGCTTCCTCCCTGCCGCGCCTGCCGAAAGTGCCCTCCCTCCCGCACGTGCCGTTTCGAACGACGAGGCTCCATCACGGGCAAACGCGCAGACGCTGGTCGGGGGTTCGAATGATCCGCGAGGGATTCATCACTGGATTCTTCCAACGACACCCGCTGTCCCGTCTACCCTTCACCGGCGCAGTGGTGTGAGCCGTACCCGAGGAGTACTCTTGCCGCAGAAATCCGGCGACGGTTTCGCGGGCCGAGCGGGTGGAGGTCTGGACATGGCTGACGAATCGACGAGTCCTGAGCCGATCATCCTGGCGTGCGCGGCCGCCGATGACACGCGGGAACGTCTCTCGGAGGAACTTCGCCGGCGCTACTCAGCGAACTACCGCATTCTCGCCTCGGCGAGCGCCGCGGAGTCGGCCGACCTGCTCCGCCGCGCGGCCGCGAACGGCGACCGGGTGGCTCTGGTCCTCTCGGATGATCTCACCGAGGATGAGCACGACGGCACCATTTTCGACGTCGCGCGCAGACTGTTCCCCGACGTGCGGAGGGGACTCGTCGTGCGATGGGGGTCCTGGACCGACTCAGAGGTGGCCCAGTCGATCTTCACCGCCATGACCAGGACCCTGATCGACTACTACGTCGTTCAGCCGCGGCACACCCCTGACGAATACTTCCACCGCACCGTGACCGAATTCCTGCTGGAATGGGAGCGCGCGGCAGGTGACCACCCCCCGGACGCCATCGTTTTCGGCCGGGACGGGCTCCCCCGGGTGCATGAGATCCGGCGGTTTCTGTCGCGTGCTGGTATCCGCTTCCGCTATGCCGCCCCTGGCTCAGCGCTTGCAGAAGCAACCGCCAGGGAGGTCGGCGCTGAGCCGTCGGATTCTCCGGCGGTGCGCCTCGCCGACGGCAGGCTTCTTGTCGACCCCGCCGATGGCGAACTGGCGGACGCCGTCGGCCTCACCACTACCCTGCCGTCGCACACCGTCGACCTGACGATCATCGGTGCCGGCCCTGGCGGTCTGGCAGCCGCCGTCTACGCCGCCTCGGAGGGTCTGGACACCCTCGTGCTCGAACGCGAGTCGGTCGGCGGGCAGGCGGGGTCCAGTTCTCTCATCCGCAACTACCTTGGCTTCTCCCGCGGTGTCTCCGGTGCCGAATTGTCCGAACGCGCCTACCAGCAGGCCTGGGTCTTCGGCGCCCGCTTCGGCCACACCCGTGAGGTGGTCGGGATGGAGGTCGACGACCGTTGCTTCCGGCTCACGGTCGCCCCCGGCGATACCGTTCGCACACGGGCGGTCGTTCTCGCCAGCGGGGTGTCGTATCGCAGGCTCGCGACTCCCGGGCTGGACCCGTGGGTGGGGTCTGCCGTCTTCTACGGAGCATCCGCCGTCGAGGCGAAAGCTCAGACCGGGCGGATCGTCCACGTCGTCGGCGGCGGTAACTCCGCCGGTCAGGCGGCGTTGCACCTCGCCCGTTACGCGGCATCCGTCTCGCTCATCGTGCGGAGCCCGAACCTCGCCGCGAGCATGTCTGCCTATCTCATCGACGAACTCGCCGCGGCCGGCGTGGCCGTGCTCACCGAGACGAAGGTGGTGGGCGGAGGTGGCAACGGCGACCGGCTGGATCACCTCGTGCTGCGACACCGCACCACCGGGGAGGAGACTCGTGTTCCCTCCCACGCGCTGTTCATCACCATCGGTGCTGCGCCGCACACCGGGTGGTTGCCGGATGCGGTGCTCCGCGACGATTGGGGCTTCGTCTGGACCGGAAGCGACGTGGTGCTCGAGGGTGGTCGCCGGGCCTGGTCGCACGAACGTGCTCCTGGTGCGCTCGAGGGGTCGGTACCCGGGTTCTTCGCGATCGGCGATGTGCGGCGTGGGTCGGTCAAGCGTGTTGCGTCGGCGGTTGGGGAAGGCTCGGTGGTGATCTCCTCGGTGCATGCGTTCCTCGCCGAACAGTCGGCTGAGAAGGGCTGACCGGCTCAGCGCCGAGGCTGGGCTAGCAATTCCCGCAGTCGCATGGCGTCATAGGGCGCCCTGACCTTCACGTCGTTGTCGCAATAGACGTAGACGTCACGCGGCAGCCCGTCAGGCACGCTGGTCCCGGTGCGCCAGCCGTCGATGCGGGCAGCCCATTCCCGCAGTGATTCCTCCGGGTAACCGCCGACGTAGAGCTCCTCCGCCCCATGCAGCCGCACATAAACGAAATCGGAGGAGACGTCGAACAGTTGCGGGAAGTGCCCGGCGCTGTCGGCGACGACGATGCCGACATGCTGCTCGCGCATCAGATCGACGAACTCGGCACAGTCGAAACTCGGATGCCGGACCTCGAGACAGTGCCGGATCGGCCGGTCAGCGTCGGTTTGGAGCCAGGTCCTGCCTTCGAGACGCTCATCGTGGCCGCGGGCGAATTCGACGGCGGCGGTCGTCGTCCTCGGCAGCACGCCAAGGAACGAGCGCACCAGTTCCGGATTGAAGGCGAGGTTGGGTGGAAGCTGCCAGAGGATGGGGCCCAGCTTCGGCCCGAGGGCGAGCAATCCGGATGCGAAGAAGTTCGGCAACGCCGTGCCGGCGTTTCTCAACCGGAGAAGGTGGGTGAGGTACCGGCTGCCCTTCACCGCGAAAACGAAGTCGTCTGGCACCTCAGTGGCCCATCGCGCATAGCTGGCCGGCGTCTGCAACGAATAGAACGACCCGTTGATCTCGACCGAGTCCAATCGTTCGGCCGCGTACGCCAGTTCGTTCTTCTGGGCGAGGCCTTTCGGGTAGAACACCGACCGCCACGGTTTGTAACGCCAGCCGGAGATGCCGACACGGACGGTCCCGCCAGCGCTACCGGGTGGGTGCTGGCCAGACATACGGCAAATCGTCGGGGACGCCTGGGAACAGTGGCGCGTAATGGGCGGGGTCCTTGCGGATCAGGTTGGATCGATGACTGAGGTGGAGCGCCTCATCGCCCAGCCATGGCGGCAGTTCGAGGTCGTCCTGAGCCAGCAGATCAACCTCCGGGGCGAAGAGCAGCACCTGCGCCCTGACCGTGTCCGAATGGCCCCGCTCGATCCATGCATCCGTCATGTCGAGACCATACCGGGTGAGCGCCGGAACGTAACCTCGCCACATTTTCGCCGCGGGGTGATTGCGCCAGCCGTATGTGGGGATGGTGACGGCCCTGAGAAGCTGCAGCGCCTCGACCCGCTGCTTGCCGAGGCGAGCACGGTCGAGCACACGGGCGCTTTCGGCGAAGGACGGGTAAGGGAGGAAGGTCTGCACAGTGGCTCTGACGCTAACACCGGCGTTTGCTGCGGCGACATGGGTTGACGAGCCCGTCCGCCGCTGTCGCAGCGGCGCCGAGTGCGGCAGGATCGAGCCATGGAAATTTCGGCGCTCCCCTCCCCCATGCTCGCCAAAGCGGTCGATGCCGTCCCGGAACCGGACAGTGTCGACGGCGGCCTGAGCTACGAGCCCAAGTGGGATGGTTTCCGCGCGATTGTCGCCTTCGACGGCGAGAACGTGGAGATCGGCAGCCGCGGCGCAAAGATGCTCACCCGCTACTTTCCCGAGCTGACGGATGCCCTCAGCCGGCTCCTCGCCGAACCCTGCGTCCTCGACGGGGAGATCGTCGTGCCGACGGGTGAGGCGGGGAACCAGCGCCTCGACTGGGAGGCGCTGACAGCTCGGATCCACCCGGCGGAGAGCCGGGTCCGGATGCTCGCGGCGGAGACTCCGGCCATGTTCGTGGCTTTCGACCTTCTCGAGCAGCGCGGCGAAAGCCTTCTCGACGTGCCGTTCGCCGAACGGCGGGAACGGCTGGAGGCTCTTGTCGGCAGGGCAGCGCACCCGCTGCATCTCACCAGGACGACGACAGACGTGGCTCTCGCTCGGACCTGGCTGGTCGAGTTCGAGGGTGCTGGCCTCGACGGTGTCGTCGCGAAACCGCTCGCCGCCGGGTACGCGCCGGGTAAACGGGTGATGCTGAAGATCAAGCATCACCGGACTGCCGATGTCGTCATCGTCGGCTACCGCGTCCACAAGAGCGGCAACGGGGTCGGTTCGCTCCTCCTGGGGCTCTACGACGACGCCGGCGTCCTGCGGAACGTGGGAGGGGCATCCGCGTTCAGCAACGCACGTCGACTCGAACTCGTCGACGAGCTCGCCCCGCTTGTGCGGAGGGATGAGGACGGGACCGTCACGAGCGCGCAGACGGATCGGAGCCGGTTCAGCGGCAGCAAGGACGTCTCGTTCGTCCCGCTCGAGCCCACGCTCGTCGCCGAGGTTCAGTACGACCAGATGGAGGGCATGCGGTTCCGGCACACCGTTCAGTTCTCCCGCTGGCGGCCGGACCGCGAGGCGACGTCGTGCAGATTCGACCAGCTCGACCGGCCGATCGCCTACGACCTCAGCGACGTGCTCGACTAACCGGAGCTCGTCCGAGAGCACTCCCCGACTCCCATCTCCCCGACTGCCGGCTCGCCGACTCCCAACTCCCCGACTCCCCGACTCCCAACTCCCCGACTCCCCGACTCCCCGACTCCAAATTCAGGAGATCTGTGCCGACACGCCGTACGGGAGCGCTCTCAGTACGGCGTGTCGTCAGGATCTGCTGAATTTGGGGGGATCTGCTGAATTTGGGGATCTGCTGAATTTGGGGGGGGCTGGTGAATTCAGGGGGGCTGCTGGATGTGATCAGTCAGTTCTCGGGTTGTCGTCGCCGTCCCAGTTTTCCGCGTTCTTCCGGCTGGGCTGCACGCGAGGGGGCTCGCCGGGCATCTTCGGGAAGTCAGGCGGGAACGGGAGCTCCCCAAGGCCATCCGACAGGTCACGCTCCCACCATCCGAGCAGCACATCGACCGTGCCAGGCTTCGCGTGCAGGTTCTGCCACGGGTCCCCGACGGTGCGTAACCGTTCAGGAACGGTCAGGATCGTGAACGCCGCAGGGTCGGCACCTTCGAGCTCGTCCCACTCGAGCGGGCAGGACACCGGCGCGTGTGCGAGGGCACGCGGGCTGTACGCACCGGCCATGGTGCGGTCCCGGTTGGCCTGGTTGTAGTCGATGAAAATGCGCTCGCCGCGTTCTTCCTTCCACCAGTTCGTGGTGACCTTGTCAGGCATCCGCCGTTCGAGTTCTCTCGCGGCGGCGATGACCGCGTGGCGGACGTCGAGGAATTCACGCGTCGGCTCTATCGGGGCGAACACGTGGATGCCGCGGTTGCCGCTCGTTTTGACGAAGGCGGTGAGGCCGGCTTCCTCGAGCACGGAGCGGAGTTCGAACGCGGCTGGGACGGCGTCACCGAAGTCGGTTCCCGGCTGCGGGTCGAGGTCGATGCGTAGCTGGTCCGGGTTGTCGGAGTTGTCGGCCCGGGACGGCCAGGGGTGGAAGACGACGGTGTTCATCTGGACCGCCCAGACCGCTGCCGCCGGTTCGTCGAGCACCAGCTGCGGGTGTGAACGACCGCTCGGGTAGACCACGGGCACGGACCGGACGTAGTCGGGGGCACCCTTCGGTGGGTTCTTCGAGAAGAACTGTTCACCGTCGATACCACCGGGGAAGCGCTGCAGTGACACGGGGCGGTTCCCATTGGCCCGGATGAATGCTTCACCGACGTCGACGAGGTAGCCGGCGAGGTCGAGTTTGCTGATGCCGGATTCGGACCACAGAACCCGTGTCGGACTGGAGATACGCACCTCCCGCGCTCCGTTCGGCCCGGGAACAGGGAGCAGCACTGCGTCTTTTGCCATGACACCTAACCTAACGGCGAGCCCGTCGGGCGGATATGACCTTCCGACGCATTGTTGAAGATTGCTCAGATGAAAACCAAATCACACGGGACGCCGCTACGAAGACACCCCCACCGGCGAGAGCTGCTCGAGGGCCATTTTACAAAGGAGTGAGTCGTGAAACTGAATTCCCGTGCTGCGCTCGGAGCGTCAGCCTTGGCGATAATCGCCACAGCAGCCCTCGGTGCCGGCCCGGCCCTGACCACGGCCCGGACTCGGTTCCGAACAGGCGGGGCGAGCACAACGGCGACTTCGACCGCGCACCTGACCGAACTCACCGGTTCAGGTGCACGGGCAGGGCCCACGATCGCCTTCTCTCGACAAGCATCGAAATCTCGAGGTCCGGCAGCAGTTCAGGTTTCTCGGACCCCGTCGCGGTCCAGCGACGCAACCGCGACGTCGCTCGAGAGTTCGGTGTCGACGGCGGTGTCTGGTTCAAAGCGCAGCAGGTCCCCCGGCTGACATCGGAGAACTTCGCACAGCGCCTCGAGGGTTGTGAAACGCACCGCCTTGGCGCGTCCGTTCTTGAGAACCGCAATGTTGGCGGGCGTGACGCCGACTCGCTCGGCGAGCGTGCCCACCGCCATTTTGCGTCTGGCGAGCATGACGTCGATGTCGACGACGATGGGCATCAGATCACCTCATTCAGCTCTGACCGGAGTTGCTGCGCCTCGATTTCGCGGGCAACCGCCTGGGTCAGAAGCGCCCTCAGGACGAGAACGATCAACACAACGCCGGCGATGACCAGTGCGGCCCCGCAGAGAAGTCCGACGATGCCCGGCGCCACATCGCCTGGGGCGAGGAGAATCGCGAGAAGAAACGTCAGCAGGGACGCCATCGCGATAGCGCCGATGATGACGTCGACGTACCGGAACGCGGCAGGTGTGAAAACGGAACCTCTCCGCACCATCGTCAGCAGGCGCCAGACGCAGACGGCGCTGACCTGCATCGTCATGATGCCCAGGATCAGGATGCCGAGGAGCAGGACACGGATGCGATCCTCGGTTCCTTCGAGATCCGCCCACACCAGCGGCATCATCCGAATCTGCACGCCGACAGACCCGACCACGGCAAGCACGATCACGATGCGCAACGCGAGGATGGTGAGTCTTCCCATCTCAGCCTTTCGTTTCTTTCGATAGAAAGCTTTCGATAAACGGTAGGTAGTGCAACTCCTTCGATCGCCCGGCGCCGCCGGATACGACGGCGCCGTTCACCATGAGCGAGGTGGGATGTTCACCCCTCAGGGGTCGACATAGGGTCACCTGCTGTGGTGGTGCCCGTTGCCGTCGGCTCCCCTGCCTTCGATCCACATGCCGCGCGTGCCGCTGGCAAGGCAGTAGCCTTTGCCGGACTTACCGGCACCTGGCACGTTCGTGATCTGCAGCACCTCGCCGCCCAACGTCACCACGTACGCAGTGTTCCTGACGAGTTCGACAGACGTCGGCAGGTTGAGCTCATCGGCGATGACCGAGAGAGTCCCACTCCGATCGACCCGAAGCAATTCGCCGCTGTTCGAAAGCGCCGGCGATCCGGCAGGAACCTGCCCGGGTGAGTCCCCCTGGGAAAGAACGAACAGGCTGCCGCAGGAATTGAGCTCCACGTCGACGAGGAGACTGTAGCCGGATGCCACCGTCCGCACAGCAGCAGGATCCGGATCTCTGAGCGAGAATGCCACAACCGTCCCGTCCGCAGGAAGGTGTGGCACAGGACCTGCTTCAGCGAGATAGACGGTTCCGCCCGCCACGTCCAGGCCGGTTGGCACAACGTTGCCGAACTGGACCACTTCTGAGATTGTCCCGTCAAGCGTCACCCGCAGGACACGGTTGTGGTGTCCATCGGTGACGAGGAACCCGCCGCGCACGGGCTGGAGTGCGAACTGCAATCCGCTCGGCACGTCGAACGCCGTGTCCGGCGGGTTGGCGACCGCCCATGCACCGATATCGGCGACCGAAGTGAAGCTGTCGGCGTCGTCGATGCGGTAGATACCATTGACGCTCGTGCCTCCGACATCGGGGCCGACGAGGGTGACGAGAACGTAGGCGGTCCCTCCGAGGAAGGCGACGTCGATTGCGCCGCCGAGGCCGATCACCGCGGGTGGAAGACCGCTGGCGAATAGCGATGTCTCGCCGGTTCTCGGGTCGATGCGGGTGACCTCGCCTGGCCCAGCTTCGGTCACGTAGAGGGCCCCGTCCGGGCCGATGGTGCTCCCACTCGCTCCATCGAGGCCAGAGGCGAGCACCGACACGGTCGGTGCTGGCCGTGGCGGCGCCGCGTGGGCGACCCCCGGCCCGACCACCGGGGGCAACAGAAGTGCCGCCAGCGCGGCACCGAACAATGCTGTTCGTGAGGTTTTCATGACGTTCTTTCCGGTAGACGTGAAGTGACCAGCGGATCGAAGGTGTGGGTGCGCCGTCGCGGCGTTCGTCGCATTCTCGCTCCGGCCACGGGTGGGCATCAGCAGCGGTGTCAACGCGCCAATAGTGCTCCGAGTCAGTGGCATCGTCAACCCCACCACACCGGTCATAGGCGCGAGACGTATCGCAGGTAGAGATCCCCACTCGCGAAGCGGCGCACCTCCGCGAGTGCCAGTTCTGCTTCCGCTCCCGCCGGGAAGAACGCCATCCCGCCGCCGACGAGCACAGGACACACGATCAGCCGGTACTCGTCGACGAGCCCGGCAGTGATCGCAGCGGCTGCGAGGGTCGGCCCGCCGATCGAAATGTCGCGCTCGCCTTCCTTCAGACGCGCGACGGCATCCGGGTCGAAGCGCCGCTCTATCCGAGTGCGGGGCGTCGAGGCGGCTTGGAGCGACGTCGAGAACACGACCTTGTCGGCGCCTCGCCAGAGCGCTGCGTAGTCGAACATCGCTGAGGACGGGTCGGATAACGGCGGCTCGGTTTGCCACACCTTCATCACCTCATACATCCGCCGGCCGTAGAGGTACGTCCCCACCGACTGCTCGAGACCGTTGACGAACGCGTGCACCTCTTCATCCGGTGCCGCCCAATCGAAATTGCCGCTCGCGTCATTGATGTAGCCGTCGAGTGAGACGATGCCCGTGTAGACCAGTCGGCCCATGGTGTCCTCCCTGGATGCTGGGATCATTCGAGCACGGTTCGTCCCGGACGCCTAGAACCGGGTGTCAGCTGCCACGAACATCCTCTGGGTCCATGACGAGCACTCCCGCTGCTGCGCCCGACGTCGAAAGCGCCGCTGAACTCGGGGCGGCGTGTAGGTCGCTAGCGTGAGCAGGTGCCGACGACCGTTGCCTGGCCGAGCATCGCGTCCACGTTGCTCCGCAGGAACTCGTCGCGAGACGGTTCCCCGTCGACGGGTCTCGACAGCGCGTAGACCGTGAACGCGTAGTGATGGGTGCCGTGTCCGATGGGAGGCTTCGGGCCGTACCATCCGGGCCGGCCGGCGTCGTTCGGCCCTTCCCGGTAGCCGGCATCCGCGATGTTTGTCGCCGAAGGCGCCAGACCGTAGACGGTCCAGTGGGTGAAGCCGCCTGGATCAGGGGCATCCGGATCGTGGCAGATCACGGCTAGTTCGACGGCACCGGGTGGGACGTCTTCGATCAGGAGGAAAGGAGGAACGTTCTCGCCGTCAGCGGTGAAGCGTTCGGGGATGGGTTCGCCATCGGAGAAGTCGGTCGAGCGGATCATGAGTGTCATCGTGGTCATCTCCTTTCGGGTTCTCCGCACGCGGAGACTGACTGCGTGGTGAACCTGCCTTCATTGTGGACCGCTCCGTCGGGTAGATGGCAGCCCTCACCGTGCCATCGGAGCACGACCGACCGCGTAACGAAAGGCGTTGACCAGCCGGTAGCCGCCGCCAGGCGCCCGGAACGGGTTCGCCGCGTGAATCACGGTTGCGGCGCCGGCTGCGAGGCCGTCATCGTCCTCGCCGAGAAGGACTCCGCGAACAAGGGTGTTCTCATCCAGTGCCACCCAGGGGGCTGCCACCGTACCGGATGCGACGAGCGCGAGACCGCCCCTGCTGAACAAGTCCTCGAGTCCGCCGGGAACCCGCAGTTCGTCATCGGGCGGCACTTCTTCGTCGAAGGACGCTGCAACCGCCTGTTCGAGGACGTGAATGTCATTGTGGGCGGCGTCGGCCCAGTTGGCGACGACAACGCAGCCACCCGGGACGGTCACTCGCGTCATTTCGGCGAGCGCCGCATCCGGGTCGTCCGCGAACTGCAGACAGTTGACCGCGGTGACGGCATCGAAGGAGGCGTCCGGCCAGGGCAGGGACTCGACGGCCCCGACGCGGATGTCCGCGCCGGAGACCCGCGCTCGGGCCAGCTCGATCATCCCGGGCGCTGGGTCGATACCCGCAACAGCCGCTCCGGCGCTCGCGAGCATGGCGAGGTATTCGCCGCTTCCGCAGCCGACATCCAGGACTCTCATGCCTGGGCGGATGCCGGCGGCTAATGTGATCGCGTTTCGTACCGGGTCCGCGAAGCCACCCCACAACTCAGACCACTCCAGGGCGACGGCCGACCAGGCTTCTCCGGCGTCCTCCACAGCTACCTCCTCGAGCACCCTTGATGATCGGGCTCGGCGGTCACACTAACACCGGCGCGACGGGCGGGTGACGACGAGCAGGGAATGTCACCGCGGGTAGACATCATTCAAAAGAATAATCGACACGAGGTCCGGCACGCTTTTCAATAGGAAGATCCAGATCCAGCTCGTTTCGGAATCCTCGTCGCCGTCGCTGGCCTCGGTTACCTCGCGGACGGATTCGGTGGCATTCTGGTCCGGCACTTCTCGCCCTCTGGATCGGAGTCGTCGTGGCCGTTCTCGGAGCCGGCGGCTTCGTGTACACCTTCCTCACCGGCCAATGAGCATCGATCGCAGTGAGTTGAGCTGAGGGCGGGCCGGGCTGAGCCACACCACCGGGAACGGGGATTGAGCAAGCGATGACCCTTGCCGCCTCCGTCAGCCAGCCATAGAGTAGCGCCGACAGTGGAGTGTGGTCGCTATGCAAAGTCTCCGGTCCCTTGTCGCGGACGCCGAGTCGCGGTCAGTTCTTCCGCCAGGTGACGACGAGCGATTCACAGGTTATGCCGTGATGAGCGTGCCTTTCGACTCCGGCCATGTCCTGGGGCTGCGGCGCTTCATCGTGACCTCGATCGGGCCCAGCTATACGTCGGTATGGCATCGCGACCCTTCCGGGAACTGGACCATATACACGACGGTCGATGCGACCTTGTCGTGCCCACGCTATTTCGGGAGCGCCATCTCTGCGACCTCCGTGCACCGCATCGACATCACCTGGACGGCCGACTTCCGCTTTACGGTCAGCATCGCGGACGCCCTTGAGCTGACGTGGAACGTCAGTGCCGCTGCGACGCCGATGACACGTCTGATGTCCACCGCGATGACGATGGTCCCTGAAGCGGGGTGGCACAACGCGTCGTTCCTCAAAGCCATGGGGAAAGCGGCGGGACCTTCGCTGCGCGCTGGACGGATGGGCCTGACGGGCACGACACCGAACCGCCAGGTTTTCCGGGCCGGCCCCAAAAAGATCTGGGCCGTTGACGACAGCACTGCGGTGCTCAACGGCACGAATCTCGGTCGCATCCGCCCGCTGGCCGAACAGACAAGGCTCGGCGACTTCTGGATGCCACAGCGCGGGATCTTCATGCTCGGTTCGGCGACATTCGAACCGTTTGATCCAGCCAGGCATCTCGCAGCGACCACCACCGCCTGAGCTGTCTCCCTGACCGCAGAGCGACAACGCCCCTGAGCACTCCTCCGGGCGTTGTCGTCGGGGAGATCTAACCGGCGACTTCAGCCTCGCGGCGCGGAAGCTTCCAGCCGGGGCGCACGAAATGGCAGGTGTAGCCGTTCGGGTACTTCACCAGGTAATCCTGGTGCTCTTCTTCGGCCTCCCAGAACGGCCCGGCAGGGGTGACTTCGGTGACGACCTTGCCAGGCCAGAGCCCTGACGCGTCGACGTCGGCGATGGTGTCCTCGGCGACGCGCTTCTGCTCGTCACTGAGGTAGAAAATCGCCGACCGGTAGCTCGCTCCGATGTCGTTGCCCTGGCGGTCCTTCGTCGACGGGTCGTGAATCTGGAAGAAGAACTCCAGCAGGTCCCGGTAGGAGATCTGGGAAGGATCGAACACGATCTCGACCGCCTCGGCGTGGTTGCCATGGTTGCGATACGTCGCATTCGGGGTCTCCCCACCGGAGTACCCGACGCGGGTCGAGATCACTCCCGGGCGCTTACGGAGGAGCTCCTGTGCTCCCCAGAAACATCCGCTTGCGAGAATCGCGGTCTCGGTTGTGCCGGTCATGTGTGGCCTCCTCGTGTTGGACACTGTCCATTGTCGGGCATTTGCAAAGAAGGAGAACACAGGAACACCGGCTGCTGTTCCCGTGCGCCTGAACGCCTGCCGAGAGTTTCGAGCGATACCCCCGGCATCCGTCACGACAGATACACATCAACTTAGGACTACCGTTAGGGTATGACTTCCCCTGAAACAACCGCGCCCAGCGACGCTGATACCGCCGACGCCGGCCAGAACTTTTCCGAGCTCGGGCTCGCAGACGCTGTGCTGAAGGCACTGCGTGACGTTGGATACGAAACCCCGTCGGCAATCCAGGCCGCTACCATTCCCCCGCTCCTCGCCGGTCGCGATGTCGTCGGCCTCGCGCAGACCGGAACCGGCAAGACCGCCGCGTTCGCCCTGCCGATCCTTTCCCGACTGGACATGTCGCAGAAGAGCCCGCAGGCGCTCGTACTCGCACCGACCCGTGAGCTCGCGCTCCAGGTCTGTGAAGCATTCGAGAAGTACGCCGCCCACCTCAAGGGTGTCCACGTGCTGCCCGTCTACGGCGGCCAGGGCTACGGCGTCCAGCTGTCGGCGCTGCGCCGGGGCGTGCACGTCGTCGTCGGTACCCCCGGTCGCATCATGGACCACCTCGACAAGGGCACCCTCGACCTGTCCGAGCTCAAGTACCTCGTGCTCGACGAAGCAGACGAGATGCTGAAGATGGGCTTCGCCGAGGACGTGGAGACGATCCTCGCCGACACCCCAGAGGACAAGCAGGTCGCCCTGTTCTCCGCGACCATGCCAGCGGCGATCCGCCGCATCTCGGCGAAGTACCTCCACGACCCCGAAGAGATCACGGTCAAGGCCAAGACCACGACCTCGGTCAACACCACCCAGCGGTACCTCGTCGTGTCGTACCCGCAGAAGGTGGATGCGCTCACCCGCATCCTCGAGGTCGAAAACTTCGAGGGCATGATCGTCTTCACCCGCACCAAGAACGAGACAGAGACCCTCGCCGAGAAGCTCCGCGCGCGCGGCTACTCCGCTGCGGCCATCTCCGGCGACGTCGCCCAGGTGCAGCGTGAGCGCACGATCAACCAGCTCAAGTCCGGCAAGCTGGACATCCTGGTGGCAACGGATGTCGCGGCTCGCGGCCTCGACGTCGACCGCATCAGTCACGTGGTCAACTACGACATCCCGATCGACACCGAGTCGTACGTGCACCGTATCGGCCGGACCGGTCGAGCCGGACGCAGCGGAACGGCGATCAGCTTCGTCACGCCGCGCGAGCGACGGCTGCTCACCGCCATCGAAAAGGCCACCCGCCAGCCGTTGACCCAGATGCAGCTGCCGAGCGTTGACGACGTCAACGCCACGCGACTGAGCCGCTTCGACGACGCCATCACCGAGGCGCTGAACCAGCCGGAGCGGATCGATGCGTTCCGCGACATCATCGGGCACTACGTCAAGCACCACGATGTTCCCGAGGCTGACGTCGCGGCGGCGCTCGCCGTCGTGTCGCAGGGCGACACCCCGCTTCTGCTCTCCCCCGAGGAGATGCGCGCCCAGCGTGACCGCGACGAGCGTGAGCGCAAGGAAGCATCCGGTTCTCGCCCGAGTCGCGACGACCGAGGACCATCGCGTTTCGACCGAGGCGACCGAGTCGAACGGCGCCCGCGGAGTGCGAGCGACTCGTCGCTCTCGACCTACCGCATCGCGGTCGGCAAGCGCCACAAGGTTGAGCCGCGCCAGATCGTCGGCGCACTCGCGAACGAGGGTGGCCTCAGCCGCAACGACTTCGGCCACATCGACATTCGGCCGGAGTTCTCGCTCGTCGAACTGCCGGCGAATCTGTCGGACGAGGTGCTCGCCAAACTCACCGGCACGCGCATCGGCGGCAAGCTGATCGAGCTCCGCCCGGACCGTGGCGCTCCCGGCAAGCGGGACGACCGCGATGACCGCTCGGCGCGCAAGCCGCGACGCTAGGAGTCTTATTCCATGTCTGTCGTCATTGAGGTCGCCGTTCGACGCCCAGCCGATCCGGCGGCTCAGCCTGGGCAGCCGCTGCTGCTTTTCCTGCACGGATTCGGCTCGCACGAGGGTGACCTCGCCGGTCTCGCCTCGTTCCTGCCGAACCGGTTCGACTGGGTGTCGCTTCGGGCGCCCATCGGGATTTCGGCGAGCGGGTTCGCGTGGTTCCCGATCACGACGCCTGGTCAGCCGGAACCGGCGCCCGTTCATGACGCAACAGAAGCTGTTCTGCAGTGGCTGGATTCCAACGTTGACGAGTCGACTCCGGTCGTTCCCATCGGGTTCTCGCAGGGTGGTCTCATGGTCACCCAGCTGCTCCGCCACTCTCCCGCGCGTTTCGCCGCAGGGGTCGTGCTCTCCGGGTTCAGCCTCGACGCCGTGCTTCCCGGCGACGAGGAGCTGGCCCGGCTGCGGCCGCCCGTGTTCTTCGGACGCGGTGACGCCGATGGTGTCATCTCGCCGCAGACGACGGCGAGGATCACCACCTGGCTGCCTGCCCACAGCACACTGACCGAGAAGGTGTACCCAGGACTTGCCCACTCGATCTCGGCGGAAGAACTGGGCGACATCTCGGCGTTTCTCGACGAAGCGGTACCGACCACCGACGCCTGACGCCTGGCCGAGGCGCTGCGGTGCCAGAAACGGCTGTTCGCCACGTTGCTACGCCACAAACGGCTGGACCTTTCCAGCCGTTTTTGGCGCGGCAGGGCGGATGCTGAGGGAGTGTGGATCGACCAGAAGTCGAGCGACTTCCGGCCCATCGGGGCGTCAGCCCGTCACACGGTGAGTCCGACCGCTCTTCCCCCATCCGCAGCTCCGCTAGCTCCAAACCATGACACCCAATCCGTTGATCCCGGCCGCATACGACGTTATGCGGAGTGGTGTCCTCGTGACTGTGCTCGCGCTGCTCATCGCCGCACTGCTGCAGATTTGCCGTGCCTTGGCGCTCAGGCCGACCGCTCAGTCGACCTGAGTGCTGATCGCGCTCGTCGCGCCGATTGTCGGCCCCCTCGCGTGGTTCGTCGTGGGTCGCAGAACCACGACCGCCTAGACGCAATTGGCGTGCGCGCCGAGCAGCGGCCAGACTGAGTACACACCCTCGACTGAGAAGAGCTTTCCATGCCCGAACCCGTCGATTCACGCGTCGCCGTCTACATCGACTTCGACAACATCGTGATCTCCCGTTACGACCAGGTACACGGACGCAGCCAGTTCATGCGCGACCGGGCACGCGGTTTCAGCGCCGCCGACCGCGAAGCCGACCCGGAGATCACCGAGAAACTCGCCAGGGCGACCGTCGATGTTGGAGCCATCATCGACTTCGCCTCGTCCTTCGGGACTCTCGTTCTCACCCGCGCCTACGCGGACTGGTCCGTGCCGGTGAACGCCGACTACCGCGGACAGCTCGTCAGCCGTGCCGTGGACCTTGTGCAGTTGTTCCCCGCGGCCGCGTACGCGAAGAACGGTGCTGACATCCGCCTTGCCGTCGACTCGGTCGAAGACATGTTCCGGCTCCCCGACCTCACCCACGTCATCATCGTCGGTGGCGACTCCGACTACATCGCCCTCGCACAGCGCTGTAAACGACTCGGCCGCTACGTGGTCGGGATCGGTGTGGCGGGATCGACGAGTCGCTCGCTTGCAGCGGCCTGTGATGAATTCGCCTCATACGACGCGCTGCCCGGCGTGAAGCCGATCCCTCCGGCGCCGGCCAAGGAGAAGTCGGAACCAGCGTCCACGTCCGCCCGGCCGTCCCGATCGAAGAAGACGATGACGGATGCCACGGACCCGGCCGCGAAGGAACAGCCCGTCGCAAAGGAACTGCCTTCCCCCGCCGCCCCTGTGTTCTCCGACCCGGAGTCGGCGGCTCCGCCCCGCCGACGGGCGTCGCGGCGTGCCAAGTCGCCGGAACCCGAGGTGGAGGAGGAGTCAGAGGTCGAGCCGGACCCGCAGGAGGTTGCCACTGGCCTCCTCGAACGCGCCTTGCGGCTCGGGCATGAGAAGGACGACGCCGACTGGCTGCACAGCTCCAACGTCAAGACGCAGATGAAGCGGATGGATCCCTCGTTCAGCGAGAAGGCGCTTGGTTTTCGATCGTTCTCCGATTTCGTGAAGTCCCGCGACACCATCGCAGAAATCGACGAGACGAGCACGGCGCGCCTGGTGCGTCTGGTTCCCGCGCTCTCCGACCGGTAGGGATGCTTCTCGCCTCATGATCGGGTTCGCCCTCGCCCCGGTCGACGACGCTGCCATCAACCGGGGCAAGGATCGGGCGACCGAAGCCGACGAATCGTCCGGGCGGCGCTGTGCCGGTGACGGTTCGCCAGGTACGGGTGTTCGGGGTTCGACGGCGAAAATCCACGCCGCCGAAGTCGATCGCGTACCGTTCGCCCAGTACGTCCGCTCCGTGGCTGGGCACCCGCCGCGCCGGGCTGTTCTGGACCAGCCGCCGGTCGGTGAACGGCAGCGAGAGGACGATCCCACCGGTGGCCGGGGTACTCAGCGTACTGACCCGATTTTCAGCGTGCATACGACGTACCCCGCGGCGGTCGGGTGGAAGGCGTAAGATCCGGTCCGTTGATCCACAAGTCGACATTGCCGATGCCATGACCGGCGAAAACCGTCGTGACGTCGAGGTAGCGGATGTCGGCGCCGGTCAGGGCGAACTGGTGAACGACCCCGGCTATGGCCCGACACGGAGTCCTGCGAGGAGGATGGGCGCGGCGAGGCCACCGGCGTCGGCGAACGTACGGAAGTTCTGGATCATGGGCACAAGCTGCTCCCCGGTCCGTTGCCCCACCAGCAAGAGTGAGGAACCCGCATTCATGGCCCGGCTTCTTCCGGCAGGGGCAATGTGCGGACACTGGCGAATCGACGCCGGTCACCGTCGACAGGATCGATGAAACTCAACTCACTGGCGAGCAACTGAAGCGGATGCGCGAAATCATCGACCGAAACGTCTCGCACGACCGGATAGAGCGGATCACCGCTGATCGGTATCCCCAGGCCGAACATGTGCATCCTGAGTTGATGGGTACGCCCGGTTCGCGGTGCCAAACGGTAGACGGCCGAAGCCTCATCGACCTCCGACTCCAGTTCGATCACGGACTCCGCGTTGACCGGGGCGTCCGCCACAACCTCGGCCTGCATTCGGCCACGGCGTTTTTCCAGATGGTTCCTGACCGTGACGGGAAACTCGAGGTCGGCTGTGCGCGGAGCGAGCGCGCGATAGACCTTATTGACCTCACCACGCTGGAACATCGACTGATACAGCCCTCGCCAGCGTTTCTCGGTCGCCAGGAGGAGAAGACCCGACGTCACCCGGTCGAGGCGGTGCAGGGGCGACAACTCCGGCAACCCGAGCTCGGCGCGGAGTCGCACCACGACGCTCTGCGCGACGTGGCGGCCCCGCGGAATCGTCGACAGGAATGCGGGCTTGTCGACCACCAGGATCCGCTCATCCTGGTGGACCACGTGTATCGCACCGGGAACGAACACTTCCTCCCGCAGGTCCCGGTAAAACCACACGAAGGTGTGCGGGCGGTACGGGTCGTTTCCGGAAACCGGGGAACCCGACTCATAGACGAAACGCTCGTCCGCGATAAATCCGGCGACGTCGATGAACTCCGACAGTCGCTCCCCCAACCACGCACCCATGGTCGGCCACGGATCCGGACGGGAACGGTCGAGATCCGGGGTTCGCATCCATGCGGGATCGAGGCCGAGTCGTTGCGGCAGGGGCGAACGGGGAGGCACCCACCGATCGTACGTCACCCGGCCCGCCGTTCCGGCGCCCCACCGAGGAGACCGGCGGATGCGGCAGCGGATGACCGTTGCGTCCCGTCTCGAACAGACGATGGTGGATGCCGCCCTCGTCACTGACAGGAAAGCTCGGTTTTCAATGGCCTGCAACAGGCGGCGCTGCCGATCCTCAAGGAGATCGCGGACGAACTGGCCATGACCTGGCTGCTGGCCGTTCGTCTCGACAGCGGTGAAGCAGTGACACTCGTCAGCGCCATGCCGAGACAGAGTATCGCTGTGGTGTCCTACCGGCCGGGCCACGGGCACCCAACCAGCCGATCACGCCGACCGGCCCTGGCGGAATCGGCAAGAGCCGGCTCGCCCTCGAAGTGGCTGAACTCGCCTCGGATTTGTTCGACCGGGTGACGCCAACCAGGCACACAGGTCGATCCGGAACCCGTAAACGAAAGCGTCGTACCCGTCCGGGATGCCGGCGACGACTTCAGCGAAGCGTGCGCGCTCACGGTTCTGAGCATCGCGTGCATGTCCACCTTGCCACCCGCCCTCGACCGAGCCGAAGCAGCTCAGCGGCGGGCAATCGAGCTTTCGAGCAGGTACCCCACCTCCCATGCTCTTTCTCGCCGCGTGGCAGGTCGGGCGCCGCCCGTTCATCCGGGGGAAATCCCGCGGCGCCGGCTGTTCCTGCGGAAGAAGCTCAACCCTGGGAGGGCCCTGCCGGTTCGGGGTTCCGGTGGCCGGTGGGTCGGCGCACGCCCGTTGTTTGCATCAGCGAGCATGGCGATCAGCTCGTCACGGGCTGCGCGGTACTGCGGTGTCGAGAGATAGTCGTTGTGCTTCGCCACCGCCCACAGATATGAGCGGGGCGACCGTTCGGTCGCTCGCCGGTCGATCGGGTTCTCATTGACGCCGTTCGTCTCGTTGCTCCAGAACCCGGTGACCGGGAAGCCGAGGTAGTCGGTTCTGCGCCAGAGACTCCGCCACCTCGGTGGGACCGGGGTGTCCGGATCGCTGAAATCGCCGCCCAGCAGCTGAACCACGGACTCCGGGTCCCCCTCCACGTGCACAGGCAACGCCGGCGGCCGGTTGTCGGCGATGACCTGTCTTCTCCACGGGTCGGATGCGAGCATCCGTGGCCCCTCGGTTCCGCGCACGCCCAGAACACGCGGGCCGAACACTTCAGGGAAGAACCGGCTGAAGTATGGGCGCAACTGCACACCGTGGGTCAGCAGGGCCACGCGCGGGAGCGCGTCGCTCTCCTCCTCGCCCTTCAGCGCGAGGATCGCGGCAACGGCGATCGTCGCGCCCATCGAATGAGCAGAGAGGATGACCGTCCCGTCTTCACCCGCTTCTTTCTGCCCCAGCCACCGCTTGATCCTCTTGGTCACCTCCGGGACCGCGCGTTCGGCATAACACGGCGGCGCGAACGGATGCCCCGCCCGGGGAAAGAAGCAGATGATGTCCCAGACCAGGGCGAGTGGCCGTTCCGTCGAGGTGACCGCGTTGGTCACCACCCCGGCAACCGCCGACAAGGCAATGAAACCGATCGCCCATCGCGATACGGCCAGCAGGCCCTCCCAGAATGGCGCTTCTTCCAGGACTTCGCCGATGTACGGGATGGCGAGCGGGACAAGGGCCACTGCCGTGAGGATCGCAAGCACCCGCATGAGCGGTTCCCCTCGGTGAAGGAGGCCGGCGACTCGGCGGGCATCTGCGACAGCGCGCAGCCGACCGCTCGGCCGGATCTCGCTGGGAGGGTAGTCCTTCTCCCGCACCGTCTGGGGAGGATGCGTGCCGTCCTTCGGATCTGGGCGTGAGGGCACGTCCTCGGAGTCCGGGACCAGACGGCCGGTCCCTCCAAGACCCTCGGATCCCGGCCCCGGCAGGCTGAAGGCGGTAAACCGCCGCGATGCCGCGCCCACCGTGAGCAGGAGGAAAGCGAGAAAGACGACCAACCCGACCACGAGCATCCCGGCGAATCGCTCGTGGAACGGCGGTGCCCCGATCGACTCCGGCGTGGGGATCGAACCGATACCCGTTGTCTCCGGCGGCGGATTGAGAAGCCGCCAGCTGTCCCTGACCACCGGTTCATCCGTGTCGGCCGTGAGCCACGCGTGAGTGCCGAGCACGAGCAGGCTGGTGATGATGAGAGAGGCGAGCAGCGCCAGCAACAGCACCACTGCCGCTCCGTTACCGTGCCACCCGGTGTGGCGGCGTGCTTCCCGCACTCGCGGATCACTGAACGGCAGATACCCGACGATGATGGCTAGCACGACCAGTCCCACCGACAGCCACGCCAAAACAGGGCGCATTCCGCCGAGAGCGGTCGGGGCGACCCCCCACAGGGCGGATGCGGCACCACAGGCCAGTGCGAGCGGCAACACGAACCACATCACGAGGCGACGCCTCCATCGGTATCCCCAGGTGAGACTCGCCACCGCGATGAGCGCGCCGCCAGCCGCTATCGCCGTCGGTGTGACGGTGAGGCCGCGAAGTCCGCCGGCAGTCGCCAGCTGCTCCCCCGCCGTCGGCGCACGAACAGCGACGATCGCCCAGACGACCCAGGCCAGATACGCCGCCGCTGCGATCACCAGGATGGCCGTGGACCAGCCGCGCTTGGACCGAGTGGACCAGCTTTTCCCGCTCAACCCGGCTGCTGCAGCGATCACGGCTGCCCCTGCGAGCAGAACAACGGCGACCGTGAGGGCGACGAGCGGCACGGGACCGGCGCTGCCGGGGTCGATCCGTCCGGAGAGCACGCCGATGAGATCGGCGCCGCGGACGGAGACCGGACGCGGCACGGCGTCGAGCAGCGCGTCCTCCGCCAGGAGGAAAAGGATGAGCGCTATCGCGGCAGCGAAATGGGCTCGCTCCGTGGTCTGCCCGACACGGGAACGATGCCAGAAACCGGCCGAAGAGAGCAGCGCCGGTCGCGGAGGATCCGCCTCACTTGCGTCCCCCTCGGCTGGTTCTTCCACGCTGGACGTGCGTTTCGCGTCGTCGTCGAAAGAGCTCTGCGGGTTGAACATGCCTCGTGCTCTCAGACTGATGATGTAGATCAGCAGGGTCACCGCGATGGGGGCGATGCTGAACAGCGCCGCCCGGGCGATCGGGTTCCAGGTTGCGAGGAAGTCGAGCCAGCCGGGCATCGCCGCACAGGCATGGTATCGAGGTGCGTCTTCTCCAGACGACGTCTGAAAGCACTGGAGGCCGATCAGGTGCACACACACCGTGACGAAGCCGACGGTGTAGAAGAGCGTCTGCAGGAGCGCGAACACGCGAATGCTCACGGCTCCGTCGCCGCCGGCCCACCACTTCGGATCTTCGTCCGTACCCTTGATGTCGCGTCTCGCCCAGTAGGCGAGGTTGCACAGCCCGAACGGCAGGACGAACAACCACCCGACGTGAACGACAGCGCGCCCAATCAGGGCGAGAGCGGAAGCCCCGCTGCGTGCCTGGTTCCCCCAGGAGTACGCTTCGGCCACCGTCTGGATCGGGGCGTTCGCCGTCGGGGCTGACGCCGGTGATACGACGGATGGTTTCGGCCTGATCCGCCAGAAGGATCCCTGCTCGTCGCCGTCTTTTCTTTCGACTTCCTCCGTCGTCGTGCACAGCATGTCAGCAGGCGGCGCGTTCGCGATTCCGTGGATTCGTAACTCGAGCACCCGCATGGTGGCCATGATCTCGCCTCTCCTCGAGGATGACGCGAGTCTAGAACCGGCGAATACTCGCCAGGAAGCCCTGCCGAGGCGATGTTCCTGTGCCATGCGGAGCGTGGCTGCGCAAGCCCCTCTTGCTCGTTGGCCCCGGTTCATACACTCGACGGATGTTCCTCATCTTCGGCACGACGTTGCGCGACCGCGTCCTCGTGGTCGTCAGGTTCGTCTGCGAATACTGCCGCACAGACGCATCCCAGGACGTCATTGAGAGCGCGACGAAGGTATCGCTCTTCTTCATTCCGCTCTTCACGATCTCACGACGCTATTTCGTCGTGTGCTCAAACTGCGGAGGTGCGACGGCTCTGACCAAGGAGCAGGCGACCAACGGCATCGAATGGGCGGCACGCAACCGTCAGGTGACGTGACGCCGATGTCCGGGCCGTGGCATCCAGCATCCAGCTGAACGCCATGACCGGTGGCGGCTTTCAGTTCGGCTGGATGTCTGCCGTCCCCTGTGGCGTGAACGGCAGAACCAACCGCGAGTGGTGAGCGGCGTCAGCCATCTAGGGTCGTTCCTTCTCCGTCGTTTGGAAGTTGCGGTGCGAACGGTGTCGCGTAGCCATGCATCGTCGTGAAGAACGGTGACGGTTCCAGAGTGGGGTCCCCCGTGGAGCCCCGTTCCTCGGCGACGCCGGCGAATGGCCAGTAAGCCGATTCGGTCTGCTGCTGCCCGCCCTGCAGGTATTTCAGGGCGGCATCCCGAACCCGAGTGTCGATGTCGAGGCTTTCCTCGCCGAGCACGGTGCAGGTGACTGTATTCCCTGACCATTCGGTTCCCACGTCGGCATGTGAATGTCACTTTTTCGTCGACAGCCTGGTGCCTGGTCCTAGCATGGACCCCATGCATCGCTCACTGCCGAGAAGCACACCGTCCGCCCACGCCGTCGACGCGCGGGGCGTCGTCGCTTTTCTTGACGCTCTGGAGGCCGCTCCGAGCATCGAACCCCACAGCCTGATGCTCCTGCGCGATGGCCATGTGCTCGCGGAAGGGTGGTGGGCGCCGTACGCCGCCGACCGGGTGCATCTGCTCTACTCCCTCAGCAAGAGCTTCACGTCCACCGCCGTCGGCCTTGCCGTCCACGAAGGACTGCTCGATCTGGATGACACAGTTCTCAGCCACTTCCCTGAACTCGACTCCGAGATCACCGACCCGCGCAGCCGGCGGATCCGGATCCGGCACCTGCTCGCCATGGCGAGCGGGCATCGGGAGGAGACGCTCCAGCGAGCGCTCGACCGCGACCCGCTCGATCTGGTGCGCGGCTTCCTGCTGCTGCCGCCCGACGATGAACCGGGAACAGTGTTCGCGTACAACCAACCATGCACCTACGCGCTCTCCCTCATCGTGCAGCGCGCCTCCGGTTCGTCACTGACCGACTACCTGCGACCGCGACTGCTCGATCCGCTGGGGATCGACGATGTCGGCTGGATCACCGATACGGCGGGACAGGAGCTTGGCTACAGCGGCTTGCATGCACAGACGGAAGCCATCGCCGCTCTCGGTCAGTTGTACCTGCAAGGTGGCCGGTGGGAGGGCCGGCAACTGTTGCCGGCAGCCTGGGTCGAAGAAGCGACACGGTCACACGTGTCGAACGGCTCAGATCCGGCTTCGGACTGGGAGCAGGGCTACGGATTCCAGTTCTGGATGGCGCGGCACGGGTACCGCGGAGACGGTGCGTTCGGCCAGTTCTGCGTCGTGCTTCCCGAACACGGTGTCGTTCTGGCGATGACCGGTCAGAGCGAAGACATGCAGGGTGTCCTCAACCTTGCCTGGCAGCACCTGTTGCCGGCGATCAGGCGGTCGGGCGATGCTGGGGGCGGGAAGGACGCGGATGACACGCTCGCCGCACGACTGGCCTCCCTCGCCATCTCCCCTCTTCCAACCGAACCGCTCAACCGCTCGGTCCGCGCCGGCTTGTTCCTCCCGGCGCCGGACAACGCGCTCCCCCAGCTGACCGGCATCGACGTCGCACCAGGCGGCGCCGACCACCTGACTGTCGCGTTGCTTGAAGGCGAAAGCCGCCTGGAGGTCACTGCGGCCTTCGGCATCTGGAGCGCAGATGGTGCAACAGCGGCGAGCGCCGGCTCGGCGGACGGCGGCTCACGCCTGGCCGTCGACGTGATCTTCATCGAGACTCCTCACCGCCTGCACCTCGCGCTCGACTTGCTCAACTCCCGGTTCACCGCTCGCTGGGAAACCGAGCCTCTTCACGATCCGTCGGTCACGGCGCTCCGCCAACCGACCGTCGTGAACCCGATTCCAGGAGGATCGGCTGCCGACTCCCGGATCGGTAGGGGAACAGAAGGTACACGAGAAGGATTCCCAAACTGATTCGAACACCGCGGGAGACTGTCGGATCCGCGGCGAGACGGCGTGTGAGACGTGGCGTGCTCCACCCAGGCGATCCGGTGCGTTGCCGAGTCGATCAGGTAGACGAACAACCCATTCAGGCGAAACGGATCCGCCGGCTCGCGTCGGCGCTCCACGACAGCGAGCTCCAGGGTGCCTCCGCGGCGATGCGCCGAACCGGCGCGCACGTCGCGTCTTCCACTCCGAGGGAACCGGCGTCCTGTTCCTCAAGCATCATCGAGGAACTCGTGGGAGAGGTTGAAGACGCGACCAGCGCGTGACGGTGTAGGCCGCCGCTCTACTCGGCGGGCGGCCTCCGTCGCTGCTGTTTCGTGGTGGAGCGCCGTTCCTTCGCCGCGAGGCGTCGCCGGTCCGACCCCCTCGTGGGCTTCGTCGCCCGCCGACGGGGCCCGTCGGGGGCGAGACCCGCGCTCACGACCTCGGCGAGCTTGCGCCGGGCGATGCCCCGGTTGCGCAGCTGAGAGCGCTGTTCGGATGCGGTGACGGTGAGGACTCCCCCGACGAGGCGCCGCCCGAGGCGCACGAGCAACATCTGTCGCTGGTCGTCGGAGAGCACCGCAGAGTCGGCGACGCTCCAGGAAAGTTCCACGCGGCTGTCCGACGTATTGACGTGCTGGCCACCGGGGCCAGACGAGCGGGAGAACCGCCAGCCGAGTTCGGATGCCGGGAGGGTGAGCCCAGGCGACACCTCCAGATCCATGGGTCAAGCGTTGCACGAATCGGCTCAGCAAAGGCGCGCTGCCCGAGACTCCACGAAGAGCAGCTCTGACGGCAGCTGCACCCATCGGCGCACTTCTCACATCGGAGATCGGCCCGCGCACGGTTGCCGCGATGGGTCTCGGGCTGATGGCCGGCGGCCTCGCAATCCTGACGCTGGTGGATGTAGCCACGCCTTACTGGTTGATGGCCATTCCGTTCGTGATCATCGCGGTTCGCGAGCCGGAGCACCACGACGTCGAAACGGTGCTCGAGGCGACCGTCGAAGGTGAGGCCGGCCACAACCAGCGTCAGCGACCGTAGCGGGAAGGCCCCTCCCCGGGACGGCTTTTTGGGCTTGTGCGCCCTCCAGCACCGCGGGATCACCGCAGATCACGGACCGCCGGAACGCGGGAGACCGCGCCGAGCAGCCAGCGCGGCACGCGGAACGAGGGCCGGTTTCGGTCGATGGCAGCGATCGCTTCCATCTCGGCATCCGTGAGAGTGAGATCGAAGATGTCGAAGTTCTGCTCGATATGGCGCGGATTGGTGGACTTCGGGATGGCGACGAAGCCGGACTGGATGTGCCAGCGCAGGATGATCTGCACCGCGCTTTTGCCATACTTCTTCGCCAGTTCCGTGAAGACCGTTTCACCGAGTAGTTCCTTCGATCCGTGACCGAGCGGGTACCATGCCTCCGGCACGATCTCGCTCCTGGCCAGGAACGCGGCGAGGTCCTTCTGCTGGAAATACGGATGCCGCTCCACCTGGTTGACGGCTGGCGTGATCTTCGCAACGGTCAACAGTTTTTCGAGGTCCTGAATGCGGAAATTGCTGACGCCGATCGAGCGAACCTGGCCTCCCGTAACGGCGTCCTCCAGTGCACTCCAGCTTCCGCGATAGTCCGCGTATGGCTGGTGAAGCAACAGAAGGTCGATGTAGCCGGTCCCCAGACGTTCGAGCGATCGCGCAATCGACTTCTTGGTGCGCTGGTAGCCGTAATCGCTTGGCCACACCTTTGTCGTGACGAAGATCTCGTTGCGGTCGACTCCGGATGCTGTGATGCCGCGTCCAACGGCTCTCTCGTTGCCGTATACCGCTGCGGTATCGATCAGCCGGTAGCCGGTGCGGAGCGCCGCTTCGACGCTACGCTCGCACTCGGTGACGTCGCTGACGAGGTAGACCCCGAGACCGAGAGAAGGCATGGGGTGAGTGTTGTTCAGGACGAAGGATTCCATCGGCATTTCCCTTTCGAGCAGTTTTGTCCGGTCATCTCAGCTCTCGACAGTCCATCAGACCACGTCGACAACACAGAGGCCATTGTCCGTCTCGCGATAGGACACGTCCCCGGGAAAAACCCGACCCGACATCGCCCCCTCGCCGCCGAGTTGCAGGTTGTTGTTCCACACTGGATGCCGCGCGGCCCGCTCCGGCCGGTATTCGTCGTTGAATCGCTCGGGTTCGCCAGCTGAGAGACCCTCCCACTCCTGCGGCTCACCGAACTCCGCCTTCGAGTCGGCACAAGCAAGAGCGATGTTCTCGCCAGAAGCCAGCGGCCTGAATCAGCTTCTCGGTCGTCTCGATGACGCGAGCGCCGCCGGATCCCCCGATCACCGCATCCGTGGAGCAGCCCGCAAGCGCCGCGGGGAGCACCACGGCCACCGCCACCGACGCCGCTCGACTGAGAAGGTTTCTGGCCACAACCTACAGGCCACCATCCGTTGCCCGGCTGGCGCCCCTGCCTAGTCTTGACGCATGTCCCTTCGCCTCGAGGAGATCGTCGTGACAGCCGCGACCCCCCATCGCTCGCCCGATGGCGGCAGGCGGCGACGGGCTCGGTGATCGTTGGCGAGGACGACGACGGAGCAGAGCTGGCTCCCGCCCCAGGTCAGACGCCCAGGGCAACGACTCCTGCATCCTGACGGCGCGTGAGAAACATCCCACAGGAACGGAACGGCGAAGGCAGCCGTTCCACACCGGAAGCGCCGGCGCAAGCCCATGAGGGATCGAATCAGCGGGCGTATCGTTCTGCGTAGTTGCGAAGGAGCGCGTTCCATGAGTACTCCGACCACCCTCGTCGCTGGCCGCTACCGGCTGGTGGCGATGCTCGGCACGGGCGGCATGGGGATCGTCTGGCACGCCTGGGATGAGCGGCTGCACCGAGATGTCGCACTCAAGATGCTCCGCACCCAACCGGAGCTGACCGACGCCGAACGTCAGGTGGCCACGGACCGGGCGATGCGGGAGGCGCGGATCACCGCCGGGCTCCACCACCCCCACGCGGTTACGGTGTTCGACGTCGTGGAGCACGAAGGCCAGCCGTGCATTGTGATGCGGCTCATCGAGTCGACGCCGCTGTCGGCCCTGCTGCGTGAGCATGGCCCGCTGACTCCGTTCGAGACGGCGCGGATCGGAGCGCAGGTCAGCTCAGCGCTCGCAGCAGCGCACAAGATGCGGATCGTGCATCGGGACCTCAAACCTGGCAACATCCTGATCACGGAGGACGGCTCTGCGATGATCAGTGACTTCGGGATCTCCCATGCTCTCGGCGATGCCTCGATCACTGCGACGGGGATGATGCACGGCACTCCCGCCTACCTCGCTCCCGAGGTCGCCAAGGGGATGCCGACCAGTTTCGCGTCCGACGTTTTTTCGCTCGGGTCGACCCTCTACGCGATGCTGGAGGGCGAACCGCCGTTCGGTTCAGACAAGAACGCGATCGCCTTGCTGCACAAGGTAGCGCGCGGCGACTATCCGCCGCCGAAACACGCTGGTCCGCTCGCGCCTCTGCTTCGGGAGATGCTGTCTGCGACCCCGAAGCGGCGCCCAAGCATGGTGTCGATCGTAAAGTCGCTCTCGGCGTTGCAGGAAGAGACCCGAATCGCAGCCGTGCCGGCGGCCGTACCGATCGAGCCTGCGACCATACCCGTCGTGCCGGATCCAGTAGAGGGCGCCCCAGCAGAGAACGCCGGAGATGTCGCTACCGAATTGATGGAACCGCACGCTCGCACCGCTCCAACCGTCCCCATGCAGGAGGCCGACGACGGTTCCGATGTGCACGCGGCCGCTCCCCCGGCGACCGCGGAGATCGAGGCCCAGCCGGCCCCGGTGATAGACCCTGCCGCGGGGACGGTGCCCGTCGACCCCACCCGACCCACACCACCCGCAAACGGCCCCACCGCCGAGACGGTCGCCCTCGAGGACCTCTTCGAATCGCCCGCCTGGGCGTCGCATCCCGCACGGGGTCGACCCGGTCAAATGCCGTCTCCGACGAAAAATGCCGCAGCCCCCAACCGTCCGGTCACATCGCCTCATCGCACGAGCGCGATCGCCAGCATCCTGGTTCTGGTCGGCGCCCTTGTTCTCGGCGCGGTTTTGCTCTTCACCCCCCTCGGGCCCAACGCCATCGAGGCCGGCACACCGGACACCGACCGGGCTCCAACGGCAGGATCGAGCACCGAGACGCCCACGTCAGAGGCCACTTCGCCCCCGCCCGTTTCGCCCGATCCCAGCTCGACATCACCCGCATCTTCGGCGCCGACGCCACCGACCGCGACAGAAGAGCCGGTGCCAGCGCCGACCCCGGTGCCCGGGCAGCCGACCCCGGAGCAGCGAGCTGTCGAGACGGTCACCGGCTACTACGCGATGCTGCCAGGTGATCTCGACAGCGCATGGCCGCTGATGACCGCCGGTTACCAGAAGAATCACGCCGGGGGACGTCGCGGTTATGCGGCCTTCTGGGGCGACATTGCCGATGTCGAGGTCGCCGATGTCAGCGCTTCGGCACCCGATCGCACGCAGGCGACACTCACGTACTTCTTCCGTGACGGGCGGATCGTGCGCGAGTCGACGGCTTACCGACTGGTAGACGAAGGCGGGGTCCTCAAAATCGCCGCGACCGATGTTCTCAGCAGTACGCAACTCAAATAGAGCTGTGAAGCATGAGTGACTCCGCCTCCATGCTCGATCTGGGTGACCCGGGCTCTACGCGCGATGAGGAGTCTCCACCTCAACCATCCGGACCCGAGGCCACGACCGAAGAGAGCGTTCAGCCACCACGATGAAACCGAACCTTGCCGATTGTGGCCAGTACTTTGTCGTTGATCATCGCGGCTGCGTCGGCATTCTTCGCATATGACCCATCGCAGGATGCGTACGTGAGCGACCGCCGAAGTGAGCTGATCTCCGTCGTTACACAGCTGGACGAAAGCCTGCG
>NZ_JAODMP010000036.1 GCF_025464835.1 Mycetocola sp. | reverse complement strand
GCGATCCTGGAAGGCCTGAAGCGCACTGTCGAGTGGTTCGCTTCACGACCCGAAGAGGTTCGCGAGGCCGCAGCCGCTCTCCGCGGCGGACAAACCAGCGAAAAGACCGCCGTCGCCCGCCAGTTCGTAAGGCCGGCCGCCTAATGAAAACCCCGGTTATCGGCACAGGCTGCCTCGGCGCCGTGCCGGCAGCAGGCATAGCTGCGCTCATCGACGCTGCCTGACTCCGACTGACCCACGCACGCTCCCGAGGTAGAAACACCATGCAAATGACAGTTATCGGCACCGGCTACCTCGGTGCAGTCCACGCAGCCGCGATGGCGGAGCTCGGCCACGACGTTCTCGGCATCGACTCGGATGCCGCCAAAATCGAGGCTCTCGCCCAGGGGCAGGCGCCCTTCTTCGAACCCGCGCTACCGGAACTCCTCCGCGAGAATGTCAGAGCCGGGCGACTGCGATTCTCCACGTCACTCGAGGAGGCCGCAAACTTCGCCGACATCCACTTCATCTGTGTGGGCACTCCCCAGCTGCCCGGGTCGAACGCCGCTGACATGGTCTACGTCAACGCGGTCGCCACGGGTCTCGCCCCGTACCTCACGCGCCCCTGCCTCATCATCGGCAAGTCGACGGTTCCGGTCGGTACCGCTGCCAGGCTTTCGGACCTGTTCGCCCGAATTGCCCCCGTCGGCGATCAGGTGAAGGTCGCGTGGAATCCCGAGTTCCTCCGCGAGGGTTTCGCGGTTGAGGACTCCCTGCGCCCTGATCGCATCGTCGCCGGAACAAGCTCGACCGAATCCGACGCGATCCTCCGCGCGGTCTACGCCGACATCCTGGCCACGGGCACGCCTTACATCACGACGGACGTCGCGACGGCAGAGCTGGTGAAGGTGTCCGCCAATGCCTTCCTCGCGACGAAGATCTCCTTCATCAACGCCATTGCCGAGGTGTGCGACGCGGTCGGCGCCGACGTGCTGACTCTCGCCGATGCTCTCGGCTACGACACCAGGATCGGGCGCCGGTTCCTCTCTCCAGGGCTCGGATTCGGGGGCGGCTGCCTCGGAAAAGACCTTCGCGCTTTTCAGGCCCGCGCGGACGAGCTCGGGGTGGGCAATGCGCTCGCCTTCTTGGACAAGGTCGATGAGATCAACACCCACGGGCGCGACCGCACCATCGACCTCGCAAAGGAGATGTTGGGCGGCTCTCTCATTGACCGGAGAATCACCGTCCTCGGCGCCGCATTCAAACCCAACAGCGACGACGTACGGGATTCACCGTCACTGTATGTCGCCGAGCGACTCCGGCGCGAAGGCGCCGCGGTGCTCGTGCACGACCCCGAGGCGGTGCCCAACGCCCGTGCCGCGTTCCCGAAGCTCGCCTACACGACCGACGCCATCGAGGCGTTCCGCGATACGGAGCTCGTCCTGCATCTCACGGAATGGCGGGAATACCAAGGCCTAGACCCGAGCGTCCTGTTCACCATGGTGAGCGCCCCCTTACTGATCGACGCGAGGCACACCCTCGACCCGAACCTCTGGCGCAGCGCCGGCTGGACGCTCCGCGCAATCGGCCGACCGGCGCCGGCGACCCGCGCCCTCGAACAGGTGCCGGTCGCCATATAACGCTGTGCCAACCGCACACGTGCACCCTAACGGGCTGCACACCGCTCTACGACGATAAGGAACACTACGATGGAGACGCTGGCCACACCCGTACCCAGCACCATCGTTCGGTACACATCAAGTGGTCCCGTGCTTCCTGGCCGTCGCGCTCCCGAGCGCCCGACCTCGCCCGGGACGTTCGTCGATCTGCTGAGCCCCCGGCAACGCCTCATCATCGGTCAACTGACAGCGGGATGGTTCGTGACCTTCGTCGCCTTCTGGACGTGGTGGCTTCAACCAGAGCACCAGGTAGGTTGGGCGGGGCTGCTCATCAACTCCGCACTTCTCTTTTACCTGGCTTATCTCCCCACCTATTTCCTCATCGCGGTCAACCGTCTCCGGCAGGTGAACCCGGCATTGGATATCCCCGACTTGCGGGTCGCCTTCGTGGTCACGAAGGCGCCTTCGGAGCCATGGAAGATGGCGCGCACGACGCTCTCTGCCATGCTCGACCAGGATTACCCGCATCCCTACGACGTGTGGCTCTGCGACGAGGATCCGAGCGACGAGGTCCAGGAGTGGTGCCTGCTGCACGACGTGCGTCTGTGCACACGGCGCGGAGTGGAGGAGTACCACCGATCCGAATGGCCGCGGCGAACCAAATGTAAGGAGGGCAACCTCGCGTACTTCTACGACACGGTCGGCTATCGGGACTACGACGTGGTCTCGCAGCTGGACTGCGACCACGTTCCGGCGAAGAGCTACCTCGCGGAAATGGTGCTGCCCTTCGTCGACCCGGCGACCGGGTATGTGGCCGCCCCGAGCGTCTGCGATGCCAACGCTGCCCATTCCTGGAGCGCTCGCGGACGGCTGCACAAGGAGGCATCCTTCCATGGTCCCTTCCAGACCGGCCACAACGACGGGCTTGCCCCGGTCTCCATCGGCTCCCACTACGCGGTCCGCACCGAGGCGCTGCAGACCATCGGCGGTATCGGACCCGAGCTGGCCGAGGACTTCTCCACAAGCTTCCTGCTGAACTCCGCCGGGTGGAATGGGGCGTTCGCCTCCCGCGCGGAAGCGCACGGCGACGGGCCACTGACCTTCAGCGCGATGGCCACCCAGGAGTTCCAGTGGTCGCGCAGCCTGACGACGCTGCTGACCACCACAGCCCGAGCGCATCTCCACCGACTGTCCTGGCGATTGCGGCTGCGTTTCATTTTCGCCCTCTCCTTTTACCCGATGCTGTTCCTGACGATCACGGTCGGGCTTTCCCTGCCCGCCATCGCCGCCGTCACCGGCCACCCGTGGGTGAACGTCAGCTACTTCGAGTTCCTCCTCCGCTGGTTCGCCGTCGGGTTCTGGCTCGTGGTGCTCACCGTCGTTGTGCGGCGGTGGCAATACCTTCGTCCGCGCGACGCCCCGGTGCTCAGCTGGGAAAACTGGCTCTACACGCTCACGCGCTGGCCGTTCATCGCCAACGGGGTGATCGCCGCCCTGGCCCAGACGATCCGGCCCGGCGCCGCTGCTATCACGTTCCGCGTCACACCCAAATCCACCGACGGCACGGAACGGCTTTCAGTTCGTCTCACTCTCCCCTTCTTGTTGGTGTCTCTTGCACTTTCGACCGCTGCACTGGTCGGGGAGCTGACTACCCCCGCGAACGGCTACGTCTTCCTCTGCCTGCTCGGCTCGTTCTGCTACGCCGTTGTCGGGCTCGCGCTGCCGCTACTGCACGCGAGGGAATCGGCCGGGTCGGCGGGCGCGTCGTTCCTTCAATCGGTGCGGGACACCGCGGCGGCGCCCCTCGTCCTCGGGGTGATCGTCTGGGTGCCCCTTACCGTCGCAATCATGCTGTTCCCGCAATACTTCGAACCCGCCCTCGCCCACGGTTCAATCTTCTTATTCTGATTTCGGGTTCGCACCCCGCCGTTTCCCCTACTCCGACCAGGTCCCGCCGAGACACAGAATCGTAGGACGACAATGACCGTCAGCCCCGCCGGCCCAACTGACCGCCGCACGATCCTCGTCACGGGAGGTGCCGGCTTCATCGGTAGCCACACGTGCGTCGAACTTCTGCAGAACGGCTACGACGTCGTCGTGGTCGATGATCTTTCCAACAGCTTCCGCAGCGCCCTCGACAGAATCGAAAGAGTCGCCGGGCGCCCACTCACCGGTCGCTTCGACATCGACATCCGCGATCAAACGGCGCTGTCGGCCGTGTTCGATATTCACCCCGTAGACGCCGTCATCCATTTCGCTGCGAAGAAAGCGGTCGGAGAGTCGGTGGGGTTGCCGCTCGAGTACTACGACATCAACGTCGGCTCGACTATCCAGCTACTCACGTCGATGGCCAGCCATGGAGTGCGTAACCTTGTGTTCTCGTCCTCCTGCTCCATCTACGGGGCCGGCGACAAAGCACGATTCACCGAAGACGACGACGCGGCCCCCACCAACCCGTACGCACGGTCGAAATGGATGTGCGAGCAGATATTAGCCGATGCGTGCGTCCGCTACCCGGAGCTGCGCGTCATCGCACTGCGGTATTTCAACCCGACCGGAGCGCACCCGAGCGGGATACTCGGCGAGGTCCCACGTGGGGTGCCGAACAACCTCATGCCCTTCCTCACCCAGGTCGCGGTCGGCCGACTCGACCGGGTGCACATCTTCGGCGCCGACTACGCCACCGAAGACGGGACCTGTGTGCGCGACTACATCCATGTGGTTGATGTCGCCGACGGCCACCGATCCGCCCTTGACCACCTCGACGACGCGCCGGGATTGCAGCGCTTCAACCTTGGCACGGGTGTAGGAACCACGGTGCTTCAGCTGGTCGAGGCCTTCCAGCGCGTCTCCGGCATCCTGTTGCCGGTCTCTATCGAGGGCCGCCGCCCCGGTGATGTGGATACGCTCGTCGCCGATCCTGCACGGGTAACTCGCGAATGGGGCTGGCGCGCGACTCGAGATGTCGACCAGATGTGCGCCGACGCCTGGGCCTTCCAAAGACAGAACCCGTTCGGTTACGACGACGAGGCCACCCCGGCGCAGCACGGCGCTCAGGAGAACGCCCTCCCGGTCAAGCAGGTTGAGTCCGCGTCATCTGTCCGTCCAGCCGCAAACCCGGGCTGACCCACAAGGAAGCGCCCCTCTGCTCATCAGAGCGCGCCGCAGCGGCTCGCAAAAGTCACAAGTCCGGGAGCGTCACGATCCGGGTTCCGCGAATCCTTCGATCGAGGGAAGCGCCCGCCCGTCGGCGTCGAACATCGTGAGGTTGTCGAACGCGTTCCCCGTCCGAGGATCAGCGCCAACGCCCGGCAACCACGACGGCTCCCAGACGAGGAACCCGGCCCCATGACCGCCGGGTACCCCGCGCACCACATCCCGCAACGCTTGGAAGTACTCGCGTTGCCCCTTCCTCGTGGCCGGATAGGCGGCGGCATCCGGCAGCTGGTCAGCACTGGTGACCACGTTGGTCTCGTCGTCGCCGTCGTCGAGGGTCCACGGGTACGACGTCTCGGCGATCAGGATGTCCTTGTCAAATCGCGTGGCAAGTTTGGATAGGTTTTCTGCCAGCCCAGAGAGGGGGCCGTTCCAGAACGGATAGTAGCTCAACCCGATCAGATCGAAGGGAATGCCGGCGCCCACGACACGATCGAAGAAGTCCAGCGACGCCGTTGCGTTGCCACCCGTGTCCGTGGCGATCATGATCTCGGGAGGATTGGCGGGGTTCGCCGCAAGCGCCCCCGTCACTCCCGCCCTCAAAAGCTCGAGGAAGTCGGTCCAGTCATCTCCGCGCTCAGAGAAGACCCGCCCGACGGGCCAGAGCATTCCATGGGTGATCTCATTGCCGACTTGGACGATCGCAACAGGCGTTCCCTGCGCGGCGAAAGCGTTGACGACGCTCCTGGTATATCGCTCCACTGTCTTCCCCAGCTCCGGTAGGGGTTCGCCGCGCCAGTCGCTTGGAGTCGCCTGGTTGCTCCGGTCTGCCCAGGTGTCTGAGTAGTGCAGATTGAGAATGGTGCCAAGGCCGGCCGCTTTAGCGCGGCGGGCGAGTTCCAGTCCGGCGCTCAAGTCGCTGGTTTCGGGTGAGGGATCGACCCAGACACGCACCCGAACGTAGTTCGCTCCATGGTTGGCGAGGATTCGCTCGACCGGAAGGACAGCGCCCTCGTCCGACACCTGGATCCCCGCCGCCTCGTTCTGGAGGGCGAAGGACACATCGGCGCCTCGAATACGCAGGGACGTCGACTCGGAAGGGCTCGGCGATGAGGACACTTCGGAGCCAGGATCCGGCGGCGGCGTAGGTTCAGAAGCGCTCGCCGTGAAGACGAAGGCACCCGCCGTGGCTATGATGGCGGATGCCGCAGCGCCAACGAAGACACCGCGGCGTGTGCGGTCATTCACTGTGCTCACCTCGAGCTGGTTTGCTGACACGATCCAGGTGTCCGGACGGTCCTGCAGCTGGAACGGATCGCGGTTAGTGCATCTTCGCAGCAGACGCCCGTGAAGTCCATCCCTTCCCATGTGCGCGGTTGTGAATGAGCAGCTCTCAGTCGGGCACGGTCCGGAGCCCCTCAGGTCACGGTGGGAGGGGTAGCGCGGCGACCAGCCGAGTTCGCGCGTGACCTTTGCGTTCGATACCACCATGGATACGTCGCTCAGCACCATACCGCCATACGGCGCGACGAGTCAGGAGCCTTCCGGGGAGGACCAGTGGTTTGGGCGCGTTCCCGGTCTCAGCAATGCAGGTATCCAAATCACGAAAAGTGGCCGGGGTGTCATCGACGATATTCGAGGGGTGCCCTGCGCCCCCCGACGACCCTCCGCAGAGGAGGCCGTACCGGAGGGCGATCCCGCGGATGCCCTCGGCCTGGAACGCTGGCTGTTCGGAGGTTCGCGGTGCCGGGGGTCCGGATAGCGTTTGCCAGCGCCATGTCGGAACGGCGGATCGGCGCCCTCTTCAACGCGGTCACCCGTCGCCCGCGATCACGTACGCCTGCTGTCACAGGAACAACACCGAGCCGTCTCAGCCACTCAGCGCCGCTCTCGGTTCGTCTTACGCCCAGCACGGCATGTCCGCGGGGAAGAACGCCAGACGACCGTAAGCCCGAGAACTCCGCTTGCTCCTCCGATGAGAACCCTCATAGCCTCGGAGCCGGGTTCGCCCAGGTCATCGTGATTTCCCGGATTCGCTGGTCACGTCCGG
>NZ_JAODMP010000023.1 GCF_025464835.1 Mycetocola sp. | reverse complement strand
TGATCGCCGCTATCCCCGCCCAGAGCGGCCTCCGCGAGCGCGGCGACTCCCTGTCTGTCATCGGAACACCGAGCGAGCCACGGCGGTCACCTCCAGGCGGATGCCCTCCGGCACGAACAGGGTCAGGATCGGAGGGCGCCAGGCCGAGGAAACGGTGACCGAGGCGCTTTTGCCGTCGAGGGAGGCGGCATCCTCGAGCACCAGGGCGTCGAAGGTATCGGCGGGGTTCCCCCGCAGGAATCCGGAGACCGCCTCACGCACCTGTGGTGAATGGAGGGTCACGGTCGGTTCGTCGGCGTTGAGTGAAACCGAGGAGAGTTCGAAGGCTTCGGCCCCGACCAGGGCGGCCGCGTCGGCGAGGCTGTAGAGCCGTTTCCGCTCGAGGTACAACGATGTTGCTGCGGTCACCATCAGGATCAGAACAAGCGAAAGCATCGCATAGAAGAGCGTGAGGATCAGCGTCGATCCCTCATCACCCCGCGCGCCGCGCAATATCCGCTTCATCATCCCACCCAGAATCGTGACACCTGCTGCCGTGCAGTCGCCTGCACGGGCACGCTCACCGCCTGCGAGAGATTCAGCACGTCTGGCACGAGCGGGAGGGCGACATCCACTCTCACGGTGACCGTGACGACCGCGTTGCGGAAGGGGCACGATGCGGCGTGTGAACCGCTGCAGGTGACCGTGACCGATGCGGCATCCGGGGCGATGCCGTAATCGGTGAGGCCGAAGTCGATCGCCCGGGCGGCGCGGTCGGCTGCTTCCTCCGGGCCGGACGCCTGCACGAAGACCCGGGCGGCCTGTCGTGCGGCACCCTCGACCGCGAGGGCGCCAGCCTGCACGGCGGACAGGGTGAGGATGAGGTAGACGAGCGGTACGAGAAGGAGAAGACCGGCTGTCACGAACTCGAGGGCGGCGGAGCCCTCCTCCCGCGCGGCGCCCGTGCACAGCCGACGGAGAGGGTCATTCGTCGAGCGTCTCGACCGCGGCATGACCTGTCACCTCCAGTGCGTTCTCCACTCCGACGAGGCCCAGCAGCGGCAACCGTGTCACCACCCGGATGTCGACGCTCGGGTGACCGAGGAAGGTGCCAGAGCGGGCCGTGACGTCGTGAGCATAGTCCCGGCCGATGGCGACGGTGATGAGTTCTTTCGTTCTCGCCACCCCGTCGCCTGGTCCGTTGTCGGCGAGCGCCGCGAACCTGGCACCCTCCGCTGCCGCATCGATGACGGTGTTCCGCACGTGCAGGGCAACGCCGAGCTGGAGGACGGAGAGGGTCAGCCCCGTGAGCAATACGGCCACGAAAGTGAACTCGACGACCGCTGAACCATCGTCGCTGCTCCAGCGCATCGCGCTCATCGTCTACATCCCGGAGACCCTGGCGATGGCCTGCTCGAAGATCGATCCGAGGGCCGGGCCGGCGAGCGCCCAGATCATCACCACCAGACCAGCGGTCATGAGCGTTATCAGCACCCAGCCGGGCACGTCGCCTTCCTCGTCGCGCACGTGAGCCGTCAGTGAACTGTGCCATTTCGAGAGAGTGTTCATGCTGTCTCCTTCGCTTCGGGTGGTCTGGCTTCGGTGGCCTGGCTTCGGTGGGCTGGCGTTTCGGGTGGTCTGGCGCTTCGGCGGTTCGGCGTGGTCTGGGTGGCGGGCGGTCTCAAAACCCGGATTGGAGCACGAAGATTCCGGGGAAGATGGCGAACAGGACGGAGAGCGGAAGGATCAGGAAGACCAGCGGCACGAGCATCGCCACCTCTCTCTTGCCTGCTGCTTCAAGGAGGCAGCGCTTGGCTTCGTCGCGGGCATCCTGTGCCTGAGCGCGAAGCACCTCCGCTAGCGGGGAGCCGCGGTCGAGCGCCGCGGCGAGCTGCTCCACACATCGCGTGAGCGCGGGGAGATCAATGCGGCCAGCGATCTCCGCAAGCGCCGATGCGAGCGGGATGCCCGTGGAAACCGAACGGATGACGGCGAGGAACTCGTGACCCAGTTCGCCTGACCCGACCCGCGCGACGCGGCGAACTGAGTCGAGGATGCCTTCACCGGCCGACAGGCTCAGGCTCAGGAATTCCAGAACGGTCGGCAGTTCCGCCGAGATCCGCGCCAGACGCTTCCTCGCGACGCGTTTGAGCAGGCTGTCACGGACGATTGCCCCGAGGAACGCTCCGGCGAGTGGCAGGGCGACGACGAATGCGGCGGGGAATGACCCGTTCGTCGCACCAACCGTCGCGACGACAACGCCGACCCCCAGCCCACCGATCGCCCATCCGAGCTGCGCAGCACGGAAGCGGTGCACGGTGAGCCCGCTCCCAGCCTGACCCAGGCGGTGCTGAACCACGGCGTTCCCGCCGAGAACCCCGGCGAGCAGCTCAATCAGGCGGTGAACGGTCGGCGCGAGAAGCGTACCGAGGATGGGGATCGGGTCCACCATGCGCTTGACGGTGAACCGCCGCGCCGCTTCCGAGACGTCGACGAGATACGGAGCCACCCGGTCCGCGAGTGTCGGCCCTCCCATTCGCGGGAGCACGGCGAGAACCGACCAGAGTCCGAGGCCCAGAGTCACCCCGAGAACGAGCCCCCACGCCGCAGTGGCGGTCACCGGAACCACCGTCTCTCCTGCGGAAGCCGACCAACAGCCAGCATCACCCGGTACGCCACCGCCGACACCGCCGCGCCGCCGGCGATGAGCAGAACTCCCCCGGCGGAGTTGTAGGCGAGCGCTGCTTCCGGTCTCGTTGCGAGAAGGAGCAGGATGCACCATGGCGCGGCGACCCCGAGCTTGGCTGCGTTACGAACCCACGACTGCCTTGCCTCGACCTCTGCACGGATGGCGATGTCCTCGCGCAGGTATGCTGCCAGGCTTCTCAGAACGATGGGGAGGTCAGAACCGCCGACCTCCCGCGCCATCCGCAGCGTTTCGAAGATCCGGTCAGGGATGGGGTCGGCCAGGGTGCCTTTCAACCGGTCCAGGCATCCGCCGAACGAAGCCGTGCTGCGGTAATCCTTCTCGAACGCGACGAAGTCCGGCCGTAACTCTTCAGGGCCGTGATGCGCGAGACTCGCCACAGCGTCTGGCAGCGCGAGCCCGGAACGGACGGCGCCCACCAGATGGTCCACGACATCGGGCCACAGTGCGCGGTTCGCCGCGCGGCGAGTCCGCGATCGCCACCGCACGAGAAGCGCGGGCGCGAGCGAGCCCACCACCGCTGTGCAGAGCGAGAGGGCCGAGACCTGCAGAAGCGCCTGAACCAGCGCGCCGGACAACACTCCCACCAGCCCAGACAGGGCAACGAAAGCCCAGAAGGGAACCCTGCCAAGGCCGGCGAGCGCGAGGGCCGCGCGGAAGCGACCCGCTCGCTTCCTGTCGTTCACGGTGGTCGTTCGGCGAGGCGGGAACAACCAGGGCGATGCCGCGAGTATCAGCCCGGCGGCCAGGAGAAGACCGAGGAGGATCGTCATTGCCAGCCTCGCCGGAGTATCGCCGCAGGGTTGAGACCCGCGCTCTCGAACTTTGCCAGGCGGGTCGGATGGCTGCCGGTCGTTTCGAGCATGCCGTCCCGCGTGGCGAACAACGTGCTCGCTTCGATCACCGAACCGTTCACCGATCCACTCAACGCAAGAATCGACACCACCCGACGGTCGCCACCGCGGTACAGCTCGCAGTGCACAACGATGTCGATGCAAGCGGCGACGGTCGGCAGCACGAACGACGAATCGATGTTGCGTCCAGCCAGCAGCGGGAGCGTCGAGAGTTTGACGAGGGCGTCCCGCGCAGAGTTCGCATGGATAGAGCACATCCCAGGGATGCCGCTGTTCAGCGCGATCAGCAGGTCGAGGCTTTCCGCCTCGCGGACTTCACCGACGATGAGCCGGTCGGGTCGCATGCGCAGAGCCTCCTTGACCAGGCGTCGGAGGGTGACCTCACCGGTCCCCTCCAGGTTCGGCTGGCGGCACTGCATGGCCACGACATCGGCCGCGGTCAGGTCGAGCTCGAAAGTCTCTTCAACGGTCACGATGCGCTCATTGCTCCGCACGCTCGACAGCAATGCGCCGAGAAGCGTGGTCTTGCCTGCCTGGGTTGCGCCGGAGATGAGGATGTTCTGCCCGGCAAGCACACAGCAACGCAGGAATTCCGCGGCCTGCGCACTCAGCGATCCGCCCGCCACGAGGCTGTTGAGATCGCGCACCCGGCGACTGAACTTGCGGATGTTGACGGCCATATGCCGCCTGGTGACGTCTGGAATCACCACATGCAGCCGCGACCCGTCTGGCAGTGACGCGTCGACGAACGGAGAACTGAGGTCGACACGTCTGCCAGTGGTTTGCAGCATCCGTTCGACGAGGTCCCTGACGGCGCTCTCGGTGAGCACCGTGTTCGTCAGCTCGGGGATGCCGTTCCGCGCGACGAAGACCTTGGTCGGCGAGTTGACCCAGATCTCTTCGATCTCTGGATCGTCGAGGTACGGTTGCAGCGGGCCGAAGCCGGTGAGCGTGGCAACCACCTCGCGTTCCGTGACCGACTCGTCGGCAAGGAGCGGGAGCGTGCTCCCGAGGGCGCGCTCGCTGTACCGGCGAACCTCCTCCTGCACGAAGCGCTCGGCGAGCCCGTCGCGTGACAAATCGACACCTTCACGCCGCACCCGGTCACGAACCCGTTTGGTGATGATCTCGGCGGCCGATGTCATGGGGAAAGTCTGCCGAATGCGCCCAGCCCTCGTTCCGGTTATCCACAGGGTAGAAGTTCCCCTCCAAGAGGTCACAGGGAGCTGCAAGCCGCTGCCCCTAAACTGGTAAATGTTCGCGGGAGTGGTGAAATTGGCAGACACGCAGGATTTAGGTTCCTGTGCTTTCGAGCGTGTGGGTTCAAGTCCCACCTTCCGCACGGATCGGTGGCCGACCGGCCACGACGAGCAACGACCGACGGAGTAGCGGCTGCCCATGATTTCGACAGGTCTCATCCCCTGGCTCGACCCCGAGGGCATCATCGCCGCCGCCGGCCCGTGGGCCCTCGTCGTCGTCTGCTTCATCGTCTTCGCTGAAACCGGCCTGCTGGTGGGCTTCCTCCTCCCGGGCGACACCCTCCTGGTGATCACCGGCCTGCTCACCTTCTACGGCATGCACTCAGCCACGAGCGGCGGGCTCGACTTCGATATCTGGTGGGTGGCGCTGGCGATCGGTTTGTCCGCCTTCCTCGGCGGTGAAGTCGGCTACCTCATCGGGCATAAGGCCGGGCCGCGCATTTTCGAACGCAAGGAATCCGGCGTGTTCAGCATCCGCAACGTCCAACGGACGAACGCGTTCTTCACGCGATTCGGTGGACTCGCGGTGATCCTCGCGCGCTTCGTGCCGATCGTGCGCACCTTCGCCCCGGTCGCCGCGGGTGTCGGGCACATGAACTACAAGAAGTACACCTTCTACAATCTCGTCGGCGCAGTCATCTGGGGTGTCGGCCTGACCTACTTCGGCTACTTCCTCGGCTACATTCCCCCGGTCGCCGGGTTCGTGCAGGAGTACATCGACGTCATCCTCATCGGTGCCGTCGTTCTCACGCTGATCCCGACGGTGTGGCATTACGTCCAGTCAAGCCACAAGGCCAAGCACGCCGCCGCTGCCGGCGAGGATGTCACCACCGACCCGGACGAGGCCCGCCACATGGTGCTCGACCCGGAGACCTTCGAGAAGAAGCACGACCACTAGAAGATCATGTGCGCTGGGGCCTTCGCCGACGGCGGGTCAGGCTGAAGCAGCCGCTGAAATCCGGACGGTGTTGCCGGAGGGATCCCGGAAGGCACAGTCCCGTGGCCCCCACTGCTGGTCCATCGGCTCTTGAAGGACCTCGGCACCGGATGCCCGGACGGCTTCGAAGATCCCGTCAAGGTCGTCGGTGCTGAAGACGAGCATCGGCAGGACGCCTTTGGTCAAGAGCTCCTGCATCGCGTCGCCATCTGCCTGGGATCGTCCGGCGTGCGGCACGGAGAGGACGATACCGAGCCCGGGCTGGGCGTCGCTGCCGAGAGTGACCCAGCGGTAGTCGCCGGAGGATACGTCGTTCTGCACGTCGAGGCCGAGTGCGTCACGGTAGAAAGCGAGCGACTCGTCTACGTCGTGAACGGTGATGTTGGTGTACTGAAGTGTGATTGTCATGACCAGAACCCTACGCCGCGGTCTGTTCCGCCTGTTCTTCGATCCTGCGGGTCATCGGGTAGCTGTACGGTGTCTCACCGTAGGCAGCGCGGAACTGCCGCGAAAAGTGAGCGGGCGAGATGAGGGCCGCTCGGGCCATGGTCGGCACATCGAGCGGTTCAAAGCAATGCCGGTCGATCCAATCCCGCGCACGTCGCGGGCAGGAGAAGGTAGTCCAACCCCTGCGGGGTCATGGAAAAGCCAGCACCTCGCGCACCGGACGCCAGGCCCCCGGTTGCCCGGCGTCACGAGTGCTGGGGATGTTCGTGCCCTGCGTGCTTCGCCGGCTCGAGCTGGAACGTCGAATGCTCCACATCGAAGTGACCGGCCAGGCATTCCGAAAGCGTGTCGAGCATCTCCCCGGTGCGCTCTTCAGCGAAAACAGCCGCTTCGACGACGACGTGGGCGGTGAAGACGTGTTCACCTGTCGTGATCGACCAGACGTGGACATCGTGCACGTCGATCACCCCCGGCGCTTTCTGGATGTGACGACGGATGAGATCGATGTCCGTGTCCGGGGGCGTGGACTGGTTGAGCACCCGCCACACGTCTCGGAGGAGGGCGAACGCTCTTGGCAGGATGCCGGCCGCGATGACCAGCGATGCGATGGCATCCGCCTGTACGAAACCGGTGGCGAGGATGATCCCCGCGGCGATGATCACCCCGATGGAGCCGAAGAGGTCACCGAGCACTTCGAAGTACGCGCCGCGCATGTTGATCGACGTCCTGGCGGAACTGCGCAGGATGATCGCCGATACGACGTTGGCGAGGAGCCCGACGATCGCGACGACGAGCATGGGCAAGCCGAGCACCTCGACCTGCGACGGGTCGAGCAACCGTGAGACGCCGGTGATCGCGATCGAGACCGCGACACCGAACAGGATGAAGCCGTTGAGCAGGGCCGCGAGCACCTCCACCCTGCGGTAACCGTAGGTGTGCCTCTGCGTTGCCGGGCGGGCGGCGACGCCGAGGGCGACGAGGGCGATGACCAGTCCGGTGAGGTCGCTGAACATGTGCCCGGCGTCGGCGAGCAGGGCGAGCGACCCGGTGAGTATGCCGCCGACCACCTCAGCGACGAGGACGACCGCGACGATGCCGAGGACGAGGACGAGCTTGCGCCGGTTCTCGGTGTGTTCTGCGTGGTTGTGCGCCATGGTTCTTCCACGCTAGCGCCGGCGCCGCCCCGGAGCCAGTTCCTGCCGCAGATGGGAATGATCGCCGTTCTCAATCCGCAGGCAGGCGCATGGTCACCCGAACGACGGCTTGATGTCGCGCACGATCGACTCGAGGATCCTCGCGTTGAAGTCCACGCCGAGCTGGTTGGGCACAGTGACGAGCACCGTGTCGGCCGCCGCAACGGCTTCGTCCTGGGCAAGCTCGGCGGCGATCGCGTCCGGTTCGCCGACGTAGCTGCGGCCGAATCGGGCCAGGCCGCCGTCGAGAAGACCGACCTGATCTTTCGCCTCGGCCTGGGCACGGAGCCCGAAGTAGTGCCGGGTCTCATCATCGATCAGCGGGATGATGCTGCGGCTGACCGACACCCGCGGCTGGCGGTCGTGACCCGCGTCTTTCCACGCCCGTCGGAACATCCGAATCTGTTCCGCCTGAAGCTGGTCGAAGGGCACGCCGGTGTCCTCGGTCAGCAGGGTGGAGCTCATCAGGTTCATGCCCTGCTCAGCCGTCCAGACCGCTGTGGCCCGCGAGCCCGCTCCCCACCAGACCCGTTCCGCGAGCCCTGGCGACCGGGGCTCGATCGCGAGGGGCTGCTCGACTCCGGTCATCTGCGGGTTGGATGTGGCGACGCCCCCGCCGTCGACGGCCGCGAGGAACAGTTCGGTGTGGGCGCGGGCGAGGTCGGCATCAGTCTTGCCGGCCTCCGGAACGAATCCGAACGACTCCGATCCGCGGAGCGCGGTCTCCGGTGATCCCCGGCTGACCCCGAGCTGCAGGCGCCCAGCACTGATGAGGTCGGTGGCCGCGGCCTCTTCCGCCATGTAGAGAGGATTCTCGTACCGCATGTCGATGACACCGGTGCCGATCTCGATCCGGCTGGTGCGCGCAGCGATCGCGGCGAGGAGCGGGAACGGCGACGCCAACTGGCGGGCGAAGTGGTGGACGCGGAAGTACGCGCCGTCCACGCCGAGTTCCTCCGCCGCGACAGCGAGCTCGATGGACTGGACGAGCGCATCGCGTGCGGTGCGGACGAGCGACCCCTGCACGGGTTGCCAGTGGCCGAAGGACAGGAACCCGATGCGCGTCATGCTGGGTGCAGCGCCGAACCGGATGGGCTTATTCCTCGCGCCGGCTCGCGAGTTGCCCAGTTCGAGGGGTCGGCGCGGCGGTGCACCCGTCAGACTGGGCAACTCGCGTTCGTCAGAGGAGGGAACGGAGCGCCGGGATGAGGTCGGCGAAGGCTCGTGCGCGGTGGCTGATCTCGTTCTTGGTCTCCGGAGCTAGTTCAGCGGATGAGACGTCGTAGCCGTCCGGCACGAAGATCGGATCGTAGCCGAACCCGTTCGCGCCCGTCGGCTCGGTCGCGAGTCGACCTCTCCACACTCCTTCGGAGACGTGCTCAGACCCGCCGTGCGGGAGACCCTCGGGGACGACGAGTGCGATGGTGCAGTGGAAACTCGCCGCCCGGTGCTCAGGGGCGATGTCCGAGAGCTGGGCGAGCAGAAGCTCGAGGTTCTCCCGGTCGCCGCGGCCGGGCCCCGCCCAGCGGGCGGAGAAGATGCCGGGTGCTCCACCAAGAACGTCCACGGAAATGCCGCTGTCGTCGGCGAGGGCGATCCGGCCGGTGTGGGCGGCCGCGGTCCTGGCTTTGATGAGGGCGTTCTCGGCGAAGGTGACACCGTCCTCGACCGGTTCTGGTCCGTCGTACGCGACCACCGTCACGTCGGGCATGGCGGCGCCGAGGATCCGCTGGAACTCACCGACCTTGTGCTGGTTGTGGGTGGCGAGAACGACCTCGATCGTCATGCCGACTCGCGCCCCAGCGCCGACACCTGCAGTGCGGTCAGATCCGCTGCCCCGCCGAGCGCCAGGTCGAGGAGCGAGTCCAGCTCACGACGGTCGAACGGCGCTCCCTCTGCCGTGCCCTGCACCTCGACGAAGAGACCACGGCCAGTGACGACGACGTTCATGTCTGTCTCGGCGCGGACGTCCTCGACGTAGGCCAGGTCGAGCATGGGCGAACCGTCGATGATGCCGACGGAGACGGCGGCGACGCTGTCGATCAGCGGGGTCGCCTTCTGACCGATGAACTTCTTCTCACGTGCCCATTCGATGGCATCCGCGAGCGCGACGTAAGCGCCTGTGATCGCGGCGGTGCGGGTTCCGCCGTCTGCCTGCAGGACGTCACAGTCGATGACGATCGTGTTCTCACCCAGCGCCTTGGTGTCGATGACGGCACGGAGGCTACGGCCGATCAGACGCGAGATCTCGTGGGTGCGGCCCCCGATCCTCCCCTTGACCGATTCACGGTCCATCCGGCTGTTCGTCGAACGCGGGAGCATCGAGTATTCGGCGGTGACCCACCCCTTACCCTTGCCGGCAAGCCAGCGCGGTACTCCGTTGGTGAACGACGCGGTGCACAGCACCTTCGTTTTTCCGAAGGAGATGAGTGCCGAACCCTCGGCCTGCGCGCTCCAGCCTCGCTCGATCGTTACTTCGCGCAACTCGCTCGCCGTGCGGCCGTCTTTACGGGTGATCTCGGACATGTGTTTCTCCCTGCTGGCGCCGGACGGCGCTGATGTCGAACTGCTAGAACGTTCGGAATTCTGCGTGCGCGCGGATCGCGGCGAGGTCGATGACCCCGGTCTGGACGAGATCGACGTGTGAGATCTTCCGGCCGATCAGTCGGTGGGCGAGCTTGAGGAATTCGTCTTCGCTCGCCCCGGTCGCTTCATAATGATGGGCGGGCGGCTCAGCACTCGTGCGCTCGAGCCCCTGCGACACGAGTTCGCGGTAGACGTCGTTAGCGGTTTCCGTGTCGCTCGACACCAGGGTCACGTTCGGGCCCATCACGTACGAAATGGCTCCCTTGAGGAACGGGTAGTGCGTGCAGCCGAGCACCACGGTGTCGACACCGGCGTCCCGGAGCGGCTGCAGGTAGCGCTCCGCCGTGGCGAGCACCTCGGGTCCGGTTGTGATGCCGCTCTCGACGAACTCGACGAACCGAGGGCACGCCTGGGTGAACAGTGCGAGGTCAGGGGCGGCGGCGAACGCATCTTCGTACGCACGCGAGTTGATGGTCCCCTCCGTGCCGATGACCCCCACGCGGGAGTTTCTCGTGCTGCTGACCGCGGTGCGCACGGCGGGCTGGATCACTTCGATGACCGGCACCGAGTATCGTTCCCGAGCGTCACGAAGCATGGCAGCGGATGCCGTGTTGCACGCGATGACGATCATCTTCACGCCTTGAGCGACGAGATCGTCGAGCACGTCGAGCGCAAAACGGCGGACGTCCGCAATCGGCCGGGGGCCGTAGGGGGAATGAGCCGTGTCGCCGATGTACAGGATCTCCTCGTTGGGGAGCTGGTCCTGGATCGCGCGTGCCACCGTGAGCCCGCCGACACCCGAGTCGAAGATCCCGATTGGCGCGTCATTCACTCCCCCAGCCTACCTGCCCGCTCCCACCGCCGTGGTCGTCGATAAGCTGGCGGGGTGAACCTAACGACGTTCCCGCGAGCCTCGACCGCACTGCACACCGACCGCTACGAGCTCACGATGGTTGAGGCGGCTCTTCAACACGGCACCGCGGACACAAAGTGCATGTTCGAGGTGTTCGCCAGGCGGCTGCCTGGGGCCCGTCGATATGGGATCGTGGCCGGCACCGGGCGGCTGCTCGACCTCATCCGCGACTTCCGATTCGATGATGCGGAGCTGAACTGGCTCCGCGAGAACGACGTGGTCACCACCCGGACCCTCGACTGGCTTGCCGATTACCGTTTCTCGGGGAGCATCTGGGGTTACCAGGAGGGCGAAGCGTACTTCCCGAACTCGCCCGTCCTCGTCGTCGAATCGAGCTTCGCCGAGGGCGTCCTGCTTGAAACCCTGGTGCTCAGCGTCCTCAACTACGACAGCGCCGTCGCCAACGCCGCAACACGCATGGTCACAGCGGCCCGCGGGCGCCCGCTCGCCGAGATGGGTTCCCGCCGGGCCCATGAGCAGAGCGCGGTAGCTGCGGCTCGAGCGGCGTACATCGCCGGATTCGATGCCACCAGCAACCTCGAGGCCGGCCGCACCTGGGGCATCCCGACGATGGGAACTGCCGCGCACGCGTTCACCCTGTTGCACGACTCGGAGGAAGAGGCGTTCCGCGCGCAGGTCGCGGCGACCGGCCCTGAGACGACCCTGCTCGTCGACACCTATGACGTGGCTGAGGGGGTGCGCGCCGCCGTCGCTGCGGCAGGCACCGAACTGGGCGCCGTCCGCCTGGACTCCGGGGACCTCCCCACCCTGGTCGTCGAGGTTCGCCAGCTCCTGGACTCGCTCGGCGCGACAGGCACCAGGATTACCGTGACGAACGACCTCGATGAGCACGCCATCGCAGCGCTCTCGGCGGTCCCTGTGGACTCGTACGGTGTTGGAACATCCGTCGTCACCGGTTCGGGCTCCCCCGCCGCCGGTATGGTCTACAAGCTCGTGGCTCGACGCGGCGACGACGACGGCTGGGTACCCGTGGCCAAGAAGTCCCCGGAGAAGATCAGCGTCGGGGGCAGGAAGTTCCCGGTGCGCCGGCTCAATTCCGCCCGGATCGCCGTCGAGGAACTGATCTACGTCGGTGACGGACCTGAGGACACGGACTCCAGGTCGGCACTTGAACGCCCGCTGTACGTTCAGCTGGTAGACAACGGCACCATCGACGACCGCTTCACCGGTCCTGCCGGCACGCGCCTCGCTCGGGAGCACCGCGCGAAGATCCTGTCGGAGTTGCCGGCCGATGCGTCCCGACTCGGCCGCGGGGATCCGACGCTTCCCACCAACTTCTCGAGCTGACGGGCTCTACTCCGCTTTCATCTTCTCGTAGATCGCTTTGCAGCTGGGGCAGACGGGGAACTTCTCAGGGTCGCGACCCGGCGTCCACTTCTTACCGCACAGCGCGCGAACCGGCTTGCCGCTGAGCGCCGATTCCATGATCTTGTCTTTTTTGACGTAGTGCGAGAAGCGTTCGTGGTCGCCGGGCTCGAGGCCCTCGTTGTTCAGGAGTTCCTCGAGCTCACGATCCAGAACGGAGGTTCCACCGGCATCCGGTGTCGAACCGGGATCTGCAATGCTGACACGCACGTTTATCATGGATCGATTCTACCCACGACACAGAAGAGCGGAACGGTTCGGGGTGCTCAGTGGCTCAGGGCGAATTCCATGATCTCGGGGCCGCGGCGATCGAACACCCTGCCGCCGCGCCAGACGCCGACGATGATTGCGAGGGCACCGGCGCCGAGCCCGGCGATCAGCGACGTGAGGTGCCACGAAGGGTCGACGTGGAGACCGAGCCAGGCGAAGTACAGCGCAGGGGCCGCGACGAGGAGAGAACCGGCGAGACCCACCGATTGGGAGACTCCGCCGAGGGTCCCCGACGACTGGGGCTGCTGGAATGGGCTGTCGCCTGGCAGCGCCGCCGGGTATGGCAGCCGAGCCGAGATGTAGCTGGAGAGCCCGACCCCGCCGAGGAAGAGCGCGCTGGAAACTCCGAGCATGGATGGCAGGGCCGCCCAATCGCCGTAGACCAGGATGCTGACCATCGATCCGACGACGATCAACGGGATGCCGATGAGCAGCACAGGGAACATCCGTCCGATCCTGTCGGAGTAGCCCCTCACCCCTGAGACCACGTGGAGCCAGATCGCCGTCGAGTCGAAAGCGAGGTCGTTGTGCAGCGACCAGCCGAGGAAGAGCGCCATCACCGGGAGCGGAAGCAGAGCGAGCGTCTGCATCGGCACACCGATGACGAGGAAGGGAAGGATCATGATGAGCGGCACGACGGGGATGATGACGATCGACACGAGGTATCGAGGGTCTCGCCCCCAGTAACTGATGCTCCGGGCAGCGATGACGGACGCCGGTCGAGCGGGCATCACATCGAACCAACCCATACCCCCGTACGTCTTGACGGCCTGCTCTCGCTCGGGTGTGACCAGCATGTGAGCGACGAGTCGATCCCAGGCGAGCCAGAGCAGCGCGACGGTCGCTGCGGCGATCCCCAGCTTGAGGAGCGCGCTTCCGACGTCGCCCATCGCAGCGTCGCCGGGCACCGACCAGACGGCGCCGAACGGAGTCCAGCTCACCACGTCAGCAGCGTCGCCGAGCACCGCCAGCCCGTCACGGGTCCAGTCGACGCTCGAGAGCAGGATGGCGGCTGGGGCAAGGAGCACAAGGACGAGGGTGCCGATGACACCGGTCAGTTCCCGGGATCGCCGAGTCGCGAGGAGAAGCGACGCCAAAGCCATGGTCAGGCGTGCGGCGAGCACACAGGTCGCCACGGCGAGCACCGAAGAGAGAACGGCGAGGATCAGCGGGAACGGCCCACGTGACCAGGTCACCACGGTCAGCGCGCTCAGCACCAGGATCACGAGCGAAGGCACGCTGACCAGAGCCGCCAGAAGGAGACCGGTGGAAAGCTGGCGTGGCGCGAAACCGACGAGCGCGAATCGACGCGGATCCATGTCGTCGTCGACACCGAACACGAGAGGTAGCAGCACGTAGCCGAGCACGACGAAGGATCCGGCGAGCACGAGCAGGTTTCGTGCAAGGTCGTCAGGGGCCGAGCGCAGCGCGATGAGACCGCTGCCGATCAGCATGATCAGTCCGATGCCGACCACAGTGGCGAGGAGGATGCCGAGAAGTTGCCACACGCTTCGCCGGAATCCGTTGGCCAGCAGCTGCAGCCTTAGTCCGAGAAGCTGTGCAACCATTCCATTCCTTCTGCGGCCTTGCGACCGCCGGCAAGTTCGACGAACCGTTCCTCGAGCGTCCCGCTCCCCCGTACGTCATCGACGGCACCGGCGGCGAGCACCGTTCCGTGGACGATGATCGCGACGTGGTCGCAGACCCTTTGGATGAGGTCCATCCCGTGGCTTGACAGCACGACGGTGCCTCCGTGGGCCACGTACTTCTGCAGGATCTCGATGACGTTCGCGGCGGAGACCGGATCAACCGACTCGAACGGCTCGTCCAGCACCAGGAGCCGCGGCGAATGGATCATGGCAGCAGCAAGAGCGACCTTCTTGGTCATTCCGGCCGAGTAGTCGGTGACGAGCCGGTTGAGGGCGTCTTCAAGACCGAACGCCCTGGCCAGGTCCCTGGTCCTGGCTCGAACGGTCGCACCGTCGAGGCCTCGAAGCACGCCGGAGTAGTAGAGGAGCTGGGCGCCGGTGAGGCGGTCGAACAGGCGCAGGCGGTCAGGCAGCACACCGATCGACCGCTTGGCGACATCCGGTTCTTTCCAGACGTCGACGCCGTGCACGGTGATGTTTCCGGCGTCTGGGCGGAGCAACCCGGTCACCATCGACAGTGTCGTCGTCTTGCCTGCGCCGTTGGGTCCCACGATGCCGTAGAAGGACCCTTTATGCACGTCAAGGTCGATCCCATCGACGGCGACGGTGTCACCGAATCGGCGGGACAGTCCGGTGATACGCAGCACAACAGGCGTTGTCGCCGCGTCGACCTTCGGGCCCTCGGTCAGTGCGACATCCGCGGCGGCGGCCGCTTCGGTCTCGTCGGAAATCTCGGCGACCGGTGTCGCGTCGACGTCGCGGGCTGCATCGGTGATGTCCCCAACGGCAGTCTCGGCTGCGGCCGGGTGGTCGACGACAGGCGTCTG
>NZ_JAODMP010000033.1 GCF_025464835.1 Mycetocola sp. | reverse complement strand
TTCCGCCCTGCGCACGGGCGCGGTTCCCTCAGGGGAGGTGCACTCGAACGTGTACAGCCTGGCGATGGTGGAGGCGGCGGTGCTCTCGTCGTCCATTGGCGCCAAGGTGAGAATCGCCGATGTACTCAACGCCGCGTACGTGGAGGCGCTCGCGTCGGAGCGTCGGCCGGACGTAAAAGCGGCTCTCGAAGGGTGGGGTGCGCCGCTCGGTGCTGCGGCGGTTGTCGGATAGAGGCGGCAGCGTTCGCAAGGTCGGAGTCCCTCCCTCAAGCGGGCCGATTCCGCCGGGTTTCGTCGTGGCTTATCGACTTCTCCGAAGTTGATGACAGGGGACGCTCACGACTGACGGCCATGAAGTCGCTCGGAGCTGGGTCGCGCGACGGTGGCCGGCCCCGCCGACCTCTAAAGTTAGAAACGTGAGGAAACGGCCCGGCGTCCTGCTGCCACTGGTGGTGGGAATCGTCGCGTTCCTCGGCTTCGGCTGGCTGTGGGTGGCCGTCGAAGCGGACATGTCGTCGCCGATCGGCACCGTCATCTGGATTCTGTCCGAGCTGACGCTTGCGCTGGCGCTCGCCGTTCCTGCCGTCTGTCTCTTCTTCGTCATCCGTGCTCTGCACATTCGTGCGCTGCAGGCCCGCGAAGCGATCGGGCCGGCCGGAGCCGGTGTCGCCCAGGCCCGGGATGTGCTCTGGGCACTCTCCCATGGCCTGTTGCCGCAGACCCAGTCGCCCGGTTCCATCCCGACCGATGCCACCGAGTCGGTCTTCGTCACCGGGCCGGTCTCCTTCGCCAGGCATCGCCAGCTCCAGCCGAGCGCCAGGCGGATGCTCGCCGCGGCGCGCGCTCGCACTTCGGCCGTCCAGGTGGGGGCGGACTGGAGCTCGGAGGTCCCGGCATCCGTCGCGGCCAGCGACCGTCGCATCCTGGTCCTCCTCCCTGATGAGCTGGTCGAGATCCCCTACTCGGACATCACCGAGGTGCATGCCGATCCGGGCCAGGTCGTGTTGCGGCTCCGCAACAGTTCCCCCGTGCTTCTCGTCGGCGGCGCGGCCGAGTCGCTCGCGGTGTTGGCGGTGTGGGGGAGTGTCGGTGAGTCCGCACTGCGGCGTCACCCCGCTCTGGCAACGCTTCGCTCAACAGGGTGAACTCTCGGCGGTCCACGCCCACCAGGAACACATGCGTCTCTTTGGACCGGGCATCCTGTTGAGCGTGCACGCCCACGCCAGGCCGCACGCTGCATGGTTGGATGGACCCCATGGCCGCACAAGACACCTCCGCTTATATCGCCGACCTCGCCCGCTTTCTCGAGGCGAGCCCGTCGTCGTACCACGCGGCCGCTGAGGTCGCCAGGCGCCTCGACGCCGCAGGCTTCACAGCACTCACCGAGTCTGCCGAGTGGCCGACGGGCGGCGGCAAGCACTACGTGATCCGCGACGGTGCGATCGTTGCCTGGAGCCAGCCTGCGGCATCCGGCCCGACGACACCGTTCCGGATCCTCGGAGCGCACACCGACTCTCCAGGGTTCAAGCTCAAACCGAAGCCGACCGTCGGTTCCCATGGCTGGCTGCAGGCCGGGGTCGAGGTCTACGGGGGGCCGCTGCTTAACTCCTGGCTCGACCGCGAACTCGAGCTCGCCGGGCGGCTCGTCACCAGGGACGGTCGCGAGTACCTCGTGCGGACCGGTGCGTTCATGCGGATCCCGCAGCTCGCGATCCACCTCGACCGAGAGCAGAACAACGGGCTCACCCTCGACAAGCAGCGGCACATGAAGCCGGTGTTCGGGGTGGGGGACGCGAGCTCCGCCGACCTGGTCGAACACCTCGCTTCCCTCGCCGGTATCGACGGGTGGGAGGTCGCCGGCTACGACATCCTCACCGCAGACACCCAGCCGCCTGCACGGTTCGGCATCGACCACGACCTGTTCGCGGGCGGGCGCATGGACAACCTCTCTTCGGTCTACGCCGGCCTGACCGCCCTGATCGGCGCCCCGGAGGGTCGCCACATCAGCGTGCTGGCAGCATTCGACCACGAGGAGCTGGGCTCCGAGTCCCGCTCCGGTGCCTCTGGCCCGATGCTCGATGACATCCTGACGCGAATCGGTGCCGGCCTCGGCGCATCCGTCTCCGAGAAGTTGCGGGCATACGCCGACTCCTGGTGCGTGTCCGCCGACGCCGGCCACTCGGTGCACCCCAATTACCCGGAGAAGCACGACAGCGCGAACCAGCCGGTTCTGGGCTCGGGCGTGCTGCTCAAGATCAATGCGAATCAGCGCTACGCCACGGATGCCGTCGGTGCGGCACTCTGGGAACGCGCGTGCACCTCAGCCGATGTGCCGTACCAGGAGTTCGTGTCGAACAACACGGTGCCGTGTGGGTCGACGATCGGTCCGCTGACGGCGACGAGGCTCGGCATCCGGGTGGTGGATGTGGGCGTGCCGCTGCTGTCGATGCACTCGGCGCGCGAGCTGGCCCACGTTGATGACCTGGTCGGCTTGTCGATGGCCGTTGAGGCGTTCTTCGCCGGGGTGTGAAGCCACCTTCGCTCCGCCCTCGGCCTCGTCCTGCTCGTTCTGTGCTGGCGGCGCACAATTCCGCCAGCGCTGCGCGCGGTCTCCGGCGGATGCCCGCGCCGGTGCGGCAGGTGGCGGCCGCACGTGCGTTTCGGCGGAACTGTGCGCAAGGTCAGCCCAGCAACGCCATTCGTTCTGTGCCCGAGTCACTGAGCCTGCCTGCGCCGTCAACGGCCCCGGCTCCCGCGCTGGTATGAGCGCTCAGGTGTGCTCTCTAGGCTGGACGCATGAGCAACACATCGAGTACAGAGCAGAGCACTCCAGGCAGCTACGTCGAACCGGGCGAGGAGTACACCCGCGACACGAACTATATCGAGGACCGGATCACCCGTGACGGTCGCGACGGCTGGCCCGTCGAGCCCGGCCGCTACCGGCTCATCGCCGCCCGCGCCTGCCCGTGGGCGAATCGCACGGCGATCGTCCGGCGTCTGCTCGGGCTCGAGAACGTGATCTCACTCGGTATGCCGGGGCCCACCCACGACGCCCGCAGCTGGACCTTCGACCTCGACCCTGACGGACTCGACCCCGTGCTCGGCATCCACTGGCTGCAGGATGCCTACTTCCGCCGGTTCGCCGACTACCCACGCGGCATCACCGTTCCCGCGATCGTGGAGGTGACATCCGGCAAGGTCGTCACCAACAACTTTCCGCAAATCACGCTCGACCTCGAGACCGAGTGGACCGAGTACCACCGCGACGGCGCCCCGGACCTGTACCCCGAGCACCTCCGTGCGGAGATCGACGAGGTCAATGACCTCGTCTTCCGCGACGTGAACAACGGCGTCTATCGAGCCGGATTCGCTGGATCGCAGGAGGCATACGAGAAGGCGTACACCCGGCTGTTCGACCGGCTTGACTGGCTCGAGGAGCGCCTGAGGCACCAGCGTTACCTCGTGGGCGACACGATCACCGAGGCAGATATCCGCCTGTTCACGACGCTCGCGCGCTTCGACGCCGTCTATCACGGGCACTTCAAGTGCAACCGCAACAAACTCACTGAGATGCCGGTGCTGTGGGCCTACGCCCGTGATCTGTTCCAGACGCCCGGATTCGGCGACACCACCGACTTCGTGCAGATCAAGCAGCACTATTACATCGTGCACTCGGACATCAACCCGACAGGCATCGTGCCAGCCGGCCCGGATGCTTCCGGCTGGCTCACCGCGCACGGTCGCGAAGCTCTCGGCGGTCGCCCGTTCGGCGACGGAACCCCGCCCGGCCCGCCGCTCGAGGAGGAGCAGGTTCCGGAGGGGCACGGGGCGTAGGCGGCGGCGCGCCTCGCACGACTGCATCCCTCCCAGGCCGGGTCATCCGGTGCGCCGGGTGCTTTCGGCCGCTGAGGGTGACCAGCCGCGCAGGCAGGGTGCCGGGTGTCCCTGTCCGCTGTGGGTGGCGAGGCAGCGGTTCGGGTCAGGGCCTTGTACGTATAAGTGCCCGCTGATACATTGCGTGCATGGACACAAACCTGCACAAACTGCACGAGATGACCGACGGCCAGATCCCCGCTGTGACACGTTCAGTGGGAGCACGCGAAGTCGGCGGGGAGGACGCCCGCGTCGTCGCCATGACGCAGACCTACCCGTTCGCCCAGGCAGAGGTCTGGAACGCCATCACCGCCCAGGACCGGATCTCCCGCTGGCTCGGCCCGATCTCCGGTGACTTCCGGCCCGGCGGTCGCTACCAGATCGAAGGCAACGCCGGCGGTGAGGTGCTCGAATGCGCCGAACCCCACACGCTGCACGTGACGTGGGAGTACGGCGGCGACGTCAGCTGGGTCACGGCGACCCTGAGCGGCGACGAATCGCAGGCCACCCTCACGGTGGAGCATGTCTCCCACGTCGGTGACGAGGACTGGAAGATGTTCGGCCCGAGCGCCGTCGGCATCGGCTGGGACATGATGCTCCTCGGCCTTGCCCTCCACCTCGGCTCAGGCTCCAGCCTCAATCCCGAAGAGGCGGCCGCGTGGAGTGCGTCGGCCGACGGCACCCGTTTCATGGCCCGCAGCAACGACGAATGGCGCGGTGCCAACATCGCCGCAGGGGAGAGCGAAGCGGATGCCGCGGCAGCGGCCAAGCGCTGCCTCGACGCGTACATGGGAGTAGAAGCGGGTCCAGCCGTCTAGTGCACGCCTTTGACATCCTGGGGGATCCGGTTCGGCGCCGGATCCTCGAACTCCTCGCCGCCGGTGAGCAGCCGGCCGGTGTCATCGTCGAGGCGATCGTCGAGGAGTTCGGGATCAGCCAGCCCGCTGTCTCTCAACACCTCAAGGTGCTGAGGGACAGTGGGTTCGCGACGGTGCGCGCCGACGGCCGGCGACGGATCTATGCCGTCGAGGCAGGCCCCCTGCAGGAGATCGACGAGTGGCTCGGCGTCTTCCGCGGCTTCTGGACCCAGCGCCTGGACGCGCTCGGAACCGAGCTGATGCGAGGCAAGCGTGAGCTGACCGACTCCTAGCCGAAGAGGTCGGCGATCCAGCTTTCCTTCTTGTTCTTGCGGTAACCGTCGCGGTTGTCGTACCGGCGGTCGTGGTCGTTCCAGTTCCGGTCATTGTTGCCCTCGCCGTACTGCGGGCGCTGCTGCTGCTGGACGGGAACGACGGTCGGCGCGGCGGCAGGCGCCGGAGCGTTCTTCACCATCTCGTTCTCGGCGCGCTCGATGATCTTGTCGAGTTCACCGCGGTCCAGCCACACCCCGCGGCACTCGGGGCAGTAGTCGATCTCGACGCCACCGCGTTCGCTCATGACGAGAGTTGCTGAGTCGGTAGGGCACTTCATTTGTCCTCCAAGACGAAAGTTATCGGTTCATCCTACGGACGCATCGTCGGCCAATCCTGTGAATGCGGGGCGGTCACACACGCCGCCCTCTCAGGCTCAGCCTGGGCTGCCCTCGTAGACTCACCCCATGAATCGTCGCCTCCTCACGCTCCTCGCCGTCCCTCTTTTCCTTGCCCTCGCGGGCTGCAGTCAGGTCGGAGATGCTGCGAAAGGCATCGCGAGTGAGGCCGCATCCCAGGCCGGTTCGGCCGCAGTCGCGGAGCTGCGCGAGCAGATCTGCGCGCCCCTGCAGGACGGAACGGTCAGCGAACAGGACAAGCAAATCCTCTCGGGGCTGCTCGTGGCTGCTGAGGGTGCAGGCCTGCCCGTCGAATACATCACTCCGCTCGAGGGCATCGCCGAGTCCGGTGACCAGGTGCCGAACGAGTCGGTCACGGCGCTTCAAGAAGCGTGCGGCATCGCACCGACACCGACACCCGCACCGAGCAACGGCTAGTTTTTCGCCGCCCGCAGCGCGCCCTCGATGACTGAGAGGACCTCGGGAGCGTCAGGGACGGTCGTGGGCCGGAACCGGTACACCTCGTCGTCCGGGGTGACCACGAACTTCTCGAAGTTCCACTTCACCTTGCCAGCTTTGCCGGCGGCATCCGGAGTCTTGGTCAACTCCTGGTAGAGCGGGTGAGCGCTCCTGCCGTTGACCTGGGTCTTCTGGAACAGCGGAAAGGTGACGCCGTGGTTGATCCGGCAGGTCTCCTCGATCGCTTTGCCCTCGCCGGGTTCCTGGAAGAACTGGTTGCTCGGGAAGCCGAGGACCACGAAACCCCGGTCGCGGTACTTCCGGTACATCGCCTCGAGGGCGTCGTACTGCGGGGTCAGCCCGCATTTCGAGGCGACGTTCACGACGAGCACGACCTTGTCCTGGTGCTCGGCAAGGGTCGTTGTGGATCCGGAGATTGTGGTCAGGGGGATGTCGCGAAGGCTCATGTCGCGAGCGTAGTGACGGATGCTGTGCGCCCGCCTCCAACGGGCACCGTCCCGCTCGGCACGCTCAGATGCTCATGATCGGCACAAGTTCAACAGGCATACTGGCAAATCACCGGGACAGGTAAGGAGCAACGTGGAGAGCATCGACCTCGACGTTTTGGTCATTGGCTGGGGCAAGGGAGTAAAACCCTCGCCGGAGCGCCGATGACCCACGATCCTGGTCCACGAGCGCCGTCGCCGGCCGCGACGCGCTCACCGACAAGCTGCGTGCCCGCAACTACGCCATGCTCGCTGACATCGAGACGGTCACCCTCATCGAGGGCGAAGCGCGCTGCACCGGAAATCGTGAGTCGAAGTCAGCGCTGGAGGCGACGTTCTGATGGTGCGAGCTGAGACGAGCATCACCAACACCTTCACCGTGCCGGCCCGCCCGGACCTGCCCGGTCGGGCGGGCGCCCGCGTGTGCGACTCGACCAGCATGCAGCATCTGAAACCGTTGCCCGAACGGCTCGTGATCGGCGGCTTCGTTGGCCTCGAGTTCGCTGGAATGTTCTCGCAGTTCGGCTCGCAGGTGACCGTCGTCGATCGCAGCGACCGGCTCATGCGGCACCAGGATGCGGATGTCGCTGCGGCTGTCCAGACACTGCTCGAGGAGCAAGGCGTCGAGACCAGCATGCCTGCCACCGTCATCTTCGTGCACGGCCTGCGCACATCGGCAACCCTGTGGCGACACCAGGAGGAGCACCTCGGTCGCCTCGGCATTCCCACGGCGGCCATCGACTTGCCTGGGCACGGCTCCCGTCTCGGCGAACGCTTCTTCGTTCACTCCTCCCTGGAGGGCATCGGAGACGCGGTGGCGGCGGCGGAAGCATCCCATACCAAGCCTTACCTGGTGGGATTCTCGCTGGGCGGGTACCTGGCGATCGAGTGGGTGGCACGTAACCCGGGCCGGGTCGCCGGGTTGCTCGCGGCGGCCTGTGCGACGGTGCCCCACCCCGTGGTCATGCACGGATGGCGGGCGATCTCGAAGGTCATCGGCACATTCCCCGACCGGGGACGAGCGCTCAACGACTTCACGGTGCGGTTGTTCGTGCCAGAGCCGGGTGCAACAGACGTGATCGCCGGGGGAGTTGCCCTCGATGTCATGGACGACGTGCTGTTGTCCCTGCTCGAGTTGCGCCCGCTCGAGCGGCTCGCCGAGATCGACGTGCCGGTGCTCTTCGTCAACGGTCGCTTCGACCACGTGCGTGCCCACGCCGGTCGCTACCTCGCCGCCACGCGTAACGGTCGGCTGATCACCGTGCCCGGCGCCAGCCACATGGTCAGCGTTGTGCGCCCGCATGCATTCACGGATGCCCTGCTCGAGGGCTACCGCGACGCGACATCCGCCGGCTGAATCGTTCCGCCTCCGGATCACGCGGGGTGGTGGGGCGTTCCGGCGCGCGTTCAACAGGGCGAATGGGTGAGCCGTGACCTGGCGGGCGCATCGAGACCTGCCGGCTGCTTAGCCGAGATCTCGATACGCTCCTCCGTCGCTACTCGATCAACGAGGGGGTGTCGTTGCTCGGTCAACGCGGACGTGTCGTTGCTCGGTTGGCGAGGGGGTGTCGCTGCTCGGTTGGCGAGGGGGTGTCGTTGCTCGGTTGGCGAGGGGGTGTCGTTACTCGGCTAACGCGGACGTGTCGTTGCTCGGTCAGCGGGAAGGCGGAACCTATTTGCGGGTCGCGAACCGCTGCTGCAGCAACACGGCGACCACGATGATGAGGCCTTTCGTCACCTGCTGCACCGACGTGTCCAGGTTGTTCTGGGTGAACACGTTGGTCAGGGTGGAGAAGATCAGCACACCGAGCACGGTGCCGACGATTGTTCCGCGACCGCCGATGAGAAGCGTGCCACCGACGACGACCGCCGCGATGGCATCCAGCTCATAGAGAAGGCCGTGGGTGGAGGTTCCTGCGGTGGTTCGCCCGAGCATCATGATCGCGGCGATGCCGGCGGTCAGGCCGGACAGCACGTAGATCATTACGAGGTGCCGCTTGACCTTGATGCCGGCGAGTCGGGATGCTTCGAGGTTGCCGCCGATCGCGACGGTGCGGCGTCCGAAGGTCGTGCGGTTGAGCAACACCCAGCCGGCGATCGCCACGATGGCGAAGATCCAGATCAGAATCGGCACGCCGAGCAGGTTCGCCCGGGTGAAGTCGAGGAAGCCGGTGTTGGTGACGATCTGGGTGCGACGGCCCGAGATGAGTTCAGCCAGCCCTCGGGCTCCGACGAGCATGGCGAGCGTTGCCATGAACGCCACAACATTGCCGTACGCGATGACGATGCCGTTGACGAGCCCCGCGGCGCAGCCGACCGCGATCGGGATCAGGACCATCAGCAGCCAGGAGCTTTGAGTGGCAGCGAGTTGCACGGCCGTGAGGCTGGCGACGACGGTAGCCAGACCCATCACCGAACCGACCGACAGGTCGATGCCCCCGGCCGTGATGACGAACGTCATGCCGATCGAGATCACGCCGATGATCGATGCGTAACGGATGATGGTCAAGAAGTTGTTGATGTCGGCGAACCGGTCGCCGGCCGTGACAGTCCCGATGATGAAGAGCACCACGAGGGCGATGACGAGGCCCAGGTTGCGGCCCGCCGACCCGCCGAGGATCCGCTTCACGGCGCTGGGGCGTTCTGCCTGCTGCGACGCACCCGGCAGCGGAGCGCTCTCCGCGAGGATGGGGGACTTCTGCTCGCTCACGCGGCACTTCCTTTCATGACAAGGTCCAGTACGCCGGGCTCATCGATCTCACCGGCGTTTGTCTCGGCCAGTACGTTGCCGTCACCGATCACGAGCACCCGGTCAGAGAGGCCGAGGACTTCTTCGATTTCGCTCGACACGACCACGATGGCGGTGCCTTCGCTGGCGAGGCGGCGGATGAGGGCGTAGATCTCGGCTCGAGCCCCGACGTCGACACCCCGGGTGGGTTCGTCGAGCAGCAGCACGCGGGTGCCGTGAACGAGCCAGCGAGCCAGCAGAATCTTCTGCTGGTTACCGCCGGAGAGAGTCCGTGCCGGCCGGTCGGGATCTGCCGGACGCAGTTCGAGGGCCGAGATCTGGTCACGCGCGGCGTCCCGTTCAGCGCCCTCATTGAGGAAACCGCCACGTCCGAACCGGCCGAACGTCGACAGGGTCACGTTCTTGAAGATCGGCTCGTCCAGGATGAGACCCTGGCTCTTGCGTTCCTCGGGAGAGAAGCCCATGCCCGCATCGACGGCAGCAGCGACTGATCCCGGGCTCACCGTCTTGCCCTGCACCGATACGCTTCCGGATGTCGCCTTGCGCGCGCCATAGATCGTCTCGAGGATTTCGGACCGGCCGGAGCCGACGAGTCCAGCCAGTCCGACGATTTCACCGGCACGCACCGTGAAATCGACGTCGGAGAACTGCCCGCGGAGGTGCAGGTGGTTCACTTCGAGCAGAACGGGTGCGTTCCGGGGAACCGGGACGGCATCCGGGAACACATTCGCGACTTCACGACCGGTCATCAGCTTGATCAGATCGCGGGTCGGCGTCTCCGAGACGGCGAGACCGCTCGCGGTGCTGCGGCCGTCCTTGATGACTGAGATGCGGTCGCCGATCTGCCGGATCTCCTCGAGCCGGTGCGAAATGTAGACGACGGCGATGCCCTGGCTGGTCAGCTCACGGATGACCCGGAACAGGTTCGCCACTTCACCGGAGTCGAGCACGGCACTCGGCTCATCCATCACGATGAGTTTCGCGTCGTGGGAGAGCGCCCGCGCCATGCTGACGATCTGCTTGCTGGCGGCAGACAGCTGTCCGACCTCCGTCGACGGCGGGATGTCGCCGTGGCCCAGCCGGTTGAGCAGTTCTCGGGTGACCCGGTTCGCGTGCGCAACCTTCAGCACGCCGCCGGTGGAGTGTTCGTGGCCGAGGAAGATGTTCTCGGCGATGGTGAGCCCGTCGACGACATCGAGCTCCTGGTACATCGTGGCGATGCCGAGGTGCAGCGCGGCGATCGGATCGGCGATGGTGACGACCTCACCCTGCCAGCGGATCTCACCGGCGTCGGGCTGGTGGACACCAGCCAACGTCTTGATCAGCGTGGACTTGCCTGCACCGTTCTGGCCGAGCACGCAGTGGACTTCACCGGCGCGGACAGTCAGGTTGACACCCTTGAGCGCCTGCACTCCGGCGAAGGTTTTGGTTATCCCGCGCACCTCAAGCAAAGCGGAGGCATGGTCATCATCGATCATGGGAAGCAATCTAACACATATGACGATCAACAATAAGAAGTCGACGATTTCTGCTCGACTTCTGTTAGTGTGGCACCGTCAACGTCGACATCGGAAAGCGATCCGGCAGCACGGCCTGTCGCAGACCCCTCCCGTTGGCACCTTGCGAAAGACCTACTGGAGGAAAATTCACATGCTTTCACTATCGACGCGGCGGCGGATGCTCGTCGCCGCGGGCGCATCACTCGCCGCTGCTCTCGTACTCACGGGGTGCACACCAGGCGACACCGGCACCGAAGTTCAGCCAACGGGCGCATCGGCCGAAGACAATCAGGCGGAGGGTGACACGATCACCATCGGCTTCTCGGGCCCGGCCGCCGACCATGGCTGGCTCGGCGCCATCAACTCGGCCGCGCTCGCCGAAGCCGAGAAATACCCGGACATCGACCTCAAGGTCGCCGAGGGGACCAACGACGCCAACCTTCAGATCAGCCAGGTGGAAGGCTTCATCAACGACAAGGTCGACGCCATCGTCCTCCTGCCGACCGACGGCGCCGCCCTCACCGAGGTCGCCATCCAGGCGATGGAAGCCGGCATCCCGGTCATCAACGTCGACCGCGAGTTCTCGAGCACCTTCGCCTCACGCGTCACCATCCTCGGTGACAACTACGGCATGGGCGTCTCGGCCGGCACCTACATCTGTGAGGAGCTCGGTGGCAAGAAGGACGCCGTCGTCGCAGAGGTTGCCGGAATCGACTCGCTCCCGCTGACGCAGGACCGCAGCCAGGGCTTCAAGGATGCACTCGAAGACTGCGGACTGAAGGTCTCGAACCGTGTGGCGGCTGACTTCACCGTCCAGGGCGGAGAGGCGGCAGCCTCGCAGCTGCTGTCGGCGGCTCCGAAGATCGACGCGCTGTGGAACCACGACGACGACCAGGGAGTCGGCGTGCTCGCGGCGATCGACGCTGCCGGGCGTGACGAGTTCCTCATGGTCGGCGGCGCTGGATCGAAGAACGCCATGGACCTGATCAAGTCCGGTGACAGCGTGCTGAAGGCGACCGTCATCTACCCGTCCACGCAGGCCGCTGACGGCATCCGTCTTGCCCGACTGATCGCGCAGCAGAAGGCGATGAGCGACCTCGTCGAGATCGAGGTTCCGAACCGGATCGTCCTCAACGCGCCCGTCGTGACCAGCGAGAACGTCGACAAGTACCTTCCGACCGCTTTCGCGTCGTAGGCGAACTGGGTGGGGCGCCTCCGGGTGCCCCGCCTTCGCCTGCTCCGATGGCTGTAGCACCGTCACTGCGCCCGCATCACCGGGTGTCGCAAGAAAGAGGAATCGTGCCACACACACCACCACTCCGCATCGCCATGATCGGCTACGGATTCATGGGCGCCGCTCACTCGCAGGGTTGGAGGGTCGCACCACGGTTCTTCGATCTGCCCGCCCGGCCGGAAATGACGCTGCTCGTCGGCCGGAACGCCGAGGCGGCGTCCGCTGCCGCAGAGAAGTTCGGCTGGGCCGAGACAGCGACCGACTGGCGGGACGCCGTCGCCCGGAACGACATCGACGTCATCGACATCGTCACTCCGGGTGATTCCCACGTCGAGATCGCCATCGCCGCGCTCGAGGCGGGCAAGCATGTGCTCTGTGAGAAACCGCTCGCGAACACGGTGGAGGAAGCGCAGGCAATGGCGGATGCCGCGTCTCGCGCGGCAGCCAGCGGCGTTTATGCGATGGTCGGATTCACCTACCGGCGCGTGCCGGCGGCGACCTTCGCACGCGACCTCGTGGCATCCGGCGCGGTTGGAGAGATCCGGCAGGTGCGCGCCATGTACCTGCAGGACTGGCTCGTCGACCCGCAGGCGCCGCTCGCGTGGCGGCTGCAAAAGCACCTGGCCGGGTCGGGCTCGCTCGGTGACATCGGAGCGCACGCGATCGACCTGGCACAGTTCATCACCGGGCAGAAGCTCACGAGCGTGAGCGGCATGCTCGAGACCTTCGTGAAGCAGCGCCCGAAGCTCGCGAGCGTCTCCGGGCTGTCCGGAACGGCTTCCGACGAAATGGGTGACGTCACCGTCGATGACCTCGCCCTGTTCACCGGCCGGTTCGACGGGGGAGCGGTCGGCTCCTTCGAAGCGACGCGGATGTCGACGGGGCGCAAGAACGCCCTGCGGATCGAAGTCGCCGGGTCGAAAGGTGCGATCTCATTCGACCTCGAAGACCTCAACTCGCTCGGCTTCTACGACGCCACAGCGCAGGCCGGGCGGCAGGGTTTCACCAAGATCATGGTCACCGAACCCGAACACCCCTATCTGGAAGCATGGTGGCCCACCGGCCACACTCTCGGCTATGAGCACGGGTTCACCCACCAGGCTCGGGACTTCGTTGTCGGCGTCGTCGGCGGCAGCCAACCGGCCCCGTCGTTCGCCGATGGGCTGCAGGTGCAGCAGGTTCTCGATGCCGTCGAGCGAAGCGCCCAATCCGGTAGCGCCTGGACCCCGACGTCCGGCTCGCCCGCATCCGTTTCTTCTCTCGCTTCAGCCAACAAGGAGTAGATCATGCCTCGCCCTATCACTCTGTTCACTGGCCAGTGGGCCGACCTACCGTTCGAAGAAGTCGCCAGCCTAGCCTCCGGCTGGGGCTACGACGGACTGGAGATCGCCTGCTGGGGCGATCATCTCGACCCCTGGCGCTGGGACGACGAGGAGTATGTGGCCGGCAAGCTCGCCGTGCTCGAAAAGTACGACCTCAAGGTTTTCACGATCGCGAACCACCTCAAGGGTCAGGCGGTATGCGATGACCCGATCGACGGGCGGCACCGCGACATCCTGCCGGATGTGGTCTGGGGCGACGGCGATCCTGAGGGGGTGCGACAGCGTGCGGCCGAGGAGATGAAGAACACGGCGCGCCTCGCTGCCAAGCTGGGCGTGAAGACGGTCTCCGGGTTCACCGGGTCGGCGATCTGGAAGTATGTGGCGATGTTCCCGCCGGCCTCTGAGGCGATGGTCGACGCCGGGTACCAGGACTTCGCCGACCGGTGGAACCCGATCCTCGACGTGTTCGATGAGGTCGGGGTGCGGTTCGCACACGAAGTGCACCCGTCTGAGATCGCGTACGACTACTGGACCACGGTTCGGACACTCGAGGCGATCGGCCACCGTGAAGCGTTCGGGTTGAATTGGGACCCGTCGCACATGGTGTGGCAGGACATCGACCCGGTGGCGTTTCTGTGGGACTTCCGGGACCGGATCTATAACGTGCACTGCAAGGACACGAAAAAGCGCCTCGGCAACGGCCGGAACGGACGGCTCTCGTCACACCTGCCGTGGGCTGACCCGCGCCGCGGGTGGGACTTCATCTCCACGGGCCACGGGGATGTGCCGTGGGAGGACGCCTTCAGGATGATGAATGCGATCGGTTACGCCGGTCCGCTCGCCGTGGAGTGGGAAGACGCCGGCATGGACCGCCTCGTCGGCGCCCCCGAAGCTCTCGAGTTCGTGCGCTCGTTCGCGTTCGATCCGCCTGCTGCTGCGTTCGACGCGGCGTTCAGTACGAAGAAGTCGGGGGGCGGGGGCGGGGCGGCGGCATCGAGCACCGGCGCCCATGGGCGCCCGACCACACCCTCGGCACTCGATGCCGTCGCCCCGCCTGGTTGAGTCGGGACGACCGGCGCCCATGGAGGGGCGGCGGGTGGCGGCATGATGCACCGGCGCCCATAGGCGCCCGACCACACCCTCGGCACATCATGCCGTCGCCCGCCTGGGTTTTCGAGAAGCTGTCGCCCGCCGTGGGTGGGTCGGAGATGGCCGGACGCGAACGGGACGGACGTGGGGCTAGCGGCCGACGGCATCCGCGAGGTCGACCACCATGGCCTCGACGCTCTCCGGGGAGAGCACGTGGTGGATGGCGAGGATGCTCGCTCCGAGCACGGCGGCGTTGGCGCCGACACTCGACTGGGTGATCTGCAGGTGCTGGGTGGCGAGCGGCATCGAGCGGGCGTAGACCACCTCGCGTACGCCGGCGATGAGGTGCTCACCGGCCCGCGCCATGGCGCCACCGAGCACGATGACCGACGGGTTGATCAGGCTGATGCAGGCATTGAGGATCTCACCGAGGTCCCGCCCGGCCTGACGCACGGCCTGGATCGCCTTCGGATTGCCGGCGCGGACCAGTTCGACGACATCCTGGCTGGTCTCAGCGGCGAGGCCCTGCTCGGTCAGCGCTTTCGCCAACGCCGGACCTGACGCGAGCGCTTCGATGCAGCCCACGTTGCCGCAGTGACAGATCGCGTCGTTGTCGCGGTACACCCGCACGTGGCCGATGTCACCGGCCACACCCTGCGCGCCACGCTGCAGCATCCCTCGGGAGATGACGCCCGCGCCGATGCCTGTCGCGACTTTGACGAAGATGAGATGGTCCACCTCGGGCCACGCGACCTCACGCTCACCGAGGGCCATGATGTTGACGTCGTTGTCGACCAGTACGGGCACGTGAAAGTGGGCCTGTAGCCGCTCAGGGACGTCCACGTTGTCCCAGCCGGGCATGATCGGCGGGTTGATCGGCCGGCCGCTCGAGTGTTCAACCGGTCCGGGGAGGCCGACGCCGATCGCAAGGAGGTCGTCGACGGAGCGCCCGGCTTCACGTACGAGCTTGTCGCCGGCGGCGATGACCCAATGAAGGACTTCTTCCGGACCTTTCGCGACCGGGATGTCGGCGGCGTCCTCGCTGAGCGGCCGACCCACCAGGTCGCTGACCGCGATACGCACGTGGGTCGCGCCGATGTCGACGGCGAGCACCACCTTGTTGCCGCCGGTGAGGGCGAACTGCGACGATGGGCGGCCACCGGTCGACGGCGCGGCGTCGGCGGGTCCGATGAGCCCGAGTTGCAGGAGCGAGTCGATGCGAAGGCCGACGGTGGAGCGGGCGAGCCCGGTGACCCTGGCAAGTTCGGTTCGGGTCCTGGGCCGGCCGTCGCGGAGGATCTGGAAAATATCGCTTGTTGCCGACGATCCAAGGGCAGTGGGACTTATGTCGACCATCAGGCAATTCAACCACATCGGACGGCGCAAAGCAGTGAAGCTTCGTCATATGTTCGGGATGCTCTCGACGCCCGGCCGACAAAGAGGACTTCTCGCGGGAACTCCGGGATAGCGTGGGAACATGCCCCACTTCACCCTCGCCACCGCGGTGCTGCCGCGAGCCGAGTGGCAGGCGCGGGAGGCCGCCCACGAGGAGCGCGCCGACGCCCTCACCGCCGACTGGCGGGTGCGCGTGCAGCGGGGCGAGAAGCATCCGATCGAGGACTTCCTCTTCACCTATTACCCGTTCAAGCCGCGGCTGTTGCGTCGCTGGCACCCCGGCGCCGGGGTGGTCCTGGCGGATGCCGCGGCGCTCGACCGCGCGGCCTGGCGCTGGTACCGCCCGGACGGGGACGGGCTCGCCGTCGACGCATCGGCATTCCTGGCCGCCAACAGCTCGACGGTCGATTTCATCGAGAAACTGCTCAGCCGCACGGCCGCCCGGGTCAGCCAATTCGGCTGCTTCGGCCTCCATGAGTGGGCGATGGTCTACCGGCAGGGGGAGCACCGGCATTCGGTCCCGTTGCGGCTGGGACAGGCCGGCACCGACGCGGTGGTCGAGTCGCATCACATCGGCTGTTCCCACTTCGACGCCTTCCGGTTCTTCACCCCCGCCGCTGTACCCCGCAACCGCCTGCAGCCGACCCGCGCGACGTCGGCCGAACTCGAGCAGCCCGGCTGCCTGCACGCCGGGATGGACGTCTATAAATGGGCGATCAAGCTGGGCCCACTGGTGCCGGGCGAGGTGCTGCTTGACTCGTTCACGCTTGCCCGCGACATCCGCTGGCTCGACATGCGAGCGTCGCCGTACGACATGGCGCCGTGGGGTGCCGAGCCCGTCGCGATTGAGACCGCCGACGGCAAAGCCGAGTATGTGCGGCAGCAGCGCGCCTTCGCCGAGCGATCCAATGCGCTGCGCGCCCGCGTCGTCACCGCCATTTCGGTAGCCCGAGCGGCCGGCTGACCCCTTCCGAAGGAGAGCAGGACTCGTCGACGTGCCGTCGACGTGCCCTCGGATTCTTCTCCCCAATGTCGACGCGCCGACGACGTGCGAAGATCGACAGGTCACGCGCCAGGGAGACAGCACCACGATGAAGTGAGCCACGCAGCAGAATCTCCGGTGCCGTTCTCGAGGAGATCGGGCGCGGCCGTCCATACCCCGACTCCCGCCCTTCGACATCCCCGAACTGGAAATGGACCCGCCTGGACCAGGCGAGGTGCCGGTGCGCATCGAGCAGGCGCTCGAGCTCGGTGCCTCAGCGGCATACAGCCCGGCGGATGCCGCCGCTCGCGGCCCGACAGCGGCGACCGTGATCGAGGCGGCCGGCATTGTGTGCGCGTTCGAGACCGCGGTGGCCCTGACCGCTCCCGGCGGCACCACGATCACGGTCGGGCTGCCGTCGCCGACCGCGCCCGCCGAGGTTTCGCCACTCGGACTGGTCGCCGAAGCCCGGACGATCGTGGTAGCTACCTCGGTTCCGCCGTTCCTTCACGTGACATTCCGATCTTCGCGGACCTGTGGCGGGTCGACCGCCGGCCCACCGGGCTGACGGTGCTCAACGTCGCTCACGGGTTCGTGACCATCGTCACCATGGCCGTTCTCATCGGCGTCTGGCCCGCATCAGCCTTCGGCGAAGGAAGGCCCTGCGCATAACTCCGCCTCGTTGCTTCCCGTCTGGGTCAGAGCTGCGGAACGGCGGGGCCGTTACGGTCGCGAGGGGCTGGATCGGCGGAGTTGTGAGCCGAAGGGGGCCAGTTGAGCACGGCGACAGGGGGCGGAGCGGCGGAGGCACGAGGTGCGGGGTGCGACGGTGCGGGGTGCGACGGCGCGGGGTACGACGGCTCAGCTGAGGACGGGCAGCGGCCGCGGCGCCTTGATCCGCGCGGCGATCGTCACGAGAAGGATCACGCCGACCACGAGGACGGATGTGATCGCTGTCGGAACCGAGAGGAGGTCACCGGTCAGACGTCCGACGGCCACCCAGGCGATACCCCAGCACAGCGACGCGGCCGGGGCGAGCCTGCCGCGCCCGTAAAGCGCGAGCCCGACGCCGATGACCCCGGCGCCCGCGATGAGCACGACGCCCCACAGGTCGGGCGACAGGCCGAATCCGTCGAACCCGGCAGCGGTGAGCACGGCGGCCACGTTCGCAACGGTGGCGATGGTCACCCAACCGAGGTAGAGCCCCATGGTGCCATCCGTCACGATCGCGTCGATGACGTTGCTCGGCCGCGACGCAAGACTGAGGCGGAACGCCCAGATCAGCACGACCAGCAGGAGCACGATGATCGGCACGCTCGCCCACAACAGGTCGAACTGCACGCTGAGGATCCACGCGGCATTGAGGATCAACGACAGGGCGATCGGATAGCCGAGCTTCCGGTGTCGTTCCGCCCGCGTCTGGGTCGGCAGAAGCTGCCAGATCGTGTACCCGATCAGGCCGGCGTAGATCACCGACCAGATGCCGAAAGCCGAGCCTGCCGGTGCGACCGGGGTGGCGTCCGCCGAAAGGGCGCCTCCGGACGCCTCAACGATCGGGGTTCCGCCCGCTGCCCCTGAGCCGATGAACGCGCCCACGATGGCGACGATGGCGCTCACCACAACCACACTGTGACGCAACCGGTCGTTGGATCTCACGGTGTTCTCCTCGAGCGCTTCAGGCAGGTGCCGGAGCGTGCGTCGACTCTAGCAAGCGGGCGCAATCCGGGCCCGGGTCTTGCGCGCGCACGTTCTCACGTACTCCGGACCAAAGCACCCGGCGCACCGGATGCACTTGTCCGAAGTGGGTGAAGTCGTACGGCTACGCGCGGGTGCCGGCTCCAGCGGGTTACGCGGCGCGACCCATGTCGCTCTTCTTGGGCCCGCCGCTCGGCGGCGGCCCGGCGACGACAGCTCCGGTCGGGATGGTGCTGTCGCGGGCGACATGGGCCCCGGCGCCGATCCTGGCCTTCGCGCCGATGCGGCTGTGGCTGCCGATCTGGGCTCCGACTCCCACGATGGCGTCAGCACCGACGTGGACGTTCGCGCCGACGAACACCCCGGCGGAGAGAATGGCGCCGCGGTCGATCCAGCTTCCTGCACCGATCCAGCAACGGCCGCTGAGGGTGGCGCCGGGTTCGACGTACGCAGTGGGTTCGATATAAGTGCTCGGGTCGACGGTGGCGGTCTGCGCGACGAATCCACGCCCATTACGATGGCGACGGTACTTCGCGATCTCGCCCGCCCTGGACTCGATCTCCTCAAAAACTTTGCTCATGATGCCTTCCGACGCACCCCTCAGTGGAGACGGATTTTGTGCGCTATCGACAATAACGGTGTAGGTCAGCGCACGATTCCTCCTCTCAGCGGGCTCCCAGTCAGATGGTTCGAGCTCGAAATATCTCCTCGGCGATGACGAGGTCCTCCCACGACATCCCTGAGCTCTTGAACACTCGGGGGCGCGTGCGGTCGACGGATGCCGCGCCCGTCGCCAGGTCGCGCAGCGGCACAAGGGACTCCGTTGACAGCAGCCCCTCCGCCCTCGGGATCAGCACGTCGCCGGCCTCGCGGAGGGCGACGCCGATCTCTTCGACCACGACCTGTGCCCGCGTCATGAGGGCCGAGTCGAGTTCGCGCGCGTCCGGCTCGTGGGAGCCGACCGCGATCGTGCACGAGTCGTTCGGAACGACAGACCCGTCGAAGAGGGGTGTTCTGGCGGTCGTGGCGCACACGATCAGTTGCGCGTCCCGCACCGCGTCCGGGGCGCCTGTCGCGGCCGAGAAGCCTGCGTCGGTCAGCGTGTCGACGAGGCCCTGGGCGCGACCGGCATGCCGCGCGACGACGGTCACCCGGCCGAGCGGACGGATGGCGTTCATCGCCTCAACATGCCCACGCGCTTGAGGGCCGGAGCCGAAGACGACGAGGTGGTCGACCGTCTCCGGCGCGAGGAAGCTCGCTGCCGCCGCCGACACAGCCGGTGTCCTCAGCGTTGTCAGTGCTGTGCCGTCGAGCAGGGCGACCGGCGTCAGCGTCCGGGCATCCATCAGAAGATAGACGCCCTGGATCCGCTCGAGGCCCAGCGCGGCGTTGCCCGGCGCCACCGTGGCGACTTTGACGCCGACGGCATCCGCGGACTCCGATGGCATGAGCAGCAGTTGGCCATGGGCCAGGTCGAGGATGCCACGTGGCGGGTCGGCTGCAGGGTCGGGGCCGGAGGCGAGGTGGCGGCGGAGGGCATCGACGGCCGCCGAATAGTCGAGGGCGGCGAAAACCTCGGCGGCGGAGATCCACGGCAGCGCGGTCATCGGATCACGAACCCTTCGCCGATGGGATCCGCCGGGTCGAGGCTGAAGACGTGCTCACCGGTTCGGTACGCCATTCCTTCCACCTCGGCGATCACCCCGACGCCGCCGGGGACGTCGGTGGTCGTCGAACGGATGCGACCGAGAAAGCGAGTATCGACGATGGAGTCGTGGGCAAGCACCTGCCCGGGCCAGAGGCGCCCTTCTGCGGCGAGTTCGGCGACACGGGCCGCTGTCCCCGACCCGCATGGCGAACGGTCGACTCGTCCGTCGGCAAAGACGGTCATGTTGCGCTGGTGGGGTCCGGCCGCGGTGTCCCCGAGGTCTTCGAAAAGGATGGTGCCGTACACTCCGCTCAGCCGGTCGTCGAGCGGATGCTGCGACAACGGCGAATCGTTGAGAGTCCATTTGATCTCGCGGCCGAGTTCGAGAAGGGTCGGGTAGTTCTCGAGCGTGAGGCTGAGCCCGAACTGCGCGACATCAACGCTGGCGTAAAGCGCTCCGCCGAAGGCGAGGCCAGCCGTGATCGGCCCTCTCGATGTGGCCACAGGCACCGACTCGGCCACCCGGTATGACGCGACGTTCTCGAAGATCACGGAGTCGACTCGACCGCCGACGGTCCGCACATGGGCGACCACCCGGCCGGAGGGCACATCGATCGTCACCGGTGTGACAGCATCCGGGTCGGCGGTCACCAGCCCGCTGCTGACCGCCCATGCGCCGAGCGCGATGGTGCCGTGGCCACACGCCGTGGAATAGCCGTCGTTGTGCCAGAACAGCACTCCGAAGTGCGCCTCCCCGTCGTCCGGCGGTACGACGAAACCCCCGTACATGTCGGCGTGACCGCGCGGCTCCTGGCAGAGCAGGCGGCGAATCGCATCCAGATCAGGCGAATTCTGGGCGTATACGCGGCGTTCCGCGACGGTCGCACCCATAATGACAGGGAGCCCCTCTGCGACAATCCGGAACGGCTCTCCTGCGGTGTGGTAGTCGACTGCCCGGAGCATTTCAGTGGTATGGCACATATCCTGAGGGTAGTAAGCGGTCGGGTTTAACGCGACCATGCTGGTTGGGCGGACCGCCCGCCGAGGAATGGAGAGAGATGACGACCCGTGCGATAAGCAAGATCGAGCAATCGGAGAGCCTGCGCGGCCGGATCGGGGAATCCCTCTCGGCTGCGATCATCTCTGGTGAACTATCGCCGGGCACGCTTGTCTCCGTGCCGACACTGGCTGCGCAGTTCGAGGTCTCTGCAACACCGGTGCGCGAGGCGATGCTCGACCTGGCACAACGGGGGTTCGTCGAGCCTATCCGCAACAAGGGATTCCGGGTCACGACGGTGAGCCTCGAGGAACTCCGCGACATCGTCGAGGTCAGGCAATTGCTCGAGGCGCCGGCGATGCGGTCTCTCGCCGAGGAGTGGTCAGGGGACGACCTGGCCCCCTGGCGCGGCCTCGCCGCAACGATCACCGGCCACGCCGAGCGGGGGGAGCTGACCTCATTCATCGAGAGTGACAGGAACTTCCACCTCGGGTTGATCAGCCTGCACGGCAACAGTCGCCTCGTCGCGATGGTTCGCGAACTGCGCTTGCAGACGCGAATGGTGAATCTCGCATCGATGCGGGAAAGCCCCGAACTGGCCCAGTCCGCTCGTGAGCACCACGAGATGCTCGACCTGATCGAGACGGGCAACGGCGCTGAACTTGAAGAGCTGACCGTGCGCCACCTGTCCCACGTCGTCGCATGGTGGGGTGCCCCGCAAGCCGTGGGCTGAACGCTCAGGAGATTTGCTTGACGCGCCTGTAGTGGCATGTCATATTGTACGCGCGCCAGAAAACTGCGTTGAGCGGATGCCGCAACGACACCCGACGTTCACCTCGAAGGAGATGCAGGCAATGAAAATCAAAAGACACAGCACTGTCTTGATCGGAATCGCAGCAGCGGTTCTCTTGACGACATCGGGATGCAGCGGCGGGCTGCTCGCGGGCGATGGCGGCGCATCCAGCGATGCCGACGCGGGGCCCGTCAAGCTCGCCATGGTCATCCCGATCTCCGGAAGCAGCGCACCAACCGGTGAGTACATGCAGAACGGCGCCAACCTGGCTATCGACGAGATCAACAAAGACGGAGGCGTCCTCGACGGCCGCAAGCTCGAGCTGATAGTCGGCGACGAGGCCTGTGACGCCCAGCAGGCGGTCGCGAGTGCGAACAAGGCCGTCTCGGCGGGAGTCGTCGTCTCGGTCGGCGGGTACTGCTCGGGAGCGACCCTGCCCCAGTTGCCGATCTTCGAGAAGGCCGGCATCCCCATGATCATCCCGGCAGCGAATTCGCAGGACCTGGTCAACCAGGGGCTCAAGAACGTGTTCCTCATCAACGGCACAGGCAAGCAGCAGTCCACCGCAGCACTCGACTTCATCAAGAAGTCAGGCTTCACCACGGTCGCCCTTGTCGATGACAACACCAGCTACTCCAAAGACATCAACACCGAGACCGCCAAGCAGATCGAAGAAGACGGCTCGGCAACTGTCGCTCTCAGCACGTCGGTCACCGCCGGCGAGAGCGACTACTCGGCCGTCGTCCGCGACATCATGAACGCCAACCCTGAGCTCGTCTACTGGACCGGCTACTACCAGGAGGGCGGACTGATCATCAACCAGCTCAAGAAGGCTGGCTTCGCCGGTCAGATCATGGTCGCCGACGGCAGCGTCGACCCGTCGCTGTCCGAGATCGCCGGCGCGGGTGCCGAAGGCGTCTTCGCCACCATGACCCAGACTCCGGACACCATCGAAGGTGCCGAAGACTGGATCGCCAACTATGAGGAGAAGTTCGGCTCGGCTCCTGGTCCATACTCGACCCAGTCCTACGACGCCGTGCGTCTCGCCGCTGAAGCGATCGAGGAGGCCGGTTCAACCGACGGCGACAAGATCATCGAAGCGCTCGAGGGCATCGACGGATTCGAGATGTTCTCCGGTCCGCTGAAGTTCACTCCTGAGCACACCCTCTCGAGCGGTGGGTTCGTCATCCTCAGCATCCAGGATGGAAAGTTCGTTCTCGAAGACGACCTGTCCTGAGAAAACGGATGCCGCGTCGCCAGGCGCGGCGCGGCATCCGCTCGCCTTATCTGTGAAACGGATTCCCCTTGATGCAACTCATCTGGGACGGGCTCTTCGTCGGTTCCTTCTATGCCCTGATCGCGCTGGGATACAGCATGGTCTACGGCATCATCAAACTTCTCAACTTCGCCCACGGTGATCTGTACATGCTCGGCGCGTTCATCGGATTCGCTGTGCTGTCGTCGCTCGGAGGCATCCCCGCCTCGCTCTCGATCGGTGCACTGCTCGTCGTGCTGCTGCTCAGCATGCTGCTCACGGGTACCGCCGGTGTGCTGATCGAACGCTTCGCCTACCGTCCGCTGCGTGGGGCACCCCGGCTGGCTGTGCTGATCACCGCGGTCGGTGTCTCGTTCTCGCTGGAGTACGGCATCAGCGCGATCGCCGGGCCCAACCCGCGTTCCTTCCCGATCCGCCTCGAGGGTGAGGTGTTCAATCTGATCGGCGCCCGGGTGTCGCTGCCTCAGATCGTGCTGATGATCATCGCGGGGCTGCTCATGATCGGCCTCAACGGTTACATCCAGAACACGTCGACCGGCCGCGCCATGCGGTCCATCGCCCTGGACCGGAACGCCTCCCTGCTCATGGGCATCAACGTCAACGCGGTCATCACCCGTACCTTCTTCATCGGCTCGGCGCTCGCCGGCGCCGCTGGTGTGATGGCCGGGGCGTACTACGGCAAGATCGACTTCCTGATGGGGTTCATCATCGGCCTCAAGGCGTTCACTGCCGCCGTCATCGGTGGAATCGGCAACATCAAGGGCGCCATGCTCGGCGGCCTCGTGCTCGGATTCGTTGAGGCGTTCGGTGCCCAGTGGTTCGGCGGGCAGTGGCGCGACGTCTTCGCCTTCGCCGTGCTCATCCTTTTCCTCACCCTTCGGCCGACCGGCATCCTGGGTGAACGAGTGACGGAGCGTGTCTGATGAGCGAAAACGTCGACACGACTCTCGCACCGAAGAAGATCCGGCCGCCGTCCGGTCGGGTGTCCCGGCTGTTCGAAAGCAAGTGGCTGGGCTGGGTCGCCCTGGCAATCGCCGTCGCGGCACCGTTCGTCAACGCGACGCCGTACGCGCTCAACATCATGACCACCGCGGCGATCTTCGTACTGCTCGCATCCGGCCTGAACATCGTCGTCGGATACTGCGGGCTCCTCGACCTCGGCTACATCGCCTTCATGGCGGTGGGGGCGTACACGTCTGGCATCGTCGCCAAGGCATTCGATCTGCCTCTGCTGTTCACCATTCCGGTCGTTCTCGTCATGACGGTGCTCGCCGGCCTCATCATCGGAGCACCGACTCTGAGGCTGCGAAGCGACTACCTCGCGATCGTGACCCTGGGCTTCGGTGAGATCACCCGCATCACCGCGAACAACCTCGCGATCACCGGTGGGCCGTCCGGCATCTTCGGCATCCCGGGCATTCTCAAGATCGGCGACTTCGACTTTCAACAGCCTGCGGTGTTCTACTACGTCACCATCCTCGTCGTCGCCGGCTTCGTGCTCGCTGCCGCGCGGCTCGGCAAGTCCCGGCTGGGGCGAGCCTGGCGGTTCGTCCGAGAAGACGAGGACGCCGCGGAGGCGATGGGGATCCACACCTACAAGGTGAAGCTCCTCGCCTACACCTTCGGAGCCATCTGGGGCGGCTTCGGGGGAGTGCTGTTCGCCGGCCACCTTTCCGCGGTCGCACCGACGAGCTTCGTCTTCCTCCAGTCCGCACTCGTGCTCATGGCTGTGGTGCTCGGCGGCATGGGCAACATGCGCGGTGTCGTCATCGGCGCTCTCGTCATCAGCCTGCTCCCGGAGTTGCTCCGGGATCTGGCCGAGTACCGCTACCTGGCATTCGGCGTCCTGCTCATCGTCGTGATGCTCTTCCGCCCGCAGGGCTTCTGGCCCGCTCGCGGGTATGAACCTGAACGCAAACCGGCCGAGGAGCGGGAAGCCGTAGCTGTGGCGGGGGAACAGAGATGAGCGCCGTCCTCGAGGTGAAGAATCTCCACATCGCGTTCGGCGGGGTGAAAGCCGTCGACGGCCTCTCCTTCGATGTGCACGCGAAGCAGATCGTCGCGGTGATCGGCCCGAACGGTGCAGGCAAGACCAGTGCGTTCAACTGCATCACCGGGTTCTACAAGCCGACCGCCGGCGAGGTGCTGCTCAAGGGCGCCGCCATCACGGGCAAGCGCCCAGCCGACATCGCCGCTGCAGGGGTTTCCCGCACGTTCCAGAACCTGCGGTTGTTCCCCGACCTCACCGTGCTCGACAACGTGCGGGCGGGCATGCACCTCTACGGCGGGCAGAACTGGGCGGATGCGATCTTCCACACTCCCCGGTTCAAGCGCAGCGAGGCTGCCTACACGGAGGAAGCGCACCGCTGGCTCGACTTCGTCGGCTACACCGGGCCGCGTGGTGTTCCGATCCGGAACCTTGCGTACGGGCAGCAGAAACAGGTGGAGATCGCCCGGGCGCTCGCCCGCAAGTCGGATCTCCTCCTGCTCGACGAGCCCGCGGCAGGGCTGAACTACTCCGAGAAGCAGCGGCTGCTCGAGCTGTGTCACCGGATCCGGAACCTGGGCACCGCGATCGTGCTGATCGAGCACGACATGGGGCTGGTCATGGAAGTCTCCGAACGCATCGTCGTGATGAACTTCGGCCGGGAGATCGCTGAGGGCACTCCGGCCGAGGTCAAGGCGAATCCCGCCGTGATCGAGGCATACCTGGGCCGGGACGAGGACGGGGAGGTGCAGTCGCATGGCGATGCTTGAGTTCCAGGACGTCGAGGTGTTCTACGGCAAGGTGCAGGCGCTCCGCGGGATCAGCCTGAACGTCGACGAGGGCGAGATCGTCGCCCTCCTCGGCAACAACGGCGCAGGCAAGACCACGACGCTGTCGACCGCTTCAGCGCTCGTGAGGCTGCACTCGGGCAGCGTCCGATTCGCCGGCAAGGACATCAGCAAGGCGCACCCGTGGAACGTGGTCGATGCCGGCCTCATCCACGTGCCGGAGGGGCGCCGGATCTTCAGCACACTCAGCGTGCTCGAGAACCTGCAGCTGGGCGGCTATCTGGTCAAGGACAGGGCAACCGTCGCGAAGCGCATCGAGCGGGTCTACGAGTTGCTCCCGCTGCTTGCCGAGCGCCGGACGCAGCAGGGGGGAACCCTCTCCGGCGGTGAACAGCAGATGCTCGCCATCGGTCGCGGCCTCGTCGCCGGGCCGAAGATGCTCATGCTCGACGAACCATCGATGGGTCTCGCCCCCCTGATCGTCGCGCAGGTGATGCGGGTGATCAGCGAGATCCGGGACCAGGGCACCGCGGTGCTGCTCGTCGAGCAGAACGCGCGAGCCGCGCTGAAGGTCACCGACCGCGCCTACGTCATCGACAACGGTGCCACCACGATCGAAGGCCGCGCTTCCGACCTGCTCACCGATTCCAGGATCGTCGACGCCTACCTCGGGAACGGATGACGGTGGCCTCCACCCTCGTCCTCACCGCCGAGGATGAAGCGAAGCTCTCCGGCGAGCGGGGCCCTGGGGTGGCGATGGCGATGCGGATCGTCGTTGCACTGGCCCGCGTGTCCGAGGCGACAAAACTCATCGACGTCGAGTCCGCGCACATCGACAGCTGCCTGTATCACGGGCAGGCTGGGCTGGATTTCGCCGAGAAGCTCGTCCGACTCGGTGCTCGGGTGTCTGTGCCGACAACGCTCAACGTCAGCTCGCTCGACCTGATGCATCCGGGTCTTGTGCGACTCGATGCGGAGGAGTCGGCGGCTGCCCGCCGGCTGATGGACGCCTACGTCGCCCTCGGCGCCCGGCCCACCTGGACCTGCGCCCCGTACCAGATCGAATCCCGGCCGGAAGCGGGCACCGATGTCGCCTGGGCTGAGTCGAACGCCATCGTTTTCGCCAACTCGGTGCTCGGCGCGCGGACCGCCCGCTACGGCGACTTCCTGGATGCGTGCGCTGCGGTCACCGGACGGGTGCCGCTCGCAGGCCTCCATCTCCCGGCCGAGCGGGTCCCGACCCTCGCCGTGGACTGTTCCGATCTTCCGGCCCACGTGCTGGAGAGCGAAGCGGCCTGGGCAGCACTCGGGTTCCTGGTTGGCCGGATCGTCGGTGAGGAGGTCAGCATCCTCACCGGCATCAACCCCGCCTCGGTCGATGAGGACCGGTTGAAGGCGCTCGGTGCGACCGCCGCGTCCAGTGGCGGGGTCGCCCTCTTCCATGTCGCCGGGTCGACGCCCGAAGCGAGAGCGGCGGGTTCGGCGTGGCCGCCCGACGGCATCCGCTCCACCGTGGTCACGCGCGAGATGCTCACCGCTGCCCGGAACGAACTGACCACGGCCGCGACGGATGCTTCGCTCGACGCGGTTTCGCTCGGTACCCCCCACTTCTCGCTCACCGAGTTCGAGAAACTCGCCGAACTCCTGCGCGAGCCAGGTGACTTCGTGCTGCCGGTCTGGATCTCGACCTCACGAGCGGTCCTCCAGCAAGCGAGGGAGCGCGGGCTTCTCGAGGCCCTGGAGGCGGCAGGCGCACGGATCGTCGTCGACACGTGCACGTACCTGGTGCCGATCCTCGCCGATTCGGTACGAACGACGATGACCACGTCCGGCAAGTGGGCCTGGTACGCGCCGGCGAACATGGGCATCCAGGTCGTGCTCGGAACCCTCGCCGAATGCGTGGCATCCGCTCGTGCTGGGCGGGTGATCCGCGATGACTCAGCGTGGTGACGGCCGTGCCGATGGGATCGCCTTGTGCGCGGGCGAAGCCGATGGCGAGCTCTTGCGGCTCGATGAGCCACTGTCGTTCTGGGGTGGCACCGACCTCGCCACCGGCGTGATCACCGATGTGCATCACCCGCAGTGCGGCGCCTCCCTCGCCGGCCGGGTGGTGGTGATGAGCGCCTCCCGCGGGTCGAGTTCGTCGTCGAGTGTGCTCGCCGAACAGATCCGTTCCGGCGTCGCACCAGCCGCCATGCTTCTGGCTACCCGCGACGCGATCGTCGTGCTCGGTGCGCTCGCTGCCGCCGAGGTGTATGACGTGCGGATGCCGATCCTGCTCACGGATGCCGCGGGCATTCCCCGGTCGGGTCGAGTGCGGGTGAGCGCGGGCGAGGATTCCGGGGTCGTCCTGTGGGACGGTTGCGGAACATCCGCCGCTGTGTAGTATGTAATATATTACGAAGGGAAGCGCAGTGGACAACGACGTGGTTATCGTGGGGGCCGGCATCGTCGGCGCCGCCTGCGCACGTGCCCTTGCACTCGCCGGTTTCTCGGTGCTCGTCCTCGACCGTGGCACGACGGCCGGCGGAACCTCCTCGGCGTGCGAGGGGAACCTCCTCGTCTCGGACAAAGGCCCAGGGCACGAGCTCGTGCTCGCGCAGTTCGCCTCCCGGCTGTGGGCGACGACCGCCGACGATCTTCGCGACGAGCTCGGCGACGCGTTTCCTTCCCTCGAATTCGAGCGCAAGGGCGGGCTGGTCGTCGCGACCACCCCAGACGGTGCCGAGTCGCTCCGAGCATTCGCCGAAACCCAGCGCGGTGCCGGCGTGGATGCTCGAGCCGTCGACGCCACTGAGCTGCTGCAACTGGAGCCCGACCTCAACCCGGCCGTCACGTCTGGTGTCTTCTACCCAGAGGACGCCCAGGTGCAGCCGGCGATCGCGACCGAAGCCCTGATGGCATCCGCCCGCAAACACGGGGCGCGGTTGCTTGAGAACACTGAAGTCACCGGAGGGCTGTTCGACGACGCCGGAGCACTGGTCGGCGTGTCGACGAACCGCGGACCGCACCGCGCCGCCCGAGTCGTGATCGCCGCCGGCCCCTGGTCCGGCGACGTGGCGAGCCGGATCGGCGTGCACCTCCCCGTGCGACCCCGCCGCGGCGAACTGCTCGTCACCAGCCGGATGCGGCACCGCATCTTCCACAAGGTCTACGACGCTGATTACGTCGGAGCCGTCGGTTCGGACGACCGCGCGCTGCAGACATCGAGCGTGGTGGAGTCGACAGCCGGAGGCACCGTGCTCATCGGATCCTCCCGGCAACAGGTCGAATTCGACTCCAGCCTCCGCGTCGACGTGCTCACCGAGGTCGCCGTGAAGGCGCTTCGCCTGTTCCCGTTCCTCGCGACGGCCACTGTCATGCGCAGCTACGGCGGCTTCCGCCCGTTCATGCCCGACCACCTTCCCGCGATCGGCGAAGATCAGCGGATGCCTGGACTGTGGCACGCGTCCGGGCACGAAGGAGCGGGAATCGGGTTGAGCCTGGCCACCGCCGAACTACTCCGCGACCTGGTCCTCGGGCGCACCCCCGAGGTCGACCCGACCCCGTACTCTCCCACCCGCGCCACGCTCGCGCCGCACCTCGAACAGGTGGCCTGATCATGACAGCTCGAATGCTGCCGTTCTCCGACGACCCGATCCGGCCGTCGGAGCCCACATCCGTTTCGATCCACTTCGACGGTCAACCGATCGACGGGGTCGCCGGCCAGAGCATCGCCGGGGTGATTCTCGCGAGCGGGCCGCTGGCCTTCCGCCGCACCTCCGTCTCGGGAAAGCCACGCGGAGTGTTCTGCGGCATCGGGGTCTGCTTCGACTGCCTCGTCGAGGTCAACGGGGACCGTGACGTGCGGGCCTGCCAACGCCGGGCCGTCGACGGTGACGTCGTCGTAACCCAGCATGACATCCTGCCGG
>NZ_JAODMP010000067.1 GCF_025464835.1 Mycetocola sp. | reverse complement strand
GTCACTCCCCCTGCATCGTGCGACGTGAGCGAGAAGGTCACTGAGCCCCAACCGAGAGTGACGTCGGGGTGATGGTTCATCGTCTCGGCGATCTCGGCGACGTCTGCGACCAGCCGGGCGCCGGCCGCGAAATCCGGTGTGCGGAAACCAGCCGTGAGCGCGCCGCCGGCGTGACGGAAGCCGCTCCCCCGCAACTCATCCGACGTCTCGGATGGCGACAGCGTCGGCCGCGTCATCGAGGATTCTTCGCCGCACGCCGTGGGCCGCGTAACGGCATCCCGAACTCGTCCAACGGCGAGTGCTTCTCGTGCTCGAGATTGTGATCGATGGGCGCCGGGCACTCAAGGACGGCGTTGCGCATCGAATGGTCGATGGTGTGCTCGGTCATCGGATGCCCGCACACCGGGCAGCTGGGCTCTGCACCGTTGCCGTCGCTGTCGTCGTTCGCGGACGTGATCGTCGGGGCGCCGAACGCCGGCATCAGTTTTCGGTCAATCCACGCAGCCGAGCGAACCAGCCGGCCGTCCGTGGTCTCCGTCTTCTTTGATCGGACCATGGGGCCATGCTAGCGAAGATTTGACGAAAGGGCACGGAACTGGTAGTGGCGCGTTCCTTGTTCAATCCTCGCCGAAGCCGGATGCGACCAGGTCGGCGAGTGCGTCGACGGCCGCCTGCCCGTTCGGGTCCTCAGTTGCGATTTCCACCTCCCGGCCCCGGACGAGCCCGAGAGCCATGATCGCGAGCAAGCTCTTGGCGTCCTTGCCGTTCACGGTCACTCGTGTCGGGAAGGTGCTGGCCAGCTTGACGAAATCGGCGGCGGGTCTGGCGTGCAGGCCGTCACGGTTCACGACGGTGACGACCCGCGCGTAGCCGACGGCTCCACCAGACGGTTCCTCCTGAACGGACGACGGCGTTGCGTTCGCCCCGATCGCGGTTCTCGCCGCAGCGGCAACGGCGGCCAGGTCCTCGCCCGTCTGCGCGGCCACAGCCGCCGCGACCCCGCCCTCGACAAGAGGCGCGTCCACGAGGACGATACGGGACCGCCGCTCATCGCCGAGGAGTTCGAGAGCGGTCTCAGCGGTGAGGATGGCGGATCCGAGGTCGCAGAGCAGAACAGCGCCGTCCCCGGTGTCCGCCTGCCCGATCGCTGAGACGATCCGGTCGAAGCTCGTGCCGATTCCGCCATCGTCGGTGCCGCCGGCGGCGAGGAGGGCAACGTCCGGTGCCATCTGCCTGGCAAGGTCGACAAGCCCTTCGGCGATTCGTGCACTGTGCGACACGAAAACGAGGCCCACCGTCATGCTGCGGCCAGCCGTGCCGCCACGTCGGCTGCGGCACGCAAGAGAAGCGACGTCGACTGCGCTCCCGGATCCCGATGGCCTATCGCCCGCTCCCCGAGATAGCTTGCCCGCCCCTTACGTGCAACAAGCGGCTCCGTCGCCCCCGCTCCGGCTGCCGCAGCCTCGGCAGCTACCCGGAGGATCTGCGCTTCGCTCGCCCCGCCCGCCAGGGCAGCATCGGCGGCCTCGACAGCGGGGGTCCACGCGTCGATCATCGTCTTGTCCCCGATTTCCGCCTTGCCGCGAAGGACAATCCCGTCGCGGGCCGCCCTGAGAAGTTCCACCACGGCGCTCCCGTCCAGCTCGGCGACACCGGCCACGGCTCCGGCGGCCTTGAGGTAGGCGGTTCCGAACAGCGGGCCGGATGCTCCCCCAACGGTCGAGATGAGAGTGGTCCCGACGAGCTTGAGTACGTCAGCGGGAAGCGCATCGCCGGCGACGGAGTCAAGCGTGGCGAGCACGGCAGAGAACCCGCGGTCCATGTTCTCGCCGTGGTCGCCGTCGCCGATCTCCCGATCGAGCGTGATGAGCTCGACCCGGTTCTCCGCGATGACCGTAGCGCTCGCCCTCACCCAGTCCAGGACCCAATCGGTACCCAGGCTCATCGGATGTCCTCTCGTCGTAACTCAGTCATCGGCTCAGCGGCCCCATCGGAGGGCGGCTGTCTGCACCGGGGCATCCCACAGCGCGGTCAATTCGTCGTCGAGTTTGAGCACGGAAAGCGACATGCCCTGCATCTCGAGGGACGTCGTGACATTACCGACAAGGGAACGGGTGATCTCGATACCCCGTTCGGCAAGCACCTGTGCGGCCCGCCGGTAGACGATGTACAGCTCGATCTGCGGCGTCCCACCCATTCCGTTGACCAGCAGGAGCGCTTCGTCCCCCGACTCGAATGGAATGTCGTCGAGGATCGGGCCGAGGAGACGGTCAACGATCGCGTCCGCCGGTTCCAGCTTGATCTTCTCGCGGCCTGGCTCACCGTGGATGCCGATGCCGATCTCGATCTCGTCGTCATCGAGCGCAAAACTCGGCTCGCCGGCGTGCGGCACAACGCACGGTGTCAGCGCGACGCCCATCGACCGGACCTGGCCGATCACCTTCTCGGCCACCGCGGCGACTTGGCCGAGAGAATCACCTCGCTGCGCTGCAGCGCCGGCGATCTTCTCCACGAGGACGGTGCCTGCCACTCCCCTGCGTCCGGCGGTGTACAGCGAATCCTGCACGGCGACGTCGTCGTTCACGATGATGCTTCGCACCTCGATTCCGTCAGCAGCTGCGAGCTCGGCTGCGGTTTCGAAATTGAGCACGTCGCCGGTGTAGTTCTTGACGATGTGCAGCACACCCCGCCCGCCGTTCACCGCGGCGGTCGCTGCGACGATCGGGTCAGGGGTCGGTGACGTGAAAACGGCGCCTGGGACAGCGGCGTCGAGCATCCCGAAACCGACGAACCCACCGTGCAGGGGTTCATGCCCGCTTCCGCCACCTGAGATGATCCCGACCTTCGCCGACGGCGCATCCGCCCTGACCACAAAGAGCGGGTCAGTGGAGGCTCTGACGATGTCTGCGTGCGCCGAGACGAACCCCTCGACCGATTCGGTGACGACGTCTTTCGGGTCGTTGATGAGCTTCTTCATTGAACTCTCCTGCTAGTCGCGAACCGGGACAAGACGCCTGCCGGGGCAGCCTGCACTCAACCTAGCCGTCGGATCGCCGGGGCGTAAGGGGTTCAGGACGCTGAGGCACGGCCCTGGGTGGCCCTGACCCACTCGTGGAGCTTCGCGGCTGCCCTGCCCGAATCGATCGACTCGCGAGCCACCGCCAGTTGCGCCTGGAAACGCTCCAGGATGCCGACCTGCATCTGCGAGGGATCCTCGGCGAGGCGATACGCGACGAGTCCGGCAGCAGCATTCAGCAGGACGATGTCCCTCACCGGCCCCTGCTCACCCGCCAGCACCCGGCGGACGACGTCCGCATTGTGCGCCGGGTCGCCGCCGACGAGGTCGCTCATTTTCGACCTGGCGATGCCCAGGTCGCGAGGGTCCAGGTCGTGTTCGGTGACCAGCCCACGGCTGACCTCCCAGATGTGCGAATGCCCGGTTGTGGAGAGCTCGTCGAGCCCGTCGTCGCCGCGAAAGACGAGAGCGGTCGCCCCACGGGTCTGGAACACACCGACGAACAACGGCACCCGGTCGAGCTGGGCGACGCCGACGGCTGAGGCCTCAGGCCTTGCCGGGTTGCAGAGCGGGCCGAGGTAGTTGAAGACCGTCGGCACCCCGAGTTCGGCGCGCACCGGAGCGGCGTGTCGAAACCCCGGGTGAAATGCTGACGCGAACGCGAAGGTGATGCCCGTCTCGGTGAGCGCGGATGCCACGGACTCCGGAGACAGGGTCAGGTCGATTCCGAGCTCGGACAGCACGTCGCTGGCACCGGAGGTGGAGCTCACCGCCTTGTTCCCGTGCTTGATGACCGGGACCCCGCTCGCGGCCACCACGAGGCATGCCATCGTTGAGATGTTCACGGTTCCGAACCGGTCTCCCCCGGTTCCGACGATGTCGAGCGCCATTGAATTCACCGGAAGCGGCACCGACTTTTCGAGGATGGCGTCCCGGAATCCGACGATCTCGTTGACCGATTCACCCTTCGCCCTGAGCGCGACGAGGAAGCCTGCGATCTGCGCAGACGAGGCCTCCCCGCTGATGACCTGTTCCATCGCCCACGTCGCCTCAGCGACGCTGAGGTCGTCGCCGTCGAGGAGCGTGGTGAGGACATAAGGCCAGCTTCGAGAATCAGACATGACTCAAATGGTATCCACCGCGCGTGCGTCGAGGAATTCACGGCGCATTCCCGGGTGCTGTTGAGGGTTTGTTGACCTGCGGAACTTGCGACGCAGGCCCAGAAAGGAAAAAACCCGCTGGGATATCGGCCATAATGGAGATGTGACGAGCACTTCATTGAACTATGCGGCGAGAGCCCCGAAGATCAACAGGCCAAACACTGTCGCTGTGGGCACCATCGTGTGGCTCGGCAGTGAGGTTATGTTCTTCGCGGGACTTTTCGCGATCTATTTCACCCTCCGGTCTGTAGCACCGGATCTCTGGGCAAGCGAGACCGCTCTGCTGAACGTTCCGTTCTCAACGGTCAACACGCTCATCCTGGTGGCGTCGTCGTTCACCTGCCAGTTCGGTGTGTTCGCTGCTGAGCGGATGCAGCCGCGGTCTGTCGGCTGGAAGCCCTCCCAGTGGGGCATGGTCGAGTGGTTCTTCCTCACCTATGCGCTCGGAGCGATCTTCGTCGCCGGCCAGATCTACGAGTACGCCATCCTCGTCAGCGAGGGTGTCTCGCTGTCCTCGAACGCGTACGGTTCCGCGTTCTACTTCACCACCGGTTTCCACGGTCTCCACGTCACAGGCGGACTCATCGCGTTCCTCCTCGTGATCGGTCGCGCATATGCCGTCAAGTCGTTCGGCCACAAGGAAGCGACAAGCGCCATCGTCGTCTCCTACTACTGGCACTTCGTCGATGTCGTCTGGATCGGCCTCTTCTTCGTCATCTACGTACTTCAATAGCAACCGGAGACATCACAGCAATGCCCAGGACACCATCCCCTTCCGCCGGCAAGAGCCGAAAGCAGGGTCGCCGCGGCCCACTCGCCACGATCTCTCTCCTCGCCGTCGGGCTCCTCTTCACGGGTGGCGCATATGCCGCCTTCTCGACGAGCACCGCCAGCGCTGAGACACCAGCAGCCGTCAGCGCCGCGAGCGTCGAGGATGGCAAGAAGCTCTTCCAGGCGAACTGCGCCTCGTGCCACGGCCTCGCCCTCGAGGGCACCGAGAACGCCCCCAGCCTCATCGGTGTCGGCGCGGCCGCCGTGGACTTCCAGGTCGGCACCGGGCGGATGCCCATGCAGGCTCACGGCCCGCAGGCCCCTGACAAGCCGGTCCAGTTCACCGAGGACCAGATCCAGTCGCTCGCACAGTACGTCGCATCCACCGCTCCCGGCCCGGCCATCCCGGACGAGTCCCTGCTCGACGGCGAGGGTGACGTCGCCAACGGCGCCGAACTGTTCCGCATCAACTGCGCCATGTGCCACAACGTCGCCGGCGCCGGTGGCGCTCTGACCGAGGGCAAATGGGCTCCTGGCCTGTCAGGCGTCGATCCTGCGCACATCTACGAGGCCATGGTCACCGGACCGCAGAACATGCCCGTCTTCAACGACACGAACCTCACCCCTGAAGACAAGCGGGACGTCATCTCGGCACTCAAGTTCATGGAAAACAGCCCCGCACCCGGCGGAAACCAGCTCGGATCGCTCGGCCCGGTGGCAGAGGGACTCTTCCTCTGGATTTTCGGTCTCGGCAGCATCGTCGCGATCACCGTGTGGATCACCGCACGGTCGAACTAGGCACGAGGCTTTAGAACAATGCGCAGAATTATGAAGGAGCAACATGGCACAGGACGGTAACAGCGGCACGGACATCGCCGCTGCGGACTCGTCGAACACCGGCCACGGCACAGAACACGCCGTCGGCACGGCGGTTGTCGCCAGGGACGCGATTGAGAACCCGGGATTCCCCCCTCACCGGCACCGGGTCACCGACCTGGACCCGAAGAAGGAGAAGCAAGCTGAGCGTACGGTTTACACGCTCTTCTATCTCTCCATCGTCGGCAGCGTGTGGGCTATCGCGGCGTACATGGCATTCCCGATCGTTCCGGAGGACATCGCCTCCGTCCGGACCAATAACCTCCTCATCGGCCTCGGCCTCGCGCTCGCCCTGCTGGCGCTCGGCATCGGGGCCGTGCACTGGGGCAAGGCCCTCATGCACGACGAAGAGGGCATCGACATGCGTCACCCCGTGCGAGGCACGGAAGACACTCGGGCCCGTGCCGTCGAGATCTTCGACCAGGCGAACCGGGAATCCGGTTTCGGTCGTCGGTCCCTGATCCGCAACAGCCTGATCGGTGCGCTCATCGCGTTCCCGCTCCCGGCCGTCGTTCTGTTCCGCGGGCTCGCCCCCGAGGGCCAGAACCCTGTCGACCTGCTGAAGCACACGATGTGGGAAGCCGGCGACAAGCTCGCCCGCGACCCGTCCGGCCTGCCAATCAAGGCATCCGACGTCACCATCGGGTCCGTCTTCCACGTCATTCCCGAAAAGCTGGCCAGCGTCGGACACTCCGAGGGTTACCTCGAGGAGAAAGCCAAGGCCATCGTCCTGCTCATGCGGCTCAAGCCCGAGGACCTCATCGAGGACGAGGACCGCAAGGGTTGGTCGTACGACGGAATCGTCGCATACTCGAAGGTGTGCACCCACGTCGGATGCCCCGTGGCGTTGTACGAGCAGCAGACTCACCACTTGCTCTGCCCGTGCCACCAGTCGCAGTTCGATGTCACCAACCACTGCGCCGTAATCTTCGGACCCGCGGCACGTCCCCTTCCGCAGCTTCCGATCGCAATCGATGACGAGGGCTACCTCATCGCCCAGAGCGATTTCAAGGAACCTGTTGGCCCGAGTTTCTGGGAGCGTCATTGAACACCGTCACGGCTCCGGCCGAACCAAAACCCGCAGTACCGGTTAAGAAGTCCGGTGGCTTCACCGCAGCTGCGTCGAACTACATCGACGAACGGACGAGCATCTCGACCGCCGTCAAAGAACTCGGCCGCAAGATCTTCCCCGACCACTGGTCGTTCCTGCTGGGTGAGGTGGCGCTGTACAGCTTCGTCATCATCCTGCTTTCGGGTACGTTCCTGACGTTCTTCTTCCAGGCGTCGATGGCCGAGGTCCACTACGAGGGCTCATACGTGCCGCTGAAGGGCATCGAGATGTCCGCGGCGATGGCGTCGACCATGGACATCTCCTTCGACGTCCGCGGCGGCCTCCTCATGCGCCAGGTGCACCACTGGGCAGCGCTGCTGTTCGTGGCGTCGATTGGCCTGCACATGCTGCGCATCTTCTTCACGGGTGCCTTCCGCAAGCCGCGTGAACTGAACTGGGTCATCGGGTTCATCCTCTTCATCCTCGCCATGGCCGAAGGTTTCACCGGTTACTCCCTGCCTGACGACCTGCTCTCCGGAAACGGCCTTCGCATCATCGACGGCATGGTCAAGGGCATCCCGCTCATCGGAACCTGGACATCGTTCCTGCTGTTCGGTGGCGAGTTCCCCGGCACAGACATCGTCGGCCGTTTGTACTCGTTGCACATCCTGCTGCTTCCGGCAATCATCCTCGTGCTCATCGCGCTGCACCTGCTGTTCGTCGTCGTCCACAAGCACACCCAGTACTCGGGACCTGGGCGCACGCAGCAGAATGTCGTCGGATACCCGGTCCTCCCCGTGTACGCAGCGAAGGCCGGTGGATTCTTCTTCATCGTCTTCGGTGTGGTCATGGTGATCGCCTCACTGTTCTCGATCAACCCGATCTGGAACTACGGTCCGTACGATCCGTCCCCCGTCTCCGCTGGAACCCAGCCTGACTGGTACATCGGATTCGCGGACGGCATCCTGCGGCTTGCTCCACCCCACCTGGACGTTGTGCTCTTCGACCACACCTTCTCGTTCGGGATTCTGATCCCGCTCGGTCTGGTCGGACTGTTCATCATGCTTGTGCTGTTCTACCCATTCATCGAGGCGTGGATCACCGGCGACAAGCGTGAGCACCACATCCTCGACCGCCCACGCAACGCTGCAACCCGCACCGCGATCGGCGCCGCCGGCGTCACCTTCTACGCAGTGCTCTGGGCGGCAGCGAGCTCCGACCTGATCGCTACGCACTTCAAGCTCACCATGGAAGGTGTCATCCACACCCTCCAGGTGATGCTCTTCGCCGGGCCGGTGATCGCCTACTTCATCGCCAAGCGGACCTGCCTGGCCCTGCAGAAGAAGGATCGCTCGATCGCCCTCCACGGCTATGAGTCCGGTCGCATCGTCCGCCTCCCCGGCGGCGAGTACATCGAGGTCCACGAGCCGGTCGACGACTTCGAGCGCTGGAAGCTCGTCAGCCACGAGTCGTACCAGCCGCTGATGATCCGCCCGGATTCCCGCGGACGCATCACCGTGGCCCAGCGCGTACGCGCCGGCCTGTCCCGGTGGTTCTTCGAAGACCGTATCGACCCGATCACCCGGGCCGAGCTCGAGTCATCGCACAGCAACCACCACTAGGGCGACTCACCTTCGACACGATCGGGCAGCGTTGACCCTCCACCGTTTGGCAGGGGGGCTTCGCTGCCCGTTCTGCGTTTCCGCCGGGTTCGAATCCGTTCCTTTCTCCCCCGCAGGCCCCCTCGTCCTCGGTTGTCAGAACGGGCACCGGGTCGACGTGAACAAGCGCGGCTACGTGTCCCTGTTGCCACCCCGGACGCGTGTCGTCGGCGACAGCGCGGAGATGCTGGCCGCCAGGGCCCGGTTCTTCGACACCGGCGCTTACCGGCCGATCGCCGACGCGGTCGCCCGAGCCGGCGCGGAGGCCGTGCCTGCCGCGGGCGCCCGCATCGCCGAGATCGGCTGCGGTACCGGATACTACCTCGCCGCCACCCAGGCGGCCATGCACTCCGAAGAGGTACTCGCCGCCGACTTGTCCCCTGCCGCTGTGCGGACCGCCGTCAGCAGTGTCCCTGGAGCGGCGGGCGTGGTGCTGGATGTATGGCAGCCGCTCCCGCTCGCCGACGCGTCACGGGATCTTTTGCTGAGCGTCTTCGCGCCGAGGAACCTGCCCGAATTCGCTCGCGTCCTCGCGGCCGACGGCTGCCTCGTCGCCGTCGTGCCCACCGGGCGTCACCTTCGTGAGGCGCGAGACGCCGGTCTCGCGCTCGACGTGCCCGAGGGCAAGGCGGACGACCTGGCGCGTGCAGCCGAGCCCTGGTTCGATGAGGTGGCGCGCACCGAGATCGAGTTCACGATGATCCTCGACGACGCCACCCTCAACCTTCTGCTCGGGATGGGACCGTCAGCGCATCACGCCCTCACAGCTGAGGGAAGCAGCAATCCAGCCGCACCCGAATCCGTGACGGCATCCGTCACGGTCCTCACCTTGCGGCGTTCACCAAATTCAGCAGATCCTTCCTGACCCTCGGCGTGTCGTGCGCGCCACACGGCGTGTCGCGACGGATCTGCTGAATTTGAGGTGTTGCCTCGCCGTGGCTGTGCTCCCCCTGGCCGCCAGCTCAGAGCCGACGCGGCTCATCGACACGACGGGGGCTCATGGGCACGACGGGGGCTCATGGGCACGACGGGGGCTCATGGACACGACGGGGGCTCACGGACACGATGCGGGTCCAAGACACGACGCGGCTCGAGGACACGACGCGGGCTCATCGACACCACGGGGGGAACAAGAAACGGCCAGGCGCTCAGCGCCTGGCCGTTCTTTCGTGCAGGTTTTCAGTGGGCGTGGAAGCCCCGGTAGTACTCGTAGGTCCACCCGACGACAGCGATCAGAAGGAGCGGTGCTGCGATGAACGAGATCCAGAATCCAACGGACAGCCCGAGCATCATGAGCGCTCCGCCGCCAGCGAGGACGATGGGCCACCAGCTCCACGGCGCGAAGTGCCCGAGTTCAGGGTCACCGTCGTCGATGTTGGAGCTGGGGATGTCCTCTGGCAGCTCCCCACCCTGGTGGCGGTGCACCCGGTTGAGGTAGAAGCCGAGGAACAGCGCCAGCAGCACCGACAGTGTCAGGGCCACCGCACCGACCCATTCGATGTCTCCGGTGAGCACGAGGCCCCAGACGACATAGGTGACAGCGACAAGACCGAAGAAGACCGCGAGGATCCAAAAGAGGTTGACGTTCGCTTTCATTACTTCACTTCACCTTCCGCGCGGTCGTACGTTGGTGCGTCAGGGGCGTCCTTCGCCGGGCCGATGCCGACGGGGATGCCGGCTTCGGGGTGGTTCAGGTCGAATGCGGGCCGCTCGGAGCGGATCCGCGGAATCGACGTGAAGTTGTGGCGAGGCGGCGGGCAGGAGGTCGCCCACTCGAGCGATCCGCCGTAACCCCACGGGTCGTTGACGGTGACCTTCGGCGCCTTGCGGGCTGTGATGTAGACGTTCAGGAAGAACGGAAGCATCGACAGCGCGAGAATCATCGAGCCGACCGTCGACAGCTGGTTCATCCACGTGAACCCATCCTCAGGCGAGTACGTCGCGTAGCGACGGGGCATGCCGACGACCCCGAGCCAGTGCTGGATGAGGAACGTGGTGTGGAACCCGATGAACAGCAGCCAGAAATGCCAGTAGCCGAGCTTCTCGTTGAGCATCTTGCCGGTCCACTTGGGCCACCAGAAGTAGAACCCGCTGAACATGGCGAAGACGACGGTTCCGAAGACGACGTAGTGGAAGTGCGCCACCACGAAGTAGGTGTCGGAGACGTGGAAGTCCAGCGGCGGCGATGCCAGGATCACACCGGTGAGTCCGCCGAAAGTGAAGGTGATGAGGAACCCGATCGCCCAGAGCATCGGGGTCTCGAAGGTCACCGATCCCCGCCACATCGTGCCGACCCAGTTGAAGATCTTCACCCCGGTGGGAACCGCGATGAGCATGGTCATCAAGGCGAAGAACGGCAACAGGACAGACCCGGTCACGTACATGTGGTGCGCCCACACCGTGACGGACAGCGCGGCAATCGCGATCGTCGCGTAGACCAGCGTCTTGTATCCGAAGATCGGCTTGCGGCTGAAGACCGGAAAGACCTCGCTCACGATACCGAAGAACGGCAGCGCGATGATGTACACCTCGGGGTGACCGAAGAACCAGAACAGGTGTTGCCAGAGGATCACTCCGCCGTTCTCGGCGTCGTAGATGTGTGCACCGAACACCCTGTCCGCACCGAGCGCGAAGAGGGCTGCCGCGAGGACCGGGAAAGCCATCAGGACGAGCAGCGACGTGACCAGGGTGTTCCAGGTGAAGATCGGCATCCGGAACATGGTCATGCCCGGGGCCCGCATGGTGATGATCGTGGTGATGAAGTTCACACCACCGAGGATCGTTCCGAAACCGGAGACGGCGAGTCCGAGGACCCAGAGGTTACCGCCGATACCCGGCGAGAACGTCGTACTCGATAGCGGGGCGTACGCGAACCAGCCGAAGGATGCTGCACCCTGCGGGGTCAGGAACCCGCCGACGGCGAGCATGCTGCCGAACAGGAACAGCCAGAACGAGAACGCGTTCAGTCGCGGGAACGCGACGTCGGGAGCGCCGATCTGCAGCGGCATGAGCGTGTTGGCGAAGCCGAAGAACAGCGGCGTCGCGAACATCAGCAGCATGATCGTGCCGTGCATGGTGAACAGCTGGTTGTACTGTTCCTTCGTCTCCAGGATGCTGAGCCCAGGCTCGAACAACTGGGCGCGGATGATCAGCGCCATCACGCCACCGATGCAGAAGAACAGGAACGAGGCGATCAGGTACATGTACCCGATCGTCTTGTGGTCGGTGGAGGTGATCCAGTTGACAAGCACGTTCCCCTTGCGCTCAACCGTGTTCCGGTTGATGACACGGGCCTGCCCGGCAGGAATCTCAATGGTGGTAGCCATGGCTAGTTACCTTCTTCTTCAACTTGCTCGACATCCTCGATGCGCTCCGGCGCGTCGATGCCCGGCAGCGTTGCGTTACGCGAGAACTCATCGCCGAAGTCTCCGACGTTGCCTTGGTCGGCGAGCGACTGCAGGTAGTTGTCGTACTCGGCCTGCGATACGACCTCGACGTTGAACAGCATCAGCGAGTGGTACTCGCCACAGAGTTCGGCGCACTTACCCGCGTACGTGCCCTCGCGTTCAGGCACGAATGACATGTAGTTGGTCTTACCCGGGAACATGTCCTTCTTGTAGAGGAAGTCGATGACCCAGAACGAGTGGATGACATCGCGCGATTCGAGAGCGATGGTGACCTCGGCGCCGACAGGCAGGTACAGCGTCGGGAGCTTCTCCTGGTCGATGGTGCCTGCAGCGGCCCCTTCTTCCTCTTCGGCTTGGACGCCGGCGTACCAGACGTCTTCACCGTTGACGGCTTCTTCGTAGATGAAGTCCCAGGCCCACTGCTTCGCGAAGACCGAGATCTCCACGTCGGGGTCCGCATGCTGGGTTTCGATCGCAGCCTGGTCGCGCGCCGTGAAGGCGAAGAAACCGAGGACGAGGATCAGCGGCACGATCGTGTAGAAAATCTCGATCGGCATGTTGTAGCGCATCTGGACGGGAAGGCCGCTCTGGCCCTTCCTGCGGCGGTAGACCACGATGGCCCAGATGATGAGCCCCCACGTGAGGAGACCCACGAGAAGGAGGATGATCCACGAGGTGACCCACAGACCGGCTACCCGCTCGGTGTGGTTGGTGACGGGCGGTTCGCCCTCCACGAAACCTGGAAGATAGCCGTGTAGTTCGGCCTGGGTACAGCCGGCCAAGACCACGGCGAGCGTGATGGCAACCGGTATAGCAGCCCATCGGAGTCGACGATTCGAGCGCACCTGGGACCTTTCGATGACAGAGTTATTTCAGCCTTCAGTCTAGCCCGATCCGGTGCCCGGCTCTGGACCATTTCAGGCTGATCGCGCGGATTCCGGCGGCTCTGCACGTGTTAAACGGTGCAGGGGACGCACCGTTCCCGGCGCGTCCCCTGCACGAAATCCTGAATATCCGCCTAGTGGAAGCTGTCTCCGCATGCGCAACTGCCGCCTGCGTTGGGGTTGTCGATGGTGAAACCCTGCTTCTGGATCGTGTCCTCGAAATCGATCGAGGCGCCGTCGAGATACGGAACGCTCATCTTGTCGACGATCACCTCGACGCCGTCGAAATCGACCGTCGCGTCACCGTCAAGCACGCGCTCGTCGAAGTACAGCTGGTAGATAAGGCCGGAGCATCCGCCTGGCTGGACCGCGACCCGCAGTCGCAGGTCGTCACGGCCCTCCTGTTCGAGCAGGCTCTTCACCTTGGCTGCTGCCGTGTCGCTCAGCCCGACTCCGTGGGTGGGCGGGGCGGATGTCAGCGTCGTGTCGCTCATGACTCTCCTTGGTAGATCGTGCTCGCAGGTATTGCGAATGTGGTTTCATTCTACGCATCTCAACCGGGTGGGGCCTGTGGGAATTCCCGACCTGTCGGATGATGCGTCAGCGTGCTTTCGCGTTGAGACGTCCGAGCAGCAGTGCCTCGGCGAGGATCGAGCGATGGAACACCCCGAGGTGCAGTGACTCGTTCGGGCTGTGCGCGCGCGAGTGGGGGTCCTCAACCCCGGTGACGAGGATTTCGGCATCGGGGAACTCGCGCACCAGGTCGGCGATGAACGGGATCGACCCGCCGACGCCGAGCTCGACCGGCTCCACTCCCCAGGCATCCGCCATCGCGCGTTTCGCTTCGCCGACCGCGTACCCGCTCGTGTCGACGAGGAACGGGTCGCCGAGGTCGAGGTCGTCGATCTCGATCGTCGCGCCGAACGGGGCGTTCGCCATGAGGTGTCGTTCGATTGCGTCGGCGGCATCCCTGGCGCTCTGGCCGGGAGCAACCCGCGCGCTGATCTTGACGGAGATGGACGGCGAGAGCGTGTTCGATGCGTTCGCGACCGTTGGGGCGTCGATGCCGGTGACGGTGATCGACGGCTGGGACCAGATCCGGCTGAGGATCGACCCCGTGCCGATCGGCTGGGTTCCCGGCAGTAGTCCGGCTTCGGCGCGGAGCTGCCCCTCCGAGTACTCAGGAGTGTCCCCCTCATGACGGGTGAGACCTTCGACGGCGACCGAGCCCGCCTCATCCCAGAGCGTCGCAAGCAGGCGGATGCCGGCGAGCATCGCATCCGGGACGGCTCCCCCGAACATGCCGGAGTGCGAGGCGTGCTCGAGGGTGCGGATCGTCAACCGGAAGGTGACGTTGCCGCGCAGGCCGATGGTGAGCGCGGGGGTTTTCTCGTCCCAGTTGTTCGAATCCGCGACGATGATCGCATCAGCGGAGAGCGCTTCACGGTTGTGGGACAGGAAATTGGCGAACGAACGGGACCCAAACTCCTCCTCCCCCTCGATAAAGAGGGCAAGGCCGAGGTCGAGGTCGTCGCCGTGCGTTTCGGTGAGCGCCCGTAGGGATGCGATGTGCGCCATGACCCCTGCCTTGTCGTCTGCGGCGCCTCGTCCGTAGATGCGGTCTCCGCGCACGGTCGGTTCGAAGGGCTTCGACTCCCAGTCCTCGTCCTTGCCAGGGGGCTGGACGTCATGGTGGGCGTAGAGCATCACGGTTGGCTTGCCGTTCCGGGCGCGGCGGGTGGCGAGCACGGCCGGCTGACCGAGTTCGCTGCTGTTCCCGATCGGCGCCTGAAGAATCTCGACGATGTCGAACACCCCGGTTGCCTCGGCCAGCGCGGCAACCGCCTCGGCGCTCTGGCGCACGTGCGCGGGATCGAATGCGGCCCAGGATACGCTCGGGATCCGCACCAGCCTCGCCAGATCCGCGATGGTCGACGGGAGACCTGTCGCGACCGCCTCACGGATCGCTTCGTCTGCGGCCGGTGGAACGGATGGGACGTGCTCGGCGGTATCGGTCATGCAGGTAATCTTAAGAGATATCCAGCGCAAGGACTCATCGTGACCAAGCACACCCCAGACTCGCCTTCCGAGCCCGTTACCGAAACCGCCCAGGAGGCGGCCGCCCGTCTTGCGGCAGGCAAGGGCCGTCCAACGCCGACCCGGAAAGAACGGGAAGCACTCAATAAACGGCCCCTCGTTCCAGGTGACCGCAAGGAAGCGGCTCGCGCGGCGAAGGCCAAGATGGCTGAATCGCGCGAGAAGGCCCGACTCGGCCTCGCCGCAGGCGAGGAACGGTACCTTCCGGTGCGCGACCGTGGTGTGCAGAAACGCTTCGTCCGCGACTTCGTTGACTCCCGGTTCAACATCGGTGAGTTTCTCATCCCGGTGATGTTCCTCGTGATCATTCTCACCCTGTTCCCGCCGGTGGTTCAGGTTTACGCGATGCTGCTGCTGTGGGTCTTCTTCGGCATCGCGGTCCTCGACGGGATCTGGCTCGGGATCCAGGTGAGGAAGCGGCTCGCTGCCAAGTTCGGTGAGGCATCCGTTGAGCGCGGTGTCCGCTGGTACGCAGCCATGCGGGCGTTCCAGCTTCGTGTGCTCCGTCTGCCGAAGCCGCAGGTCAAGCGCGGGCAGCGTCCCGCCTGATCGGTTCCCCCGGTCTCACCTCAGGTCTGCTCAGGAGACGGACGCCAGACGGCTGAGCTCCCGGTTGATCTGCCGCGCCCACAACGGGCCGCGGTAGAGGAACGCCGTGTAGCCCTGCACGAGCGTCGCTCCTGCGGCGAGACGTTCGGCGACGTCCGCGCCAGACTCGACCCCGCCGACCGAGATGACGCAGAGGCTCGGGGGGACGGTTGCGCGGATGAGCCGGAGGACCTCGAGGGATCGCGCCGCGAGCGGCGCACCTGAGAGCCCTCCTGCGCCTGCCGTCTCGATGACGGCCGCCGGAGTTGACAGCCCGGCCCTGGAGATGGTCGTGTTGGTTGCGATGATCCCATCCAGATCGACCTCTACAGCCAGTTCGGCGATCCGGCGCACTTCATCGTCGGTGAGGTCTGGAGCGATCTTCACGAGGAGCGGTGTGGCGCCGGCGGCATCCTTCACAGCGGCGAGAAGCGGCTCGAGTTTGTCGAGCTCCTGCAGTCCCCGCAACCCTGGCGTGTTCGGTGAGCTGACGTTGACAACGAGGTAGTCGGCGACAGGGGCAAGCAGCCTGGTGCTGGTGAGGTAGTCGGCGATGGCGGCATCGACACCGACGACGCGGCTCTTGCCGATGTTGACGCCGAGCACAGGCCGCCCCGGGACGTTTCGCACGCGAGCCAGCCGGCGCGCAGCGGATGCCGCTCCCCCGTTGTTGAAGCCCATCCGGTTGATCACAGCGCGGTCGGGAACGAGCCTGAACAGTCGACGTTTCGGGTTCCCCGGCTGCGAATGAGCGGTCAGGGTTCCGACCTCCACGTGACCGAACCCCAGGGCGCCGAGGCCGAGAACCGCTTCGCCGTCCTTATCGAAGCCGGCAGCGAGGCCGAACGGCGTGTCGAAGTGCAGGCCGAGGGTGTCGACGCTGAGATCGACCGTCGGGCGGGTGAGCCTCCGCGTGAGCTTCGAGAGCCCGACGGCGGGCAGTGCCCGGATCACGTCGAAGGCAAGGTGGTGGGCGCGTTCAGGATCGAGCCTGGACAGGACGGAGGTGAAGAGAATGCGATACATGCCTGTGCAAGGTTACCGCGCAGACGGTGTCACGCCTGCGCCGGCTCCGCAGTCGCGTCCTGGGCGGCTTCCGTGGTCTCGTGTTCGTTCCTGAGCAGCGTGATGGCGACCTCGAAGTCCTCGAGCGAATCGAACGCCTGGTAGACACTCGCGAATCGGAGGTAGGCGACCTCGTCGAGTTCACGCAGCGGCGTGAGGATGGCGAGCCCGATCTCGTTGGCGTCGATCTGGCTGGTGCCGGTCTGCCGGATGGACTCCTCCACCTTCTGCGCGAGGATGGCGAGGTCTGAGTCCGTCACCGGCCGGCCCTGGCAGGCCTTGCGAACACCTGAGACGACCTTCTCCCGACTGAACGGCTCGACCACTCCGCTGCGTTTGATCACGTTGAGGCTGGCAGTCTCCGTTGTCGAGAAGCGACGGCCGCACTCGGGGCACTGCCGGCGTCGTCGGATGGAGAGTCCATCGTCGCTTGTCCGGGAGTCGATGACACGGGAATCGGGATGACGGCAGAACGGGCAGAACATGGATCAAGACTAGTCGAGGGCGGTGCCCAGGGCCCCGCGCGGCATCCACCCGTGGGAGGCTCGCGCGGGTGTTACCGGCACGCGCGGGCGCGATCGCCCCAGCGCACAGCAAAAACACCCGTGCGCGAGGCGGCCGGTGCCGGCACACCTCAGCCGGTCGGGAACCGCGCAGTGATCGCGTCGCCGTGCGCCGGCAGGGCTTCGGCGTGCGACAGAGCAACCACCTGGGCCGCCACGTCGGAGAGCGCCGCACGGTCGTACTCGATGACCTGCTGAGGGCGGAGGAACGTGTACGCGCCGAGCCCGGACGCAAACCGCGACTGGCCACCCGTCGGCAGGACGTGGTTGGACCCGGCGAGGTAGTCGCCGAGGCTGACCGGCGAGTGCGCCCCGAGGAAGATCGCGCCGGCGCTGGTGATCCTGGCGAGAACTGCGTCGTTGTCCGCGGTCTGGATCTCGAGGTGCTCAGGGCCGTAGGCGTTGCTGAACCTGGCGGCTTCGGTCAGGTCGTCGACCAGGACGATGGCCGACTGCGGTCCGCCGAGAGCTTCTGTGACGCGGGCGGAGTGCTCCGTCGTCTCGGCGAGCCTCCGCAACTGCGCTGTGACGGCATCCGCAAACTCCGGCGAGTCGGTCACGAGCAGCGACGCTGCTGCTTCGTCGTGTTCCGCCTGGCTGACGAGATCAGCGGCGACGAGGGATGGGTCGGCCTGGCTGTCGGCGATGACAAGGATTTCGGTGGTGCCCGCTTCGGCGTCGATGCCGACGACGCCGCGGACAAGTCGTTTCGCCGCCGCGACATAGATGTTCCCGGGGCCGGTGACGACGTCGACCGGCTCGAGGCCCAGTGAGGGGACGCCGTACGCAAGCGCGCCGATCGCGCTCGCCCCACCCATCGCGTAGATCTCGGTGATACCGAGGAGCCCGGCTGCGGCGAGGATGGTCGGGTGGACCGCTCCCCCGTGCTCGCGTTGCGGCGGGGACGCGAGTGCGATCGATGCGACGCCGGCGACCTGGGCGGCGACGACGTTCATGACCACGCTTGACGGGTAGACGGCTTTGCCGCCGGGAACGTACAGGCCGACCCGGTCGACGGGTTGCCAGCGCTGCCGGACAGTGGCGCCAGGGGCGAGGGTCGTCGTCGCCGGGGCGGGGACCTGCGCGCTGGTTGCGGAGCGCACCCGGTCGATCGCAAGCTCGAGCGCTTCGCGCACGGCGGGGTCGAGGGCTTCGGCGGCGGCGGCGACCGCGGCGGGCTCCACCCGGATCCGCACATTCTCCACGCCATCGAACTGTGCTGCGTGTCTCTGGAGAGCGCTTTCGCCGTCTGCTCTCACTTCGTCGATCAATCGGCGGGCGGCGTCGGAGGCGACAGACACGTTCACTGTCGGTCGCGGGATGAGGGACAGCAATTGCGCGCGGGTAGTCTGGATTCCGCGGAGGTCGAGAGTCTGGATCATGGCGAACCCAGCATATCTGCCCAGCCTTGCCGGCTGCTGCCGGGCGCCTGCCTCAACCCGCCGACATCCGTCTTGAGAGAAAGCACACGATGAACCCGATGCAACCCGACCTTGACGCTTTCAAAGCGGCTTTCCGCCGCCACGCCGCCGGCGTCGCGGTGATCACCGCACGGGACGCGGCCGGAGTGCCGGTCGGCTTCACCGCAACGTCGCTCGCGTCGCTGGCCGCCGTTCCCCCGCTCGCCACGTTCAACATGGCGAAGAGCGCGAGTTCCTGGCCGGCGATCGCTTCAACCGACCGGGTCGCGATCCACATGCTCGGCACCAGGAACCGCCGGCTCGCGGAGATCATGAGCGGCGATCACGCCGCCAGGTTCATCGGTGACCACTGGCATGAAGGGGAGGACGGTCTGCCCATCCTCGACAGTGTCACCACATGGATGACCGGCACGATCATCGAGCGGTTGTCCGTGCACAACAGCGCGGTCGTCGTTGTTCAGATCGAGGGCGGCGAGATCGGCCCGGACGACGAGCCGCTCATCTACCATGAGCGTCGCTACGTCCGCCCGGGCGACATCGCGTGAGGTCAGCCTCGCGTGATTCCCTCGAGATTGCGGAGCACACCGACTCGGCCGTCGTCGTGGCGAAGCACGAGTTCTGAGCCCCGGTCCATGATGGCGAGAGCCCACGCGCTGGGGCCGATCTCGAACACCGTGGCCCCGGAGACCTCGTCGACGACAGGGCGCGGCACCGGCGAATAAACCCAGAACGGCTGCGTCGAGAACACAGCGGTGGGCTGTTCCTGGATCAGACCGGAGCTGTCAGCCGCCGGCCCTGTCGCGGTGCGGGCGGAGACATGGCCGAGCGCAGACAGCGGTGCCGGCCCGTCGTTCCGTGCGCCCTCGATCGTGACGTCGCTGCGGTCTTCGTCGTCGAAGTCCTCGTCGGTGTACTCGGTGAAGGGCACCGCGCCGACGGGCTGTGGGTCGACGGCTGGCACGTCTGTGGCGACGAGGCCGGGCGAGACGGCCCGGGGTTCATCGGCGGGAGCCGTCGGCAGGGCTCTGGTTGCCTCGTCCGGCCCGGCGGAGGGCTGTTCGACAGCCCGGTGCTCGGCAGACGCGTCGACAGTGCCTGCCGCCGGCCCGTCGACCGGCTGCTGGCTCGGCGACGTTCCCGGCTGATAGACGACCGCGCCGACCGGCGCGGCGGCTGCCGGCGCGGCCGAGAACGGTGCGGCGTGGTCATCGGCAGGCAGTGGGGCCGGCTGCGATCCTTTGCGCTTGTAGGCGGCGAACTGGCCGGGGCGGGCCTGCTGCATGGGCATCCCGGGGTGCGCTGCCGGCTGCTCAGCTGCCGCTTCAGTGCGTTCGGCGCGCGGACGACGGGGCACGGCGGAGGCGGGACGAGCGACCGGGTGGGCGCTGGTCTCCTGCCGGCTCGCGAACTCTTCACCGAGAACCGGAAGACCGGGCGCCAACGTTGTGACGGCGACGGCGACGAGCGAGAACACCAGACCGACGAAGACCCCGGCGCCCGGCTCGAGGATGTCCGAGCCGCCACCGAACCAGGCGGGGAATCCGGCGATGAGGAACAGCGCGCCGACGTAGAAGCCGGCGGTCACCACGGATGCCGCCGAAGCGAACTGGTCGACCGAAAGGGACCCGACTGCCAGGCGCCGGACGCCGAAGATCCGGCGGACCACGATCAAAAAAGCGGCTGCGACGAGAACGAGTGCTGCCGGGATGACGAGCCAGCCGGCTGGTGCCCACGCGCTGGCGTAGCCGAAGACATCGGCATAGTCGCCGCTGAGGAACGGGAGTAAAGACCCAAGCAGGACGAGTGCTGTTGCCCCCAGGAAGACCGCCTCACGCAGGGTGAACGGGCCGACCCCGTACGGCACGCCGTTCGGGTCGGTTTTCGGGCGGGGCTGGCGGGGCTGGCGCGGCTGACGCTGCTGCACGGGGAGAGCGGGAGCCGGCTGCTGTGGAGAGAACATCGGATACGGCTGCGGCGACTGGGGCTGGGTCGAGTAGTTCGGCTGCGGCGGTTGCCCCTGCCCCTGCCCCTGGAAGGGGGGCTGCGGGTATCCGCCGGGTTGCGCATAGGGTGGCTGCGGCAGGAATGGGGCCGATAGCGGCTCCCCTGGGACCGGCCCGGTGCCTTGAGGCTCAACGGGCGTGTTCGGGTTCGACATGGGGAATCCTTCGTTTCTTGCAGTACTGACGGTCGCCGCGCGGGCGGGAGGTGTCGGGTTCGAGCGTAGTGTCAACCGAGGCAGTTCGGGCCGAGCAGCGATTTCAGCTCGCCGAACAGGTCCGGTGTCACCTTCACCGGGTAAGGGATCTCGAAGACGCGGGCGACGTCACCACGGACCAGCTTCAGCCGTACCTCCGCGTCGCCTGAGTGGCGGGTGAGGATGCCGCCCAATTGGGTCACGAGTTCGGTCGTTGCACGCGCGTCCGGCATGGTCAGGGTCAATGGGCCCGACACTCCGCCCGAGTCCACCTCGGGCGAGAAGATGCTGTACGCGTGCAGGTTCATTCCGTCGTCGCGCATGCTGACCCGCCCGCGAACGACGACCACGGAGTCGTTGATGAGGGTCGGTGCGAACTCCTGGTAAGCCTTGCCCATGAACATGACGGTGATCTCTCCGCCGAAGTCTTCGACCTGGATCATCCCGTACTGGTTGCCGGAGGTCTTCGCGACCCGGTGCTGCACACTCGTGACCAGGCCGGCGATCGTGACCGTGTCACCGTCCTGGGTGTGCTCCGAGGTGAGCAGATCCGTGATGGTTGTCGTGGCGTGCTTGGCGAGCTGCAGTTCAAGGCCGGCGAGCGGGTGGTCGGAGACGTACAGCCCGAGCATCTCGCGCTCGAAGGCGAGCTTGTCCTTCTTCGACCACTCAGGGCGGTCGGGTGCGGATTCCGCGGGCGCGTCGAGGTCGAAGATGCCACCGAACAGATCCACCTGACCGTTGGCTTCATTACGTTTCAGGCTGACGGCGCTGTCGACGGCGTCCTCGTGAACTTCGATCAGGCCACGGCGGGTCGCGCCGAGCGAGTCGAACGCCCCGGCCTTGATGAGCGATTCCATCGTGCGCTTGTTCGCGACCTGGAGCGGAACCTTACGGAGGAAGTCGTGGAACGAGGTGAACTCCCCCTCACGCTCCCGAGTTGCCTTGATGGCGTCGACGACGTTGAAGCCGACGTTCCGGACCGCGCCGAGCCCGAATCGGATGTCTTCGCCGACGGCGCGGAAGAAGCCGATGGATTCGTTCACATCGGGCGGGAGCACCTGGATGCCCATTCGGCGACACTCGTTGAGGTAGATCGCCGCCTTGTCCTTGGAGTCGCCGACGCTGGTCAGCAGTGCGGCCATGTACTCGGCCGGATAGTGAGCCTTGAGGTAGGCGGTCCAGTAGGAGACGACGCCGTATGCCGCGGAGTGTGCCTTGTTGAACGCGTAGTCGGAAAACGGCAGGAGAATGTCCCAGACGGCCTTGATCGCGGCGTCCGAGTAGCCGCGTTCACGCATCCCACCGCTGAAGCCTTCGAACTGCTTGTCGAGCTCTGACTTCTTCTTCTTGCCCATCGCCCGGCGGAGGATGTCTGCCTGGCCGAGCGAGAAGCCGGCTAGCTTCTGCGCGACGCTCATCACCTGCTCCTGGTAGATGATCAGCCCGTGCGTTCCACCGAGGATCTCCTGAAGCGGTTCCTCGAGTTCCGGGTGGATGGGTGTGATCGCCTGCAGTCCGTTCTTACGCAGGGCGTAATTCGTGTGCGAGTCGGCGCCCATGGGGCCTGGGCGGTACAGCGCGATGACCGCCGAGATGTCTTCGAAGTTGTCTGGCTTCATCATGCGCAGGAGGCTGCGCATCGGACCACCGTCGAGCTGGAACACACCGAGGGTGTCTCCCCGTGCGAGCAGTTCGTATGCGCCCGGATCGTCGAGTGCGAGCGATTCCAGTTCGATCCTCGTGCCCCGGTTGGACTCGATGTTGTCGAGGGCGTCGCTGACGATCGTCAGGTTGCGCAGCCCGAGGAAGTCCATTTTGATCAGCCCGAGGGCCTCACACGCCGGATAGTCGAACTGGGTGACGATCTGGCCGTCCTGCTCCCGCTTCATGATCGGGATGATGTCGATCAGCGGATCACTCGACATGATCACACCGGCGGCATGCACACCCCACTGCCGCTTCAGGTTCTCGATGCCGAGGGCGGTGTCGAAGACGGTCTTCGCTTCGGCATCCGTCTCGACGATTGTGCGGATGTCGACGGCCTCTTTGTAACGCGGGTGCGTCTTGTCGAAGATTCCGGTGAGCGGTACGTCCTTGCCCATCACGGGCGGCGGCATCGCCTTGGTCAGCTTGTCGCCCATGCCGAACGGGAAACCGAGCACGCGCGATGAGTCCTTGAGCGCCTGCTTGGCCTTGATCGTGCCGTAGGTGACGATCTGCGCCACGCGTTCGTCGCCGTACTTCTGTGTGACGTAGCGGATCACTTCGCCACGTCGCCGGTCATCGAAGTCGACGTCGAAGTCGGGCATCGAGACGCGGTCGGGGTTGAGGAATCGCTCGAAGATGAGCCCGTGCACGATCGGGTCGAGGTCGGTGATCTTCATGGCATACGCGACCATGGATCCTGCACCGGATCCGCGGCCAGGGCCGACGCGGATGCCGTTCTCCTTCGACCACTTGATGAAGTCGGAGACGACGAGGAAGTAACCGGGGAACCCCATCTGGACGATGACACCGGCTTCGTAGTTCGCGCGCGCCCGCACATCGTCAGAGATGCCGTTTGGATAGCGTTCGACGAGGCCGCGTTCGACCTCCTTGATGAACCAGGTTTCTTCGGTCTCTCCTGCGGGGACCGGGAATCGGGGCATGTAGCTGGCGCTGGTGTTGAACTCGACATTGCAGCGCTCGGCGATCGCGAGGGTGTTGTCGCAGGCATCAGGGTGGTCGCGGAAGATCTGGCGCATTTGCTGCGCGGACTTCAAATAGAACTCGTCGGCATCGAACTTGAACCGGTTGGGGTCGTCGAGGGTCGACCCTGACTGGACGCAGAGCAGTGCCGCGTGCGCTTTCGCGTCGTGGGCGTGCGTGTAATGGAGGTCGTTGGTGGCGACAAGCGGAAGGTCGAGTTCTTTCGCCAGGCGGAACAGGTCGGTCATGGTGCGGCGTTCGACATCGATGCCGTGGTCCATGACTTCACAGAAGAAGTTGTCTTTGCCGAAGATGTCGCGGAATTCGGCGGCGGCCGCTTTCGCTTCGTCGTACTGGCCCAGCCGGAGCCTGGTCTGGATTTCACCACCGGCGCAGCCGGTCGTGCCGATCACTCCCTTTGCGTAGGTGGAGAGAAGTTCCCTGTCCATGCGCGGTTTGAAGTAGTAACCCTCGATCGAGGCGAGCGACGACATCCGAAACAAGTTGTGCATGCCCTCTGTGGTCTCCGAGAGCAGCGTCATGTGGGTGTACGCACCGCTACCGGACACATCGTCACGGCCCTGCGCGCTGGTTCCCCAGCGCACCCGGGTCTTGTCGCTCCGGTGGGTGCCCGGGGTGATGTACGCCTCTGTGCCGATGATCGGCTTGATTCCAGCGGCCGTAGCGGTGCTCCAGAAATCGAATGAACCGAACATGTTGCCGTGGTCGGTGACGGCGACCGCCGGCATCCCTTCGGCGACAGCCGCTTCGATCAGGGGTTTGACGCGCGCCGCACCGTCGAGCATCGAGAACTCGCTGTGGACATGGAGGTGAACGAATGAGTCGTCAGATGAGGGCAAGACTTCTCCGGAGAACTGAGGGGCTGGACACCAAGCCTAATCCTCACGGAGGACATCGAGTGCGTGCTGAAGGTCTGCGGGGTATGGCGCGTCGTAGCGCACCCACTCCCCCGAGCCCGGGTGCGTGAACGAAAGCCGGGCAGCGTGCAGCCACTGCCTGGTGAGTCCGAGGCGGGCCGCGAGGGTCGGGTCGCCGCCGTACAACGGGTCGCCCACGCACGGATGCCGCTGAGCTGCCATGTGGACGCGGATCTGGTGGGTCCTTCCACTCTCGAGGTGGATCTCGAGCAGTGATGCGCTGGGGAAGGCTTCGATGGTCTCGTAGTGCGTGACCGACGGTTTTCCTTCAGCGGTGACGGCGAATTTCCAGTCGTGCCTCGGATGCCTGCCGATCGGCGCGTCGATGGTGCCGGCGAGCGGGTCTGGGTGGCCCTGGACGATGGCGTGATACACCTTCTCGACCTCACGGTCGTGGAAGGCGCGCTTGAGGTGGGTGTAGGCACGTTCGCTCTTGGCAACCACCATGAGTCCGGTGGTCCCGACATCCAGCCGGTGGACGATCCCGGCGCGCTCAGCCGAGCCTGACGTCGACACGGTGTATCCGGCGCCGGCGAGAGCCCCGAGAACGGTTGGCCCGGTCCAGCCGACCGAGGGGTGAGCCGCGACGCCGATGGGCTTGTTGACGACGATGATGTCGTCGTCATCGTGCACGACGGCGAGATCGCTCACGATCACCGGGACGACGACCGGCTCCTGCCGCGGGGCCCAGGTGACGTCGAGCCATGCTCCGGCGCGGAGCCGATCCGACTTGCCCGCCTGCCGGCCGTCGACGCTCACACCGCCGGCTTCGGCGACCTCGGCCGCGAAACTGCGGGAGAACCCGAGCACTTTGGCCAGGCCGGCATCGACTCGTACGCCGTCGAGCCCGTCTGGCACGGGCAGGCTCCTGTTTTCCATCAGGCGTCCGACCGGTGCGGTTCGACCTGCGGCTCGACCGTTCCTGCTCGGGACGCCGGGGATTTCTCCGCGTCCTGTGCAGCGCCGTCCACCAGGTTACCGGGCTTCGAGGAAACCGATCGGGTCCCGTCGAGGTTGATCCCACGGATGGTGAGCAGGATGAACAGCCCCATGCTCGAGACGATGCAGATGTCGGCGATGTTGTAGATCGCAGGGATCATCCACGGGGTGGAGATGAAGTCGATCACGTGTCCGAGACCGAACGACGGCTCCCGGAACAGCCGGTCGGTGAGGTTACCGAGAACCCCACCGAGCAGCAGCCCGAAGACGACGGCCCATCCGATCGAACGGATGCGTCTGGCCAAGACGATGATCACGACGGTGACGACGGCAGCGAGGATCGAGAAGATCCAGGTGCTGCCGGCGGCGAGCGAGAACGCCGCCCCCGGGTTCTTGACGAACTGCAGAATGAGCAGATCGCCAAGAACCGTCACCTGCTCGCCCAGCGGCAGGTTGGAGACGACGAGATATTTCGCGAACTGGTCGAGCGTCAGAGCCGTTACCGCAAGGATTGCGAGAAGGACCAGCGCCCGGACGCTGGGAGGACCAGCCGGTGTTTTCCTGGGCAAGAACTTTATTCTGGCGAAGTCGATTCCGGCGAACTCAGACCTTGGACTTTTCGCTGGTCGCGTAGCCGGAGCCCGCGCCCTGCGTGCCCGGACCGCCGTTGGCGTCGAGTTCCTTGAGCTGGCTCTCGATGTAGCCGCGCAGCTTCTGGCGGTACTCACGCTCGAAGATACGCAGTTCGTCGATCTTCTTCTCGAGGGTTGAACGCTCCTCGTTGAGGATGTTCATCTGCGCGCGCTGCTTGGCTTCAGCCTCGGCGACGACACGTGCCGCTGTAGCGTGGCCCTCGGCAACGAGGGAGTCGCGCTTTTCGGCGCCTTCACGGACGTGCTCGTCGTGGAGACGGCGGGCCAGCTGGAGCAGGCTCGACGAGGATTCGGAGTCGTCCTGCGCGGAGGTGGCGGGCTCGACAGGTGCCGAGGCCACGGGGGCGGGCGCTGGTGCTGCTTCTGTGACGGTCTCGCCCTGGCGGGTGTCGCCGGAGTCCGATCCTTCGAGGCGCGCCTTCAACTCCGTGTTTTCCTGCAGCAGGCGACGCAGTTCGACGACGACCTCGTCCAGGAAGTCATCGACTTCGTCCTGGTCGTAGCCCTCACGGAACTTGGTCTGCTGGAACTGCTTGTTGACTACATCTTCCGGAGTTAGCGCCATGGCTTCCCACCTCTTACTTGATTGAGCTCGAATGGACGTGCCAACGCTAGCAAAGACCGGCAACGGCTGCTGGTAGAGAAACGGTTGGGCACGAGACTTACAGGATACCCCGCCAGGGAAATCAGCGCAGGAGCGCGTTCACCAGCGTCATCGCGACGATGACGCACAACATGGTGAGGCTCCAGCCGAAATCCAGGGCGAGGGCGCCGATCCGCACGGGGGGCAGGATGCGACGGAAGAACCGGATTGGAGGATCGGTCAGCGAGAAGACAAGCTCTGCGGCGACAAGTCCGGTGCCGGTCGGCCGCCAACGCGGCTTGAACGAGCGAGCCAGATCAAGGCCGAATCTTGCCCACATGACGAAGAAATACAGCAGGAGGGCGAAGTACAGAATGTTTCGGAGAAACGAAAGAACGGAGTCCACCCGTCAATTATGGCTGAGCGAAGAAGGTGGACTCTGCATCGGCGGCTGCGCCGCCGGCATCTCCGAGCACAGCGACGTGTGCCGGGGACAGCAGGAAGACCTTGCTGGTGACCCGTTCGATCTTCCCGTAGAGGCCCTGCGACAGGCCGCTGGCGAAGTCGATGAGCCTCTTGGCGTCGCCTTCGCTCATCTGCGAGAGGTTGATGATGACGGGGACTCCGTCACGGAACGTCTCAGCGATGACCTGTGCGTCGCGGTACTGCTTGGGGTGAACCGTCAGGATCTCATTGAGCTCAACAGGCGCCGCCTGCTTCGTCGCCGTCGGCCGGCGCAGCGGCGTCACAGGCGCACGGTTGTGAACCGCTGCCGGAGGCTGCGTGTTCGCGTTCGACGGGTTGTGCGGGACCGCGGCCGGCGGGGTCGTGGCGGGAGCAGTGGACTGATTCTCCTCGTACTCGAGATCATCGTCTGCGAGGCCAAGGTAGACCATGGTCTTCTTCAGCGGGTTGGACATCGCTACCTCCGTTTGTGCGGTTCCTACTTCTAGAACATTAACCGGGGACGGGCCGGTTACCCGTGATTGCGGTCCCGATGCGAAGGTGTGTCGCACCTTCGGCGATCGCCTCGCGGTAATCGTGGGACATTCCTGCCGAGATCCGGTCGGCATCCGGGGCCAGAGTCGTGACCGTCTCAGACAGCGCCCTGAGTCGCGCGAAAGCCTGCCTCGGCTCTTCGCCGAGCGGCGCGACAGCCATCACACCGAGCAGGCGCAGCGCCGGGGTGTCCAGAACCTGCTGCACGAGGGGCTGCAGCTCGTCTGGCTCGACACCGCCGCGCGCAGGGTCGCGTGTCAGGTTCACCTGCACGAAGCAATCGAGCGGGCGTTTGCTCTGCACGCCGAGCGCCGTGACGAGCGCCGGCCGGTCGATCGAATGCACGACGTCGGCGTATGCGGCCACCTGCCTCGCTTTCTTCGACTGGAGCTGGCCGACGAAATGCCAGGACAGGTCCTGGACCTCAGCGAGTTCCTGAGCCTTTGCCGATGCCTCCTGGTGCCGGTTCTCTCCGAAGTCCCGAACACCGAGCTCGTACAGTTCGCGAACAAGCGCGACCGGGTGGAACTTGGTCACGACGATGGTCGTGATATCGGATGCCTGCCGGCCGGCGGCCGAAGCAGCATCCGCTATCCCCGCCTGGACACGCGCCAGGCGCTCGGCCAGCGAATGCTGGTCGAGCGCCTGGTCGTCGCCGTTCGGCATCGTTACTTGAGGAAGTCGGGGATGTCGAGTTCGTCCTCTTCGGCGAACGCCGGGTCGGCTGACACCGGCGGAGTGGCGAGGGATTGTTCGGTCACCTTCCACGACTGAGCCGTCTCGGTGAGCACCGCGCCGCCGGCAGGCTTGTCGCTTCCGCCGATGGCGGCGGCCGGTGCGCTTACGGCCACGCTGGCGGCGCTGGCCGCTGCTTCACGCACGGACTCGTTCTGACGCGACGGCGGTTCGCCACCGTCGAAGCCCGCGGCGATGACGGTGACCCGTACCTCGTCACCCAGGGTGTCGTCGATGACGGCACCGAAGATGATGTTGGCCTCGGGGTGCACGGCTTCCTGAACGAGCCTGGCGGCGTCGTTGATCTCGAAGATGCCGAGGTTGGAGCCACCCTGGATCGAGAGCAACACTCCGTGGGCGCCTTCGATCGACGCCTCGAGGAGAGGCGACGCGACAGCGAGTTCCGCTGCCTTGATCGCCCTGTCGGCCCCGCGGGACGAACCGATGCCCATGAGCGCGGAACCTGCGCCCTGCATGACGCTCTTGACGTCGGCGAAGTCGAGGTTGATGAGACCGGGTGTCGTGATCAGGTCGGTGATGCCCTGGACACCGGCGAGGAGAACCTGGTCGGCCGTCGAGAACGCTTCGAGCATGCTGATGCCGCGGTCGCTGATCTCGAGCAGCCGGTCGTTCGGGACGACGATGAGGGTGTCGACTTCTTCCTTGAGCTTCGCGACGCCGAGTTCAGCCTGCTGCTGGCGGCGGCGCCCCTCGAAGCCGAACGGTTTGGTGACGACACCGATCGTCAGCGCGCCGATCGACTTGGCGATGCGAGCGACGACGGGGGCACCGCCGGTTCCGGTTCCGCCACCCTCCCCTGCTGTGACGAAGACCATGTCGGCCCCAGCCAGGGCCTCTTCGATCTCTTCGGCGTGGTCTTCAGCGGCACGACGGCCGACCTCGGGGTCAGCTCCCGCGCCGAGTCCTCGGGTGAGCTCACGTCCAACGTCGAGCTTGACGTCGGCGTCGCTCATGAGAAGCGCCTGCGCGTCGGTATTGATGGCGATGAACTCGACGCCGCGAAGGCCGAGCTCAATCATTCGATTGACAGCATTGACGCCGCCGCCGCCAATGCCGACGACCTTGATCACGGCAAGGTAGTTCTGGTTTGTAGTCACGTCCGGCCTCCGGTAGAAACCCTCAACCTCAGGTTAAGGCTTAAAGTTATGCTCAGTATGCATTTCTTGAACCTGACGTTATGCGCGACGACACGCGAACGCGGGATGACGCTCCGCGTGTCGCGAAGTCGGGGAATTTTTCTCGGCGGCCGCGCTCAGCGAACGACGGCGACGTCCGGGGATGTGACGTCGTATTCGGTGAAATCCGGTTGCGCTTTCATGAGCGCGACGAGGGTGTACGCCTTGAACGCTGACTCCTCCGCACTCCCCCACACAACGGTCGTGTCTGAATCCCGCAGGGTGAATCGCACGTCATCCTTGGTGGTCGCCGTGACGGTATCGACGAGCGCGAACACGTCTGCTGGCAACGACCTGAGCACGGCGGCGGCGGGAGCGAAACCCTCGGCCTTCAGCCCGCCGTCGACGGCGATGAGCGGGTACACGCCCGGCCGGGCGGCCGCAGCCTCGACGACCACTCCTGCGGCGTCCACGAGCAGGAATCCGTCGCCGGTGTCGACGGCGCCGACCGGTGTGCGCTCGACCAACCGGATCATGAGGGTGCTCGGCGGGCGGGCCTCAACGGAATAGGACTCGATCAGCGGATAACGAACCAGTGCGGCCTTGATGGCGCTCTCGTCGACCATCGGAAACGGCGAGCCGAGCTGGCTCGAGAGATCGGCGACGATGGCGTCAGAGCTGACCCGCTCCGCCCCCTCGACCTGAATCGTCCTGACCGAGAGGATCGGCGTGTAGGCGAGCAGGCACACGAGCAGCGCCAGTCCGGCGATCCCGCCGAGAACCGACAGCCAGGTCCTGCGCCTGCGCCTGGACCCCGCGGTGAATCGGCGGACTTCCGCGCGTTCGATGCGCCTGCGCTGCTTCTGGGCCTCGCGAAGATCCGGGAACCTCGGCGGCACCGGCTCGGCCGGCGGGCTCGGCTCCTCCTGGGCGACCGGCGTGAAAGGGAGGGGGTCGGCGGGTGCGTCCTCGCCCTGTGGGCGCCCTGGCCGCTCCTGCCCCCCGGGGCGCGACGAGTCCGGCCGGCTCGGCTCGGGATTCGACGGTCGCTGGGGGGTGAACCCTGAGGGCCGTTTCATGGTTAACGCCTGGCAGCAGTGAGCGAGCCGAGCAGCTGGGGCACGATGCGGTAGACGTCGCCACAGCCGAGGGTGATGACATAGTCTCCCGGCCGTGCAATGGAGGCGACGTAGTCGGCGGCTTCCTGCCAGTCGGGGATGAACGCGACCCTGGAGGCATCCTCGAACCGGCCGGTGACCAGTTCACCGGTCACACCGGGCACCGGGTCCTCCCGCGCACCGTAAACGTCGAGGACAACCGTCTGATCGGCGTGGGCTTCGAGCGTCGCAGCGAACTCCCCCGCCATCAGCCGGGTGCGGCTGTACAGGTGCGGCTGGTGGACGGCGATGATGCGCCCGTCGCCGACGACCGTCCGTGCCGCTGAGAGCGCGGCAGCGACTTCGGTGGGGTGATGGGCGTAGTCGTCGAAGACGCTGACTCCATCGACGGTGCCATGGAGCTCAAATCTGCGTTCCGTGCCGCCGAACTCGGAGATGGCGGCGAGCGATTCTGAGGCACCGAAACCGAGACCGACGAGCACGGCGAGAGCCCCCGCAGCGTTGATGGCGTTGTGCCTGCCAGGGACGCGCAGCGTGGTGCCGTTGTCCTGACCTTCGTAGCTCACGATGAACGAGACCGGGCCTTCGTTGCTGATCGAATGCACGCGCACATCGGCGTCCGGCGCTTCGCCGAAGGTGAGCACGCGTTTACCGTCGAGCCTGGCGGCGACCCGCACGGCGCCAGGGTCGTCCGAAGAGATGACGACCAGTTCGGATGCTTTCTGGGCGAAGGTCACGAAGGCGTCGTCGAACGCCTCGAGCGACCCGTAGTGGTCCAGGTGGTCGGCGTCGACGTTGGTGATGAGGGCGACGGCGGTGTCGTAGAACAGGAAAGACCCGTCCGACTCGTCCGCCTCGACGACGAACAGGTCACCTGTGCCCCGTGCGCTTGACACGCCGAGGGACTCGATCACACCGCCGTTGACGAAGCTGGGGCTCTCGGACAGTCCGAGCAGACCGGTCACGATCATGCCGGTCGAAGTGGTCTTGCCGTGTGCGCCGGCGACAGCAACCAGGCGCTGACCGCTGACCAGGGCGGCGAGAGCCTGTGACCGGTGGAGGACCGGGATGCTGCGTTCCTTCGCGAGGACGTACTCCGGATTCGTTGGCCAGAGCGCGCTCGTGACCACAACGGTGTCCGCGTTCCCCAGATTGGCCGCATCGTGGCCGATGCTCACCGTGGCTCCCAGCTCACGGAGAGCCTCGATGTTGGCGGAGTCGCGAACGTCTGAGCCGGTGACGGTGTGCCCGGCGCTGAGGAAGAGCCGGGCGATGCCGCTCATCCCTGATCCCCCGATCCCGACGAAGTGCACGGTTCCGAGCTCGTCCGGAATCTCGGTGGTGAAGTCGGGTTTGATCACGCTGGGTGTTCTCTTTCGGTCCGTGGGCTCTGGGGAAGATTCAGTTATAACGCATCGGGCTGGGCGTCAGCGTCGCACGAGCGCTTCGGAGATGAGGTCGATCATCCGGCTGGACCCCTCAAGGGTCCCCATCAGCCGCGACTGCACAGCCATGTCCTGCACGCGCATCCGGTCGATGAGGAGGGGGACGAGCGACTTCTCGATCCACTCAGGGGTGAAGCGCGCGTCGAGCACGATGACCGCGCCGCCTGCGTTCACGGCGTCGGCAGCGTTGTACCGCTGTTCGCCGTTGCCGACCGGGTACGGGATGTACGCGGCGGGGATGCCGAGGGCCGAGAGTTCCGAGACGGTCGCGGCTCCGGCGCGGGAGACGGCGAAGTCGGCGACGGCCAGGGCAAGGTCCATCTGATCGCAATACGACTGGAGGTGATAATGCTCGGTTCCCGGGTCGCTGAGCTCCGACTTGTCCCCGGCGATGTGCAGGACCTGGTAGCCGGCGTCGACGAGCGTCTGGCGTGCCGCGAAGATCGTCTCGTTGACGCGTCTGGCGCCGAGCGAGCCGCCGGTGACGAGGAGGGTGGGCCTGTCGTCTGCGAGGCCGAAGAGTTCCCTGCCGGCTTTGCGGGCCGCGTCACGGTCGAGACGTTCGATCTCACGGCGCAGCGGCATCCCGACGAACCGCGAGTTCCGCAGCCTGGTGCCGTGGAAGGCGACCCCGACGAACGGGGTGAGCCGGGCGCCGAGGCGGTTTGCGAGACCGGGTTTCGCGTTCGCCTCGTGAACGACGATGGGAATGCCTGCGCGGCGTGCTGCCAGGTAGGCGGGTGCAGCGGCGTAGCCGCCGAAGCCGACGACGACGTCGATGCCGTGCTCGGCGATCATCGACTGGATGCTCCTGACGGCAGCGGCGAATCGCGGCCCGAAGCCGACCGCCTGCCTGGTGATCCGCCGAGGGAACGGCAGCTTCGCGATTGTGAGCAATTCGTAGCCGCGTTCGGGGACGAGGCGCGCTTCGAGCCCTTCCTTCGTGCCGAGGACGTACACCTCGGCGTCCGGTTCGCGCTCGGTCAGGGCGTCTGCGACGGCGAGGAGCGGGTTCACATGGCCGGCTGTTCCGCCGCCGGCGAGGAGGTACGTGGTCACGACCGGAACCTCCCCTCAGGTGCGGGACGCGCAGGCGACGCCTGCTCCCTGGCGAAGGCGAGAACGATGCCGATGGCGGCGAGTGAGGTCAAGAGAGCGGTTCCTCCTGCTGAGATGAATGGGAGGGGGACGCCGAGCACCGGGAGCAGACGGAGGACGACTCCGATGTTCACGAATGCCTGGCCGATGATCCAGACCAGAATGGCGCCGGTGGTGATGCGCACGAACGGGTCCGAGCTTCTGCGAATGATGCGGACGAAACCCACGGCGAGCAGCACGAACATGACCAGGACGACGACGGCGCCGATCAGGCCGAGCTCTTCACCGATGATGGCGAAGATGTAGTCGTTCGACGCCGCGGGCAGCCACGAGTACTTCTCGCGCGAGTTGCCGAGACCGAGGCCGAATACTCCCCCGTTGGCGAGTGCCCATGTGCCGTGCAGCGGCTGCCAGCAGAGGTTCTCGTAGTCGAGGCACTCGTCGTCGAGGAACGTCATGATCCGGGCCATGCGGTTGGGGCTGAGGATCGCCATGACCACGAAGAGGAGAAGTCCGGCGGCGACCGGCACAGCCAGGAACCGGAGTCTGACGTTCGCGAAGAACATGGCGCCGATCACAAGACCGGCCATGATGACCACCGTGCCGAGGTCCTGCCCGGCGAGCACGAGGCCGAGGGCGATCGCCGCGACGGGGAACACCGGGATCAATGCGTGTTTCCAGTTCGACAGCAGCTCCATCTTGCGCCCGAGGATGGCGCCGAGCCAGATCGCGAGGGCGAGTTTGAGCAGTTCTGATGGCTGGCCGTTGATCGGCCCGAGGGCGATCCAGTTGCGGTTACCGCCCCCGTCGAAGCCGAGCGGGGTGAAGACGAGCATCTGGAGGATGAGCCCGGCGGCGAGGACGAGCCAGGCCCAGCGCTTCCAGAAGCTGACCGGGATCCTGCTGATCACAAGCATCAGTGGAATGCCGAGGACCGCGTAAGTCGCCTGCTTCCAGAAGCCGCCGAAGAACCCCTTGTTGTCGAGGAACGAGTCGACGGATGAGGAGGAGAGAACCATGACGAGGCCCACCCCGACGAGGAACAGGGTCGTGCCGAGCACAAGGAGGTAATTGCGGGACTGCGGGGCGAGGGTTCGTCCGAGCAGGATCCGGGCTGAGGAGACGGTGGTGTCGTCGCTACGCGGTGGGCTGGTCGTCGGGGCGCTCATCGGTCAACCCTCCCCATCGTTCCTGCACAGCCTCACTGAATTGTCGGCCCCGTTCGGCGTAATCGGCGAACTGGTCCATGGATGCCGCGGCCGGGGCGAGGAGAACGACGTCACCCGACGCCGCCACCCCCGACGCCAGCTTCACGGCCTCGGTCATTACATCCCCAGTGTCATCCGCCGTCACCTCGAACACCGGGACTTCTGGCGCGTGTCGCTCGAATGCCGTGAGGACGGCTGCACGGTCGACGCCGATCACCACTGCTCCTCGGAGCCGCGCGGCATGGCGGGAGACGAGGTCGCCGACGTCGACGCCCTTGAGCAGCCCGCCGACGATCCACACGACAGACGGGTATGAGCGCAGCGAAGCGTCGGCCGCGTGGGGGTTCGTCGCCTTGGAGTCGTTGATCCAGCCGACCCCGCCCGCGGTGAGCACGAGCTGAATGCGGTGGGCGTCGAGTGAGAAACCGAGAAGCGCCTGCCGGATGATGCCGGGCGGAACACCGAAGGAACGGGCGAGCGCCGCCGCGGCGAGAATGTTCGCGACGATGTGGGGCGCGGCCAGCCCGGCGGCGGCGAGATCGTCGACGGTGGTCAGCTCGAGCGCGGAGGTCAGCCGATCATCGAGGAAGGCCCTGTCGACGAGGATTCCGTCGACGACCCCCAGGTCGCTCGGCCCTGGGACGCCGAGACCGAACCCGATCGCGCGGGCGCCCTCTGAGACATCCGCACGGCGAACCATGTCTTCGGTGACCGGGTCCGCGCGGTTGTAGACGCACGCGACACGGGTGCGCGAGTACACCTCGCTTTTCGCGTCGACGTAAGCCTCGAGCGAGCCGTGCCAGTCGAGGTGGTCGTCCGCGATGTTGAGGCAGACGCTGGAGTACGGAGTGACCTTGTCCTGCCCCGTCTGTCCGGCGAGGTAGTGCAGCTGGTAGCTGGAGAGTTCGACGACGAGGACATCGAAGCCCTGCGGGTCGCGGATGGCGTCGAGAACCGGTACGCCGATGTTGCCACACGGCGCCACGCGCAATCCCGATTCGGCGAGCATTGCCGCCGTCAGCTGAACCGTGGTCGTCTTGCCGTTGGTCCCGGTGACGAGAATCCATTCGGCGGGCGTACCGACCTTGTCGCGTACGCGCCAGGCGAGTTCGACGTCTCCCCACACCGGGATGCCGGCCCCCGCGGCCCACTCCAGCAGCGGGTGGCCGGGTGAGAAGCCGGGCGAGACGACGAGCACCTCCGGCCGGTGGGCGAGCAGTTCCACCGGCGGGGCATCGAGGTCGCTCCTCACCAGCCGGGCACCGATCACATCGAGCAGGCCGGCGCGTGCGTCCTCAGCCCTGGAAGCGACGACGAGGACGTCTGCTCCGAGCTCGGCGAGGGTGTCTGCAACGGAGAAGCCGGTGACGCCGAGGCCGAGTACCCCGACGCGGAGGCCGGTCCACTCGGCGTGCCAGCTGGTGAGGGAGTCCAGTCGGTTGTCCATGGCTATCTCAGGATCCACTCGAGGTAGAAGGTCCCGACTCCGGCGGCGACGAGCAGCCCGCCGACGATCCAGAACCGCACGACGACAGTCACTTCAGCCCAACCCTTGAGCTCGAAGTGGTGGTGGATCGGGCTCATCCGGAAAATCCGCTTGCCCCGTGTGACCTTGAAGTATGCGCGCTGCACGATGACGGAGCCGGTCTCGATGACGAAGAGACCGCCGATGAGGACGAGGAGGAGCTCGGTACGGGTGAGGATGGCCAGAGCGGCGATCGCTCCACCGAGCGCGAGGGAGCCGGTGTCGCCGAGGAAAATCGACGCCGGGGAGGTGTTCCACCACAGGAACCCGATGAGAGCGCCGCAGATCGCCGCCGCGACGATCGCGAGGGCCAGCGGGTCACGTACTTCGTAGCATTTGTATGCCACATCGTCGGCGAGGGCGGAGCCGAAGCAGGACTGGTTGTACTGCCAGAAGCCGATGATGACGTATGACCCGAGCGCGAGGATCGACGCCCCTGTCGCAAGCCCGTCGAGGCCGTCGGTGACGTTGACGCCGTTGGACGCTGCGGTGACGATGAAACTCGTCCACAGCAGGTACAGCGTGACGCCGACCACAGGGCCGAGAATCATGAGGTCGATCGGGAGGTCGCGGGTCAGCGAGATCGCCGTGGAGGCCGGGGTGACGGCATCCGCGCTGGGGAAGTTGATGGCGAGGATGCCGAACGTCACGGCCACGAGAACCTGGCCGAAGATCTTCGCCCAGCCGCCGAGGCCGAGGCTCCGCTGCTTGCGGGTCTTGGTGAAGTCGTCGATGAACCCGACGACGCCGAGGCCCACCATCAGGAACAGCACGAGCAGTGCTGACACACTGATGGAATCGCCGGTGATGAGCATGGCGGTGAAGAACCCGAACAGGGTGGCGGCGATGATGACCAGACCGCCCATCGTCGCGGTGCCACGCTTGGCGTGGTGGGACTTCGGACCGTCGTCGCGGATGAACTGGCCCCACTCCAGCTTCTTGAAGAGTTTGACGAACAGCGGGGTGAGGAACAGCGAGAACGCCATCGCGAGCGCGCCGGCGGTGAGGAGTGCTACCACGAGAACAGTTCTCCTAATCGGTCGCCCAGGAATCGCAATTTGGCAGAGTTCGAGGACTTCACAAGAACCGTGTCCCCCGGGGTGATCTCTGCAGCGAGGTAGTCGTAGGCCGCATCCATATCGCCAAAGTACACGCTCTCGCCATCCCAGGAGCCTTCGTTGATGGCGCTGATGTGCATCCGGCGGGCCTCCTGGCCGACGACGACGAGCCGGGAGATGTTCAGGCGCACCAGTTGCAGCCCGATCCGATCGTGTTCTTCTCCCGAGTACTCACCGAGCTCGCTCATGGCACCGAGCACGGCGATGGTGCGCTTGCCCGGCTCGGAGATCTGGGCAAGAGTTTTGATTGCGGCGGACATGGAGTCAGGGCTTGCGTTGTAGGCGTCGTTGATGATGGTGACGTCATCCCGGCCGCCGAGTACCTCCATGCGCCAGCGTTCGGCCCGCGAAAGAGTCTCGAGCGCGGCAGCGGAACGGGCAAGGGGCACGCCGACGGTGCGAGCGACCGCGATCGCAGCCAGCGCGTTCCAGACGTGGTGCTCGCCGAGGACACGGAGCTGCACGCGCACGGGCTCCTCTCCCGGCACGTGTGCGGTGAAGGCCGTCCCGGTCCGGGAGCCGGAGATGTCGCTTGCGCGGATCTCCGCCGAAGGGTCCTCTCCGAAGCGGAGCACCCGCGCGGAAGTGCGTTCGGCCATCGACGCCACCCTGAAATCGTCGGCGTTCAGAACGGCGACGCCATCTGCGGCAAGGTCGGTGACCATCTCGGTCTTGGCGGCGAGGGTGGCGTCGATGCCGCCGAACCCTCCGGCGTGGGCCAGTCCCACCTTGAGAACGACGCCGATGTCCGGTTTGGCCATCGACACGAGCCGCGCGATGTCGCCGATTCCGCTCGCACCCATCTCGACGATCAGGTAGCGGGTGGATTCGGTGGTGCGGAGCATCGTGGTCGGCGCGCCGACGGAGTTGTTGAACGAACGGATGGGGGCGACGGTCTCACCTTCGGCCGAGAGGATCCTCTCGAGCATGTTCTTCGTTGTGGTTTTACCGTTGGACCCGGTGATACCGATGACCGTGAGGTTCCCGGCGGCGCGAACCCGCTCCACCACGAACCGGGCGAGTTCGCCGAGGGCGGTAACGGCATCCTCAACCACGATCTGGGCCACCGCGCTCTCGAGCGGGTGCTCGACGATGGCGAGGGCAGCCCCGCGGTCGACCGCGGCGTCGACGAACAGATGCCCGTCGGTGTCGTCTCCGCGTTTGGCCACGAACACGCCGCCTGGCACGATCTCACGGGAGTCGGTTTCGACCGGGCCGTCCACGACCGTGTCCTCGGTGGCATCCGTCCCAGCGGCGTGCAGGGTGCCTGAGAGCCGGTGTGCGATCTCGGACAGCGTCAATCGAATCATGTGAGGTATCTTTCCGGCACGCTCGGTATCGTGCAGCCTGCGCGAGCGGGCATCGACTCGCGCCATTGGTTTAGTAGGTTCCCGGGTAGTTCGCACCTGGGGTCGCCGACGGTGGAATTCCGTACTTCTTGATCACCTGAAGGACCGCTTCTTTGAACACGGGTGCTGCCGCCGCTGACGACCGCTTGTACAGCGGGTCTTTCAGGGTGACGGTGACCACGTATTCAGGATCGTCGGCCGGAACCGCGCCTGCCATCGATGAATAGAACGTGTCTTGAAGTATACCGTCGATGATCTGCTCACCCGTCCCGGACTTCGCCGCGACGCGGTAGCCGGGGATCTCGAGCGACGCGGACCAGAAGCCCTCGGTGACGACTGTCTCCATCATGCCGAGTGTTTCCAAGGCTGCCTTCTCGGAAACCACGCGTACCGCTTTCGGCTCCGCAGGGACCTCGGTCACCGTGCCGTCCGGGTAGCTGCATCCCTCGATCAGAGTGAGTGGAAGTCTCTCGCCGAGGTTGGCGATGGCCTGGTAGGCGCCGGCGAGTTCGATGCCGGTGACATCGACTCCCTGCCCGAACATCGTCGTGTAGTACGTCTGGTTGTCCCATTCCTGCCAGGGGTGGAGCACACCCTTCTGCTCGCCGGGGAAGCCGATGGAGCTGCCGTGACCGAAGCCGAACGCGTTGAGGTAGTTGTAGCGTTTTTCGGGGCTGAGCCGCTCGCCGAGTTGGCTTGTGCCGGTGTTGGACGAGGTCTGAAGCACACCGGCGAGCGTCAGCTGCTGGCGCTCGTGCGGGAGAGCGTCCTTGATGCTTGCACCGTTTTTTGGCTTGTACCGGTAGTCCGCGACGACCGGGGATGCCGGCGTGGCTAGTCCGGCGTCGATGAGGGACGCCGCCGTGAGGGGCTTGAAGACCGACCCGGGCTCGAAGCGGTCCTGGAACACCCGTGATCGCCTGTTCTCGGATGCGGTCGATGACACGTCGTTGGGGTCGAGGGATGGGGCTTCGGCGATCGCCCTGATCTTGCCCGTCTTCGCCTCTGTCACCGTGATGGTGCCCCACTTCGCACCCTGCGCCTGGACCTGCGAAGCCACGAGCTGCTGCAGGTACCAGTTGAGGTCACTGTCGATCGTCAGCTTGAGCTCGCCGCCTGGTTCCGGCTGTTTGGTGATCTCCGTCGTCCCCGGAAGCGCCACGTTGTCCTTGCTTCGCTGGAACGCCTGCTGGCCGTTCTGACCGGTCAGACACGTGTCGTATGCCAGCTCGAGACCCCCGAGGCCGGCATTGTCGCTTCCGACATAGCCGACGACGTTCCCGGCAACGGCTCCGTTCGGGTACGTCCGGCCGGAGGTCTGCTGGGTGTAGATCCACCAGGTCCCGCGCTTTTTCAGGTCGATGAGTGCCTGGTATGTGGCGTAGTCGACGCTGCGCGTGAGGAAGGCGAAGTTCGACGACGGATCGTTTGTGAGAGCGTCCTTCACGATCTGTTGCACGACCTCCGGCTTCTGGCCGATGACGGCCGCGACCTCGGCAAGAGCTTCAGCCGCCGGAATGGTGACCGTGTCCCCGTTCTCGTCCTTCCGGCTGATGTCGTCGACATCCTTCGGGGAAATGGTGACGTCGAACAGAGTCACGCTGGCCGCGAGCAGGACGCCGTTGGTGTCGACGATGTTGCCCCGAGGGGCGTAGAGAGTGCCCGCGCCGGATGTCTTCTCGAGTGAGGCGGTGACGAGCTGGTCGGCGCGGACGACCTGGATGTCTACCAGCCGGACGACGAAGGCTCCGACGATGATGACCACGCAGAGAATCGACGCTGCCACTCGACGCCGTGTCGAGACTGAGTGTTTCACCACGTGTTGTCCTTTGAACCGTGCCATCCGGGGATCCGGCGCCTAACGGGTCTGTGGCGCGGGGATGCCATTTTCCAACGATAGAGGCGGGATCGGCTGTGCCGCGTTTGCCACGCCTGTTGCGCTTGCATCGGGGTCGACAGTCGCTCCTGGCACGGTGACGAGCGGCACACCGTCGATGAGCGAGTTGGCCACGAGTGTCGAAGGACCCACGGGGATCTCGGTCTCCTCCATCGCCGCGGCCGGCACGCCGATGACAGCGGCGTCGGAGAGCCGGAGGTACGCGGGAGTGCCGTTGATCACCATGCCGAGCGCCTGGGCGTTCGCCGCGATGAACTGCGGTGAAGACACTTCGAGCAGGTCGTTGGAGGCGGACTGCTGCTGCCAGCTGAGCGTCTGCTGCTGTTGCTGCAACGCTGAGATCTCGTATGCGCCGTGGCTGAGTCCGACGCTGAGAAGGAGCTGCACCACCACCATCGCCAGGACACCGCCGATGGCGACAACGGCGTATGCGAGCTTCGGCTTGGGGCGCTGGGCCGCGGCCGGGACGGCCCGAACCGGCCGTGGTGCTGTCTCTTGAGGGGAGGGAGCGAACGCCCTACGGGGGACGCTGACTGCTGTTGCGCTCATGGGTTCCTCATCTTCAGTCGTTCAGCCGCACGCAACCGGACGGGGGTCGCGCGTGGGTTCTCTGCTTTTTCGGCGTCTGTGGCGAGCTCCGCTCCCCGGACGAGGAGCTTGAAGCGCGGGGAATGCTCGGGAAGTTCGACGGGAAGCCCGGGCGGCGAGGTCGATGCGGCTGCCGCCTGGAGGTCGCGTTTGACGATGCGGTCCTCGAGCGACTGGTAGGAGAGGACGACGATCCGCCCGCCCACTTCGAGCGTTTCGAGGGCAGCGGGGATCGCTGCCCGGAGGACGCTCAATTCGGTGTTCACTTCGATACGCAGGGCCTGGAAGACTCGCTTGGCCGGATGCCCTGCGCGCGCAACCGCAGCGGGGGTGGCATCCTGCAGCAGCTGGACCAGTCGACCAGAACGGGTGATCGGCTCGACGGCGCGAGCCTCGACGATTTTCCGCGCATAGCGGCCGGCGAGCTTCTCTTCGCCGTAGTCCTCGAAGATGCGGCGCAGGTCGCCCTCGCGGTATGTGGCGAGGATGTGGGCCGCGGTCAGTTCACTGGTGGCATCCATACGCATGTCGAGCGGGGCGTCCTGGGAGTACGAGAAACCTCGCTCGACGCGGTCGAGCTGGAGCGAGGAGACGCCCAGGTCGAAGAGGACGCCGCTGGCGTGCGCGATCCCGAGGGAGTCGAGCGCTTCTCGGATGCCGTCGTAGACGGTGTGCACCGGGTGGAACCGCGTGGAGAAGCGTTTCAGTCGTTCTTCGGCGATGGCAAGGGCGTCGAGGTCGCGGTCAAGGCCGACGAGGGTCAGTTCAGGGAACCGCTCGAGGATCGCTTCAGCGTGACCGCCCATGCCGAGGGTCGCGTCGACGAGCACGGCGCCCGGCTTGCTGATCGCGGGGGCCAGGAGCTCGATGCAGCGTTCGAGCAGCACTGGGGTGTGGATGTTGTTCAATTCCATGGATCTGTCCGGAGCGCCCCTGGAGCCTGATCCCCATCCATTCCGACCTGGCACCGGGGAAGTGTGTCAGGGCGCGTGAACGGCTGGGAGTCAGGTTTCAGGGACTAGAAGAGTCCGGGGATCACCTCCTCGGCGGTATCGGAAAATGCTGCTTCCTGTTCGGCCAGGTAGGCCTCCCAGGCTTCGGTGTCCCAGATCTCGGCGCGGCTTCCCGCCCCGATCACGGTGAGATCGCGGCTGAGACCGGCGTAGTTGCGGAGCGTGGATGGCACGGTGACACGGTGTTGCTTGTCAGGCGTCTCTGCACTGGCGCCGGAGAGGAACACACGGAGGTAGTCACGGGCCTGCTTGCTGGTCACGGGCGCCTGGCGGATCTTCTCGTGGAGGGACTCGAACTCGCGGGTGCTGAAGACGTAGACGCAGTGCTCCTGGCCGCGGGTCATGACCACTCCCCCGGCGAGTTCGTCGCGGAACTTCGCGGGGAGGATGATGCGGCCTTTCTCGTCGAGCTTCGGGGCGTAGGTGCCAAGAAACATCGCTGCGCCCCCCTTTCGCTCCGGCCATCTCAGGTTTGCTCCACTTTACTCCACTTCGCACCACAAAGTCACGGAAAGCGTGATATTGGCGCGGTGAACGTCCTTGCGAGGCCCGGATCTACGCGGCGCTTTAGGGTGGAGGGAATGGGAGCAGTTTTGCGGTCACCGGGAGGAATTGGCCGCTGCTGGCGAAGGGAACCGTCGTCCGGGGCGCATCAGGGCGCAAAAAAAGGGCCGACCTGCCGGTCGGCCCTGTACTGAGGGAAGGAAGTGGAGGAACCGCTTAGCGGTCGTCCTGGCGCTTGTCCCAGCGCTCGTTCATACGGTCCATGAATGTGGTCGAGCCCTTCGGGCGGTTGCCCGCCGAGGCGGATGCGAATCCGCCCTTGTCACTCGACTCCTGCGCGCCTGCCTTGCCTGGACTGATGGCCACCAGAACGCCGGCGAGCATCATGCCGAAACCGAGGATGCCGACGAGCGGCTGCTGCAGGACGACACCGAGCACGAGAGCGGCGGCACCCACAATGGTGATGACGCTTCCGAGCGCGATACTTCGATAGGTGGGGCGACCACGCCGATCTCCGACGGTCGACACGAAGTCGGCGTCGTTCCGGTAGAGGTTGCGCTCCATCTCATCAAGAAGCCGTTGCTCCTGTTCAGACAGTGGCATGATGTTCCCTCCAACTCGGGTGCGACACAGGTCCATCGGGTCAATTCTAGCCATGGTCAGATCGCTAGGCTAGCGCTGTGAGTGAAACTGCCAACCTGCACGATCTGGTCCAGTCGCGAATCGACTCTTTCCTGCGGTCGCGTGAACCCATTCTCGCTCAAGTGGGCGCTGATCTTGCGCCGTTTTCTGCCTTCTCTCGGGAGTTTCTCAGCGGTGGCAAACGCTTCAGAGCGAGCTTCTGCTACTGGGGCTGGAACAGTGTCCCGCGGGCGTCGGCGAACCCGTCCGACGACCTCGAGGCAGTGGTGTCTGTGGCCGGTGCTCTCGAGATCTTCCACGCTGCCGCGCTCATTCACGACGACCTCATCGACAACTCAGACACACGCCGTGGTGCGCCGGCCGCGCACCGGCGGTTCGAGTCCCTTCACCGGAATTCCGGCTGGGAAGGCGATGGTGATCCGTACGGCCGCGCCGCCGCGATCCTCCTCGGTGACCTGCTGCTCGGCTGGAGCGACGAACTCCTCGACGAGGGCCTGGCCTTTCTCCCGCAGGCGTCCCGGCTGGCGGCGAGGGCGGAGTTCGTCAGGATGCGCACCGAAGTCACCGCCGGGCAGTACCTCGACATCCTCGAAGAGAGCGCGTGGCGTTCTCACCCGGAAGCGGAACAGCTCGCCAGGGCGGAACAGGTGCTGACCTATAAGTCGGCGAAGTACAGCGTCGAAAGCCCACTTGTGATCGGTGCACTGCTCGCGGGTGGATCGGAACGGCAGGTGGCGGCGCTGCGGGCTTTCGGGCTCCCCCTCGGTATCGCCTTCCAGCTGCGCGATGACCTGCTCGGCGTCTTCGGAGACGCCGATGTCACGGGAAAGCCGAGCGGCGACGATCTTCTCGAAGGGAAGCGCACGGTGCTCGTGGCACTGGCCAGGACGGCGCTGCCGCCGACGGCCAGGCGCATCTTCGACGAACTCCTCGGAGACGCCGGTCTCACCGCCGATCAGGTCTCATCGCTCCAGGCGACGATCCGGGAATCGGGGGCCGTCGAGAAGGTGGAATCGATGATCTCCGAGAATGTCGGTCGCGCTACCGAGGCACTGCACGGTGCGGCCCTGAGCGAAAACGCGACGGCCCGGTTGCTCTCGCTCGCGGAAGCCGTGACTCGCCGAAGCCACTGAGAGGCGGACGACGCGCGCTGCGGTCAGGCCAGCGCCTGGGCGACCCTGCGTACCTCGGCCTTGCGGCCGGCTCGGAGTGCATCGATCGGCGCGGCACCGAGGCTCTCCTCGGTACTGAGCATCCACTCCATCGCTTCATCGTCGGTGAACCGGGCGTCTGCCAGCACGAACAGGGTGCCTCTCAGTTCGCTGAGCGGCAGATCCTCCTCGCCGAGGAAAGCGGCCGGGACGCTCAGCACCCCGTTGCGCTTGATCGCGAGGAGCTGTCGTTCTTCGATCAGCCGGCGGATCCTGCTCGGCGTGAGGTTGAGTTTCTCAACGAGGTCGGGAATTGTCAGCCACTGTCGGTCTTCATACACATCTGTCACCGTATGAGTGTGACAGATCAGCCCGCCCCGGCGGAGCCTTCGTCATGTTTCGAGCAGGTTACGCCGAACCACAAGGGTCACTTTGGTTGACTCCGGGCACAGGGGTGTGGGAGCGTGGGGGCCATTGACACACGAATGGGGGCCATATTTTCATGGCGCAACGACCAGCGACACCGCGGACAGCAGCCGACCCGCGCCAGCGGGCACGCAATCTCACGCTTCCGATCCTTCTGACCGGATCACTGGCTGCCAGCATCCACGTTTCGATGCCGGCAGAAGCCGCCGCTGCCCCGCTGGGTGCCCCGCGTTCGAGTGCGCCGAGCCCTGCACCGCTCCCCCAGGCGATCGTTCCGGTCGCTGTACAGGCGCCGCCAGCCCAATACACGGTGGCCTCAGGTGACACGGTCAGTTCGATTGCTTCCACTTTCGGTATCGCCACAGCGTCCCTGCTCGCCCTCAACGGGCTCGGCTGGTCGAGCCTCATCTTCCCGGGCCAGGTACTCAAACTCACCGGGGCGACCGCGACATCCGCACCGCAGGCAGCACCGGCCTCGTCATCGAGTCACACCGTGGCCTCAGGGGACACCGTCAGCGGCATCGCCGCAGCCAACGGGGTGAGCATCGCCGCTCTCCTGGCCGCGAACAACCTCAGCGCCTCGAGCATCATCTACCCCGGCCAGTCCCTTCTCGTTCCGGCGCCCGGCGCAGCCAGGGCATCCGTTCCTGCCGCGACCGCCGCTCCGAGCCCGAAACCCTCGCCAGGAGCGACCCCGGGCGCGGTGACGCCGCTGAGCGAGGAGATGGCGGCGAACGCGCGCATCATCATCTCGACGGCGCGATCCCTCGGCGCAAGTGACAAGGCCATCGTCGTCACCCTCGCGTCCGCCGCGCAGGAGTCAAGCCTCCGCAACGTCCGGTTCGGAGACCGGGACTCGCTCGGACTCTTCCAACAGCGACCGAGCCAGGGCTGGGGAACACCGGCACAGCTTCTGGACCCGGTGCGGGCGACAAAGGCGTTTCTCGGTGGCTCAGCGAACCCGAACCCCGGCCTGACCCGCGGGCTTTTCGACATACCGGGGTGGACGTCGATGTCACTCACCGAGGCGGCGCAAGCGGTCCAGAAGTCTGCCCACCCGGCTGCCTACGCGAAGTGGGAGACATCCGCGCGGGCATGGCTCAGCCAGCTGGACTGACCTCGACGCGTCCCCAGGGCCGCGATCGGTCTCTTTCCTCACAATCCGGTCACAAATTTGCGGCCATTGCGGTCGCCTGCGGTGTTTTGCCAGCGTGCACTGCAACTGGCTCCATAGACTTCAGACCGTGACAACCAGCCAGCGGACCGACCCCATGATCGGTCGTCTCATCGACGACCGCTATGAGGTGCGATCGCGGATCGCCCGCGGCGGGATGGCAACCGTGTACCTCGCGACGGACCAGCGCCTCGAACGCCGCGTCGCAATCAAGGTGATGCACGGGCACCTTGCCGACGACAGCAACTTCCGCAACCGGTTCGTGCAGGAGGCCAGGTCAGCCGCACGCCTCGCGGATCCGCACGTTGTCAGCGTATTCGACCAGGGGCAGGACTCCGACCTCGCCTACCTCGTCATGGAATACCTGCCAGGGATCACCCTGCGCGATCTTCTCCGCGACCACGGCAAGCTGACCCCACGCCAGGTCGTCGACATCATGGACGCGGTGACGAGCGGGCTCGCGGCGGCGCATCGTGCGGGGATCATCCACCGCGACCTGAAACCCGAAAACGTGCTGCTCGCTGACGACGGCCGGATCAAGATCAGCGACTTCGGCCTTGCCCGCGCCGCCAGCGCGAACACGGCGACCGGACAGTCTCTGCTCGGCACCATCGCCTATCTCTCCCCTGAGCTCGTGACCCGCGGCATCGCAGACGCTCGAAGCGACATCTACGCGCTCGGCATCATGATGTACGAGATGCTCACCGGCGAACAGCCGTACAAGGGTGAGCAGCCGATGCAGATCGCGTACCAGCACGCGAACGAATCAGTACCGCGGCCGAGTGTGGTCAATCCGTCTGTTCCCGATCCGCTCGACGACCTCGTCCTGTGGGCGACCGAGCGGTCCCCTGACGAACGCCCGAGCGACGCGCGTGAATTGCTCGAACGCCTCAGGGAAGTCGAAAAACAGCTCGGCTTCGGGGCCGCCACGTCCGCACACAGCCCCACCATGCTGATGCCGGCCGCTGTGCCGATCAGCGACACCGCTGAATTCACGCAGGCGCTGACCTCGGCGAACATGGCAACCGACCCGGTGGCGCCCGCCGACGCGACATCCTCCCTCCGCGCGACGACCGCTCGTCGCCGCCGGAAGGGATGGTGGATCCTTGCGCTCGTTCTGCTGCTCGCCGTCGCATCCGGCGGCACGGGATGGTACTTCGGCGCTGGTCCCGGTTCCCAGGTCGTTCTTCCCAGCCTCATCAACTCGACGCCGGAGGATGCCAAGGCGACGCTCACCGAGCTCGGCCTGCAGTTCGAGCAGGGCGAGGAGTACAGCTTCGACGTGGCCGCCGGTCTCGTGTCCAGTACAGTCCCGGCTCCTGGCAGCCAGATCGACCGTGACGCCACGATCACCCTCAACGTCTCGCTCGGCCGCCAGAGCGTCGACGTGCCCGCCCTCACCGGGATGGCGCAGAAGGACGTGGAAACGTTCCTCTCAGACAACCGGCTCACTCTCGGCACGGTGGATCAGCAGTTCCATGACGAGGTCGCACCGGGGGCTGTCATCGCCGCAGTCGACCCGGCGACCGAGACCGACTATTCCGGCGGCGGAACCATCCCCCAGGGCGAGACCCTCAACCTGGCCGTCTCGGTCGGCGAGATACCGAATGTCGTCGGTCTGAGCCCGGACGCGGCGCGTACTGCGTTCAAGGAGAGCGGCCTTGTCGTATCCGACGATGTCACCCAGAGATTCAGTGACGACATCGACAAGGGCCTCGTCCTCTCCGCAACCCTCCCGGAGGGCATCGTGCGTCCGAATGACACCGTGAGTCTCGTCGTATCCAAGGGCGTCGACCTTGTAGCGGTGCCGGACGTCGTCGGCCACAACGTGGCAGCAGCGAAGAAGGCTCTCGAAGACGCCGGGTTCACCGTGAAGGTCGTCAGCGACATCGCCGAACCCAACTGGGGAAGCCCGTTGCTCAGCGTCGATTCCACCGACCCCGTGGCCGGGAAGAGTCTCCGGCGGGGCTCGACGGTAACGATCACGGCCTACCTGTTCGAGGAAGCTCCCTGAGCCGGCCGTCCGGCATCTGCGCTCCCGTATCCGCCACTCCACATTTCAGGAGATCCGAGCCGACACGCCGTGTGGTCGCGCTCACAGCGCGGCGTGTCGGTAAACCCTCCTGAATATGAGGGCGTCTCACGAATTTGAGGTGCGGCCATCGGGGTGCACGACGAAGGCGCCGGAGCGGGAGCCCCGGCGCCTTCGTCGTGTTGAGTGCTACTTGCCGAGTTCCTCGGCGACGAGGAACGCCAGCTCGAGGGACTGCTTGTGATTCAGGCGGGGGTCGCAGAGCGACTCGTAACGGGTGGCGAGTGACGCCTCGTCCAGCCGTTCAGACCCGCCCAGGCATTCGGTGACGTCATCGCCGGTCAACTCGACGTGGATGCCGCCAGGGTGCGTCCCGACAGCGCGGTGCGACTCGAAGAATCCCTTGACCTCGTCAACGACGTCATCGAACCGTCTGGTCTTGTATCCGTTGGGCGTCGTGATGCCGTTGCCGTGCATCGGGTCCGTCACCCAGAGCGGGTTGGCGTCAGCCGATTTGATGGCCTCGAGAAGCGGCGGGAGGGCATCCCGGATCGTCCCTGCGCCCATCCGGGTGATGAACGTGAGCCGCCCCGGTTCGCGGTTCGGGTCGAGCTTGTCGATGAGCTCCTGCATCGCCTGGGGTGTCGTCGACGGGCCGAGCTTCACACCGATCGGGTTGCGCACCCGGGACAGGAAGTCGACGTGAGCGCCGTCGAGGTCGCGCGTGCGTTCACCGATCCAGATGAAGTGCGCCGACGTGTTGTACGGCGTACCTGTGCGCGAGTCGATCCGCGTCATCGGGCGTTCGTAGTCCATCAGGAGGCCTTCGTGCGCCGTGTAGAACTCGACGCGCTTGAGTTCGTCGAAGTCGGCACCCGCCGCCTCCATGAACCGGATTGCCTTGTCGATCTGTCCGGCCAGCTGCTCGTAACGGTGGTTGGCAGGGTTCGACGCGAAACCCTTGTTCCAGCTGTGCACCTGGCGCAGGTCAGCGAAACCGCCCTGCGTGAACGCGCGGATCAGGTTGAGTGTCGACGCAGCCGTGTGGTACCCCTGCACCAGCCGGCTCGGGTCAGCACGGCGCGACTCGGGGGTGAAATCATAGCCGTTCACGATGTCACCGCGGTATGCGGGCAGGGTGACGTCGCCGCGCGTTTCGGTGTCGCTCGAGCGTGGTTTGGCGAACTGCCCAGCCATCCTGCCCATCTTGATGACAGGCATGGAGGCGCCGTAGGTCAGGACGACGGCCATCTGGAGGATCGTCTTGACCCGGTTGCGGATCTGGTCAGCCGTCGCGCCGGCGAACGTCTCGGCACAGTCTCCGCCCTGGAGCAGGAAGGCCTCGCCGCTCGCAGCGCGAGCGAGACGCTCCCGGAGGATGTCCACTTCACCGGCGAACACGAGCGGGGGGAATGAAGCGATCTGAGCAGACGCGCGGCCGACGGCATCCGTATCGGGCCATTCGGGCTGCTGCTTGATCGGCAGTTCGCGCCAATAGTCCAAACCGGAAATCACAGAGTCATCTGCCAACACCACCGGATCAGTCAAATCAGCCACGGAACATTTCCTGTTTCTCTAGGGAAGCGGGCACGAAGAGGCCCAATTGCCCATCCTATCGCGAAAGAGCTGGTGCCTTTCCCTTGACGCTCGTGGCGTAGACGTCGACATATTCCTGCTTACTCAACCGCTGCATCTCGTACATCAGCTCGTCGGTGATGGAGCGGAGAATGAAGCGATCACCTTCCATGCCCTCGAAGCGGCTGAAGTCGAGGGGTTCGCCGATGATGATCCCGATCCGCCTGAACTTCGGAAGCCGCGTTCCGATCGGCATCATCTCGTCGGTGTCGACCATGGCGATCGGAACGATCGGCACGCCGGCCTCGAGCACCATACGGGCGACTCCGGTCCTGCCCCTGTACATCTTGCCGTCAGGGCTTCTCGTCCCCTCCGGGTAGATGCCGAGCAGGTCGCCGCCGCCGAGCACGCGCAGCCCGGTGAGGAGAGACGCCTCTGACGCTTTACCGCCCGAGCGGTCGATCGGCAGTTGCCCTGTGGTCTTCATGAAGACTCTCGTGACCCAGCCTTTGACGCCTTTGCCGGTGAAGTACTCGCTTTTCGCCAGGAACGAGATCCGTCGGTCCAGGTAGAGCGGGAGGAACACCGAGTCGATGACCGACAGATGGTTGGAGGCGATGATCGCTCCGCCGCTCTTCGGGATGTTCTCCTGGCCGACCACCCAGGGGCGGAACAGGGACTTCAGCAGCGGGCCTGCCACCAGGTATTTCATGAACCAATAGAACATCGTCGTTCCAGTATCCCCTATACCCGGTTGCCCGGAATTGTTCGGCGTGCGGATACCCGTGCCAGGTCAGCCGCTCCGACGACACCGGCGTCGTTGACGAGTTCCGCGATGCGAAACTCCGGCTCAGGGTGGTATCCCCGCGCAGGCATGTGTTCGAGGTAGGAATGGCGGATCGGTTCGAGCAGCAACTCGCCGACCTGTGCCACTCCCCCGCCGAAGACGAACAGCTGTGGGTCGAGCACCGCACCGAGGCTGGCACAGCCCTGACCGAGCCAGTTACCGAGCTGGCGGACGGCGGCGAGTGCTCCACCGTCGCCGTCGCCGATCAGCTCGGCCACGTCGTGGCCCGAAAGCACGCCGGTCACACTGCGGCGCTCGGCGAGTGTCTGGCCGATTCCGCCGGCGTCGGCGAACTCATTGGCCATCCGCAAAAGGGCGCGACCGGAACCGTACTGTTCTAGGCATCCGTGCTGGCCGCAGCCGCACGGGAGTCCGTCGGGGATAAGCCGCATATGACCGAGCTCAGCGCCGGCCCCGAACCCGCCGCGGAAGAGCCGGTCCTCGGTGACGAAGGCCCCTCCGACACCGGTGCCGATCGTGAGCATGACCATGTCGCTGACGAGCCGGCCTGCGCCGAACCGGAATTCTGCCCATCCGGCAGCGTTGGCGTCATTCTCGATGATGATGGGCAAGTCGATGCGCGCCGACAACCGTGACTGGAACGGTTCGTTACGCCAATTGATGTTGGGTGCGTAATACACCGTCGACTGCGCAGCGTCGATGAATCCGGCGGCGGCGACTCCGACCCCTTCGACCTGACGACCGGATGCCAGCCTGGTCACCATCTCCACGACCGCGTCTTCGATCAGCTGCGTCGATCCGGTCGGCGTCGCAACGCGCGCCTCTTCGACGATGTTCCCATCGTCATCCACGAGGGCGCCGGCGATTTTCGTTCCGCCGATATCGATGCCGATGGCGTGCACGCGAAAGAACCTCCAGGCAGGGGACGGTGAATACTGTCGAAAGCCACAACAACGATCCTCGCGGCCTGGTTCAGCTTAGTGATCCGGCCCAACTGCCGCCATCGAGCACGGGTCGGTGATCGACTGCCCCCTAGAGTAGACGTATCATGCCCTTACAGGTACCAAAGGAGCTACCTTGGAACAGTTCGAAGTCCCCGCAGCCGTCCCCGCCGACCCGACCGCCAACGCAACCGACCTTCTCGTGGAGCGGGTGAAACTCACTCCGGACTCCGCGCTCTTCGCCGTTCCACGCGGCTCCGGCTGGGAAGACATCTCCACCGCCGAATTTCACCGCCAGGTCATCGCCCTGTCGAAGGGGCTCGTCGCCGCCGGGATCGAGCCGGGCGACAAAATCGGGCTGATGGCCAAGACCAGCTACCAATGGACGCTCATCGACTTCGCGACCTGGTTCGCCGGCGCGATCCTCGTCCCCATCTACGAAACCAGCGCCCCGAGCCAGGTGCAGTGGAACATGAGCGACTCCGGTGCCGTGGCCGTCATTCTCGAGACCGCGGACCACTTCGCCCGGTTCGACGAGGTCCACCCGGAACTCCCGCTCGTCCGAAACGTCTGGCAGATCGACTTGGGCGACCTCGACAAGCTCGCCGCGAGCGGTACGGGAATCGCGGACGAGGAGATCGAACGCCGCCGGAACCTCGCCGTCGGCTCTGACATCGCCACGCTCATCTACACGTCGGGTTCGACCGGCAGGCCCAAGGGCTGCGTCATCACCCACTCGAACTTCGTCGAGCTGTCGCGAAACTCCGCGGTCGCCCTCTCTGAGGTCGTCGACGGACCCGGCGGCGCATCCACGCTGCTGTTCATCACCCTTGCGCACATCTTCGCCCGCTTCATCTCCGTGCTGAACGTGCACGCCGGGGTGAAGACAGGACACCAGCCAGACACCAAGCAGTTGCTCCCATCGCTTGGCTCGTTCAAGCCGAGCTATCTGCTCGCGGTGCCGCGGGTCTTCGAGAAGGTCTACAACTCCGCCGAGCAGAAGGCTGAAGCCGGCGGCAAGGGGAAGATCTTCAGGAGAGCCGCCGACCTGGCCGTTGCCCACTCGATCGCGAAGCAGAAGGGTGGGCCCATCCCGCTCGGCATGAAGCTTCAGTTCGCGCTGTTCGACAAGCTTGTCTACAGTAAGCTGCGCACCGCGATGGGCGGCAACGTCGAGTATGCCGTCTCGGGCTCAGCACCACTCGGCCCGCGACTCGGTCACTTCTTCCACAGCCTCGGCATCGAGATCCTCGAGGGGTACGGGCTCACCGAGACGACGGCACCTGCGACGGTCGGCCGCCCCGGCAAGACCCCGATCGGCACCGTCGGGCCGGCCATGCCCGGTGTCGCCGTCAGGACCCTCGACGACGGCGAGATCGAGGTAAAGGGGATCAACGTCTTCAAGGAGTACTGGAAGAACCCCGAAGCCACGGCTGAATCCTTCCGCGACGGATGGTTCCGCACCGGCGACCTCGGTTCGTTCGACCCAGAGGGCAACCTCACCATCACTGGTCGCAAGAAGGAGATCATCGTCACGGCTGCAGGCAAGAACGTCGCGCCGGCCGCGCTCGAGGACCCGATCCGCTCCAACCCGGTCGTCGGGCAGGTGGTCGTCGTCGGCGATCAGCGCCCGTTCATCTCGGCGCTGATCACTCTGGACCCCGAGATGCTTCCGACCTGGCTCGCCAACAACGGCCAGGAACCGTCCCTCTCGCTGGAGGAAGCGGCGAAAAACCGTGCGGTTCTCGGCGAGATCCAGCGGGCGATCGATGCGGCGAACGGCAAGGTGTCCCGCGCCGAGTCGATCCGCAAATTCGTCGTCCTCCCGACGGAGTTCACCGAAGCCAGCGGGCACCTGACGCCGAAGATGAGCATCAAGCGTCAGGTCATCCTCCAGGACTTCGCGAGCAAGATCGACGATCTGTACGCTGACGCGCCGACCCAGGGCATCCCCCTGGGATAAGCGTCAACGAAACGGCCGGATCTGTTCCCCACGGGGAGCAGAACCGGCCGTTTCGTGTCGGTCGGTGCGTGCTAGAACCAGTTGCTTTCGCGAACTTCCTTCATCGCCGCCCTGCGGTTCTCCTTGTCGAGGCGGTCGAGGTACAACAACCCGTCGAGATGATCGACCTCGTGCTGCAGCGCCTGGGCCAGCAGTCCTGTGCCGCTCAACTCCACTGGGTTCCCGTCGAGGTCGCTGCCGACGACTCGCACGAACGGATAACGCGGGGTGGGGTACCAGAGCCCGGGGACCGAGAGGCAGCCCTCATCGACCGGTTCCTTCTCTCCCCCGGTCTCGACGATGACCGGGTTGAGGATGTAACCGATGTCACCGTCGACGTTGTAACTGAACGCCCGGAGGTTCACCCCGATCTGGCTGGCCGCAACTCCGGCGCGGCCAGGCGGCCGGACACTGTCGAGCAGGTCGTCGACGAGACCCCGGATGCCTTCATCGATGGTGTCGATCGGTGCGGACGCAGTCTTGAGGACCGGATCCCCGAAGATTCGGATTTGTCGTTCTGTCACTGGTGTCTTTCGGTTGGTGCTGTGGTCAGGATCGCGGGGAGGGCAGGCCCTCGACGACGTGTGCTGCGAGGATGCGGGCCGCATGCCTGGTCGCCGGGCGGAGCTGTGTGAAACTGATGGCGGCGCCCGCCGCGAGTTGCGGGTCATAGGGAATGCGGACGATCTCACGGACCCGCGATCGGAAGTGGCTCTCGATCTCGTCCAGCCGCACCATCTGGGCACCCTGCGTCGCCGTATTGAGAGCGACGACGGCGTTGGACACGAGCTGCTCGTAGCCGTTCTGTTCCAGCCAGCTGAGAGTTTCGGATGCCAACCTGGCCTCGTCGACGCTCGATCCTGAGACGATGACGACGGAATCAGCGCGGGACAGCGTCGCCCGCATGACGGAGTGCACGATCCCGGTCCCGCAGTCGGTCAGCACGAACGAGTAAAACCTGGCTGCGAGGTCGGCGACGGTGTTGTAATCGTCCTCGTTGAACGCTTCGGCGAGGTGCGGGTCGGTATCCGAGGCGAGAACGTCGAGGCGGGTCTCATCCCGAGCCACCCGTTCGGAGAATTCGGTGTACCGGGTGATGCTGTCGGCGTCGCGAACGATGTCGCGGACTGTGTATGGGGTGTGCTGGGCGATCCGCTCCGAGAGGGTTCCGCGGTCCGGGTTCGCGTCAACCGCGATGGTGCGGTCGTCGCGGGAATCGGCAAGGGCCATCCCGAGCAGCGCGGTGACGGTGGTCTTGCCGACACCGCCCTTCCTGGTCAGGACGGGCACGAATCGCGCCCCTCCTTCCAACGGACGCCGGATGCGATGGTCCAGTTCCTTGCGCGCGGTCACGGCCGGCGAGTTCCCCAGATTCACCCGGCGGAAGGTAGCGTCGTACACAAGGCGCTGCCAGCGGCCCTCAGGCGGAACACGGGTCGACGGCATCCCTTCGAGGAGGCGATCGCTTGTCAGTAGCGCCGACGTTTCCGGTGCGCCCTTCTGGTACCGCGTTGCGCTGACACCCGTCGGTTCAGGATCTGCAGGCGGAACGGTTGCGACGACCTCGACGGAATGCGTCGTTGGCTGGTCGGCTTGGAGGGTGTCCGGGGTTCCCGCGACGTCGTCGATGGCGACGGCCCGTTCGTCCTCTGGAATGTCGTGGATCGGCGAAGCGGGCAGCTGGACCGACACCGTTGGTGACGATCCGACGACATCGATGGCCGCCGTGTCGATCTTGACGTCATCGAGTATGGGCGCGACGACCTCGTCACCGGTGTGACGTGCGATGCCGCCGCGTCCTCTGGTGGAAGTCACAGGACTACCGCCTTCCTTCGGGTTCGACGACAAGCATAGGCGGGAGCAACGCAAACGTGAGCGTTCCTCTGCGTTCCCTAATCCTCAGGGTGCACCACAGCGATGAGGTCCCCGGCTTCGACCTGCTGAGTGCTGGGGATGGCGAGCCGTTGTACGCGCCCGGCCACGGGCGTGGTGATCGCGGCCTCCATCTTCATCGCCTCGATGGATGCGACGGCGTCACCGGCAGCGACCGTGTCGCCTTCCTGCACCTTGAGGGTCACGACGCCGGAGAACGGCGCGGCGACCTGTCCCGGCTTCGACGTATCGGCCTTTTCGACGACCTTCGACTCCACCTGGATGCTGGTGTCGCGGATGAACACCGGACGCAGCTGTCCGTTGAGCGTCGTCATGACCGTCCGCATCCCCTTGTCGTCCGGCTCGCCGATCGCTTCGAGTCCCGCGTACAGCCGAACGCCCTTTGCGATCTCGATGACGTGCTCCGCACCCGGTTCGAGGCCGTAGAGGTAGTCGATCGTGTCGACGACGGAGAGGTCGCCGTAGGTTTCCCGCACCGACTCGAATTGCTTCGTCGGCGCGGCGAAGAGCAACCGGTTCAGCGTGGCCCGGCGTTCGAGTGAGGTGCCGTCGAGCAACTTCTGGTCATCGTCGCTGAGCGGTGCGACCTCGATGTTGATGTTCTTCCCTGCGAGCACCTTGCTGCGGAAGGGTTCGGGCCAGCCACCGGGCAGGTCACCCAGCTCGCCGGCCATGAAACCGACCACGGAATCCGGGACGTCGTACTTATCCGGGTTCTCGGCGAAGTCCTCCGGGTCGGCTTTCACTGCCGCGAGGTAGAGGGCGAGGTCGCCGACGACCTTCGACGACGGCGTCACCTTGGGCACGCGACCGAGGATGTTGTTCGCCGCGGCGTACATGTCCTCGATGAGCTCGAAGTGGTCGGCGAGGCCAAGCGCGATGGCCTGCTGGCGCAGGTTGGAGAGCTGGCCACCCGGGATCTCGTGGCGGTAGACCCGGCCGGTCGGTCCTGGCAGGCCGGACTCGAACGGCTTGTAGATGTGCCGAACGGCTTCCCAGTACGGTTCGAGGTCGGTGACCGCCTGAAGCGACAGTCCGGTGTCACGTTCGGTGTGCGCGAGCGCGGCGACAAGGGCGGATGCCGACGGCTGGCTGGTCGTGCCTGACATCGGTGCGCTTGCCACATCGACGGCGTCGGCACCGGCCTGGGACGCGGCGAGAAGCGTGGCGAGCTGGCCTCCTGCCGTGTCGTGCGTGTGGACGTGGACGGGCACGTCGAAGCGGTCACGGAACGCGGAGACGAGGCGGGCGGCGGCGGCAGGGCGCAGCAGGCCTGCCATGTCCTTGATCGCGAGGATGTGCGCCCCCGATGACACGATCTCGTCGGCGAGTCTCAGGTAATAGTCGAGCGTGTAGAGGTTCTCGTTCGGGTCGAGGAGATCCCCGGTGTAGCAGACGGCCACTTCGGCGACGGTGGTGCCGGTCGCGAGCACGGCGTCGATCGCCGGGCGCATCTGGCTGACGTCGTTGAGTGCGTCGAAGATGCGGAAGATGTCGACGCCGCTGTCCGCTGCCTCCCGGACGAAGGCATCCGTCACCGCCGTGGGATACGGCGTGTAGCCGACGGTGTTCCGCCCGCGGAGGAGCATCTGGATGTTGATGTTCGGCAGTGCTTCCCGCAGGCTCGACAGGCGTTCCCACGGGTCCTCGCCGAGGAAGCGGAGGGCGACGTCGTATGTCGCTCCGCCCCATGCCTCAACGGACAGCAGCTCAGGCGTCAGCCGGGCCACGTACGGGGCTGCTGCGAGCAGGTCCCGAGTGCGCACCCGGGTGGCGAGGAGCGACTGGTGCGCGTCACGGAAGGTGGTTTCGGTGACGGCGAGGGCGGTCTGCTCGCGGAGGGAACGGGCGAAGCCCTGCGGGCCGAGCTCGAGCAGCCGCTGGCGGGCACCGGCGGGAGCCGGCAGGCTGAGGTCGATCTCTGGCAGCTTCTCGGCGGGGTGGAGGTTCGTCGGCCGCGGACCGTTGGGCTGGTTCACCGTGACGTCGGCGAGCCAGTTCATGATCTTCGTACCGCGGTCCTTTGAGACCCGGCCGCGGACCAGCTCGGGCCGTTCGTCGATGAACGAGGTGCTGAGGTCACCGGCGACGAACGACGGATCCTCGAGAACGGCCTGGAGGAAGGAGATGTTGGTCGAGACGCCGCGGATGCGGAACTCGGCGAGACCGCGCTTCGCCCTGGCGACGGCTGCGGGGAAGTCCCGGCCGCGGCAGGTCATCTTGGCGAGCATCGAGTCGAAGTGCGGGCTGATCTGGGCGCCGGGGTTGATGGTTCCGCCGTCGAGGCGGATACCTCCGCCGCCCGGAGAACGGTACGTCGTGATCTTGCCGGTGTCAGGGCGGAAGTTCTGTGAGGGGTCCTCAGTGGTGATGCGGCACTGCAGCGCCGCGCCGTGAAGCTGGATCTGGTCCTGCGTCAACCGGAGGTCGGCAAGGCTCTCCCCCGCTGCGATGCGGATCTGAGCCTGCACGAGGTCGACGTCTGTCACTTCCTCGGTCACGGTGTGTTCGACCTGGATGCGCGGGTTCATCTCGATGAAGACGTGCTTGCCCTTGTTCGCCCCCGCGGTGTCCAGCAGGAACTCCACGGTTCCGGCGTTCACGTAACCGATCGAGCGGGCGAACGCGATGGCGTCGCGGTACAGGTTGGCTCGGAGTTCATCGCTGATGTTCGGCGCCGGTGCGATTTCTACGACCTTCTGGTTGCGGCGCTGGACCGAGCAGTCCCGCTCGAAGAGGTGCACTGTTTCGCCTGCGGCGTCTGCCAGGATCTGCACCTCGATGTGGCGGGGACGGATCACGGCCTGCTCGAGGAACATGGTCGGGTCGCCGAATGCGCTGTCTGCTTCGCGCATGGCTTCAGCAAGTGCCGGGGCGAGTTCCTCCTTCGTCGCGACGCGTCGCATCCCCCGTCCGCCGCCGCCGGCGACGGCCTTCGCGAAGAGCGGGAAGCCGACCTCGTCCGCGCCGGCGAGGAGTTCATCGATGTCGCGGGATGCCGGCGTGGAAGCGAGCACGGGGACGCCCGCTTCGATCGCGTGGGTCTTCGCGGTGACCTTGTTGCCGGCCATTTCGAGCACGTTCGAGGTGGGTCCGATGAACGTGATGCCGTTCGCCGCGGCCTGCTCTGCGAGGTCGGGGTTCTCCGAGAGGAAACCGTAACCGGGGTAGATGGCATCCGCGCCTGACTCGAGGGCGACACGGATGATCTCCGAAACGTCGAGGTAGGCACGCACCGGGTGTCCCGGTTCACCGATCTGGTATGCCTCATCGGCTTTCAGCCTGTGCATGGAGTTGCGGTCCTCGTACGGGAAGACCGCAACGGTTTTTGCCCCGAGTTCGTACGCGGCGCGGAAAGCGCGAATGGCGATCTCGCCTCGGTTGGCAACAAGAATTTTCTGGAACATGCAGACCTCTCTGGCAGGACAGCGCACAGGGAACAGTTAGGTTCTGCCAGCTTAGTGAAGGTAACGTATCTACTTGTGCACGTACTCAGCGTCTCGAGCCTCAAGGGAGGCGTCGGGAAAACCACTGTCAGCCTTGGCCTGGCGTCCGCCGCGTTCGCGAAAGGCGTCCGGACTCTCGTCGTCGACCTCGATCCCCAGTCGGACGTTTCAACCGGCATGGACATCGCCCTCGCCGGGCGACTCAACGTCGCGGACGTACTCGCTTCTCCCAAGGAGAAGACCGTTCGGCAGGCGATCGCGCCGAGCGGATGGACCAAGTCCCACGCAGGAACGATCGACGTGCTCATCGGCAGCCCGTCTGCGATCAACTTTGACGGACCGCATCCGTCGATCCGTGACATCTGGAAGTTGGAAGAGGCGCTTGCGCACGTCGAGGACGACTACGACCTCGTGCTGATCGACTGCGCTCCCTCACTGAACGCCCTCACCCGCACCGCGTGGGCCGCCAGCGACCGCGTCGTTGTCGTCACCGAACCCGGACTGTTCTCCGTCGCCGCCGCCGACCGTGCCTTGCGTGCGATCGAGGAGATCCGGCGCGGGCTCAGCCCCCGGCTGCAGCCGCTCGGCATCGTCGTCAACCGGGTCCGTTCGCAGTCGGTGGAGCACCAGTTCCGGATCAAGGAACTGCGCGACATGTTCGGCCCCCTCGTTCTCAGCCCACAGCTTCCGGAACGCACGTCGCTCCAGCAGGCGCAGGGAGCTGCTAAACCGCTGCACATCTGGCCGGGCGACAGCGCCCAGGAGATGGCGGCGAACTTCGACCTGCTCCTCGATCGTGTGCTCCGCACCGGCCGCGTCGGCGAGTACGCCGAGACCGCGAACGCCGCACGCTAGAGTCCCGGTCGACCGGGCGAGTCCGGCCCTGACGGGGTTCACCTGTCCCGGACCGGTACACCCCTTGCTCGAGATCACCTGTTCCGGACCGGTACACCCCGCGTGCCGGGTGTTCCTGTCCGCAGGAGGTGTATCGGTGGCGCGGCTCGCTCAGGCCGTGCGTGCGGTGCGACGCGCGGCGAGTTCGTCCATCGGGTCTGCCGCCTGTGAGTCGAACTCGATGAGGGTGGTCTCCACTTCGCGGAGGACCTTGCCGACGGCGATGCCGAAGACTCCCTGCCCCCGGCTCACGAGGTCGATGACCTCGTCATTTGATGTGCAGAGGTAAACGCTTGCTCCGTCGCTCATCAGCGTAGTCTGGGCGAGGTCGTTGATACCGGATTCGCGGAGCTGGTTGACAGCCGTGCGGATCTGCTGGAGCGAGATGCCGGTGTCGAGCAGCCGCTTGACGAGTTTGAGAACGAGGATGTCGCGGAAACCGTACAGGCGCTGCGAACCGGATCCGGCTGCGCCGCGCACTGTCGGCTCGACAAGCCCGGTGCGTGCCCAGTAGTCGAGCTGGCGGTAGCTGATGCCTGCCGCGCGAGCGGCGACGGCCCCGCGGTAGCCGGCCTGGTCGTCCATCTCCGGCAACCCGTCGGTGAAGAGGAGGCCCAGGTCATAGCGAGGACTGTCGTTGGCGGGGATCTCGCTCATCCGTGTGCTCCTCTGTGTTCGACTGCGGCGGTACCGCACAGTCCACGGTACCGAGGGCTGCGGTCTTCTTCAACGACATCCGCGCTGACGGCGTCGGCGTGTCGGCTGGCTGTGATCGTTCTGTGACAATCGGCCAAAGTTCAGTCTAATCTCACGACGTCAATCGGCCCAGTGCGCTTCGGACGAGGCTGGCTCGGATGACGTCGAGCTGGCCTGCGATTTCGCCGGACAGTTCGGCTGCGCGGGCGCGGCTGCCCGCGTCCTTGCGTCGGGCGATGGGAAGCAGCGCGCTCTCGATCATGCTGACTTCCCGCTCGGCCGTCGCACGGTAGCCCCGGAGATGACGAGGTTCGATGCCGCACTTCTTGAGCGCGACGAGTGATCGAAGTACCGTCACCGCGTCCTCGCCGTAGGTCTCCGCCGGGGTGAGGATGGACGCGGAGATGGCCTCGGAGAAGAGTGTCGCCGACGCCCCGGACTCGCGGAGAACGTCCTCCCGCTGGTAGCGGCGCCCGGCGGGAATGATCGAGGAGATCTGGCCGCCGGCTGAAGCCCCAGGGAGGGCGGGAGCGCGCCCGGCGTCGATCTCTGCCAGGTGGCCGCGGATGACCTTGAGCGGGAGGTAGTGGTCACGCTGCATGGAGAGGATCAGCCTCAGCCGCTCCACGTCCTGCGGCGAGAACTTGCGGTATCCCGATTTCGTCCGCGAGGGAGAGACCAGACCCTGCTCCTCGAGGAAACGCAGCTTCGAATTGCTGAGCTCGGGAAACTCCTTCGCCAGTCGCGCCAGAACCTGGCCGATGCTGAGGAGCTGCGGAGCCGGTGAGGTCCTCGATTTGCCGGGGTCGCGCTGGTCGTAGCTCTGCTGCGCTGCCTGGCCAGTCACGGTCTAGGCGCCCGCTGGCGGGTGCAGGTCGAGTCTGGACGGGTAGAAGGTCAGGCGGAATTTGCCGATCTGGACTTCAGCTCCGTCGCTCAGCAGCGCGCTGTCGATCCGGACCCCGTCGAAATAGGTGCCGTTGAGTGAGTTGAGGTCCTTGATCTCGAACGCCACCCCGTGCCTGAGGAACTCGGCGTGTCGACGCGAGACCGTGACATCATCGAGGAAGATTTCGGCGTCTGGATGCCTGCCGGCCAACGTCACATCAGCGTCGAGAAGGAAACGGGCGCCGCTGTTCGGGCCCCGCCGAACGATCAGCAGTGCTGACCCGCTCGGCAGCGCGGCGATGGCGTCGTGCTCTTCAGCGCTGACATCGCTGTCGACGCTCGACAGGTTTGCGCCGAACTCCCGGCTGAAACTCGCGGTTGTATCGTTCGCGGCACCGCCGGCTGCATCGTTCTGCGCCGCTGGCTCGCGCAGAAACGCCCCTGTGTGGGGAGTCTGCTCGTGGGGATATGACACCTGAACCTCCTAGGGTTCCAGCGTATCGGATTGAGGCTCCGTCTGTCCCTTGGGTATTCCACTGGCTCTCACCGTTTGAAGCAGGTACAACCCGCCGGCCCACCAGTACAGCGCGGCACCCAGGATGGCGACGATGAGTCCGACCGGCTGGGTGACAACCGCGGTCGCCGGGAAAGCAGCCGCGAGCATGAGAAGCGGGAGGCCGACGAAGAGGCATGCGGTGGCCCACTTCCCCACCCAGTTCACCGGGAAAGCGCCATGGCCGATCTTGGCCAGCCAGGCGGCCAGCGCGATGAGCATGACATCTCTGGCAATGATGACCACGACGAGCCAGAGCGGGATGAGGTCGCGCCAGCCCAGGCCGAGCAGTGCCGCGAGGATGTAGAGCCGATCAGCTGCAGGGTCGAGCAACTGGCCGAGCTTCGACACCTGGTTGAGACGCCTGGCGAGGTATCCGTCGAGAAAGTCGGTGAAACCCGACAGTGCCAGGACAGCGAGTGCGGCCAGGTCCTCTCCCTCGACGAGAAGAACGAGAAAGACCGGGACGAGGGCGAGGCGCAGGAAACTCAGGATGTTCGGGACCGTCAGGATACGGTCACTCGCTTCTGGTTCCGCCCGGTGTTCCACGCCACCAGTCTAAAGACCGCCGGGAGTGATCGACGAGTCGGCGCGCGGTCCTCGCTCCCCGACACCGGCCGGCTCCCCCAGAGTGAGGGGGATGGCGGGAGAGGGTCGCTGAAGGTCGTACTGTTTACGCATGAGCCCGTCGCCCCGACTGACCCCGTTGGATCCTCGTCAGCACGGTCGTCGTTTCATCTCGATGATGCTCCTCCGCGTCGGAATCCCGGTCGTGGTAGCCGGAGTGATCCTCAGCGTCGCCTTCGCAACGGTGCCGCGGCCGGCGGCTGGAACGTCCGCAGGCGTTGACACAGGGCCAGCCCTCGCGGCGGAGCCCCGGTCTGAGCTTGTCCCCTTCGTCGACGCACGGGATCGGCTGGCCGACGACGGGCGCCCGTTCATCGTCACCGTGATCGGCGACTCGACCGGCAACGAGCCGGGTGAATGGGTCGACCTGGCATTCCAGCAACTCGCCGAGGACCTCGACCGGCCCCTGATCCAGCATCCGTGGGACGTCCTCACCGGCAGCTATTCGCCGGAGGTCCGGTCGAACGAGGATGGGGCATCCGCACCGATCATCGTCTGGAACGGTTCGGCGAGCGGCAAGACCGGCAAGTACTCGCTCACGCACTTCGACATGCTGGTGCCCGAGCAACCCGATCTCATTCTCTTCAACCACGGCCTGAACAATGTGCCGGATCCGCAGGCGGTGGCCCCGCAGCTCGCCGCGCTGGTCGCGGAGACGGAACGATACTGGCCGAAGACCGTCGGCTATGCGGCGATCCTCGAGAATCCGCGATTCGACGGCTGGGCGACCGAACACACCATGGTGATCGACAACGTGACCTCCTGGCTCGCCGAGAACCAGGCCGTTCGACCGATCGACGCACACGCCGCCTACCTGGCCGCGCCAGCGCCTGAGCTGCTTCTCCTGCCCGACCTCCTGCATCCGAGTCCCGCTGGTTCCGCGGTCACCGCGACCACCGTGCTTGAGGCGTTGCTCCGCTGACGAGCAAAGCGTCCCCATCGTGAACACGCGGGCGACATGCCGACCGACGGGTGGCAGCGAGATCAGCGTCGCAAGCAGCACTCGGCCCCGCTGAAACACCCCAGGGGCCGGCCGGCCCAACAGCATGTTCTCTTCCGCCTGGCCTGCGGCCCGTCGGGCGAGAGCCGCCTGACCGTCGATGAACCGTGAGCCCCCTCGTGCACCACCCAGCGCCGCACACCGCCCGGTAACAGAAAAGACTCCACGATTCCGTCGGGCCGAGCGACCCCACGCGAGTTGTGCACGCCTGCGTCCCGGATCTGGTCATCGACGCCGATCGCATCGAGCAAGCGAAGGGACGGTGGATGGATGCCGATGGCGCGAAACGAAGCGGACGTCCCGGTCCTGGCGTCGACGGCGACGGCGTCGAGGCAGGCATCGATGAGAACGACGAGGAACGCGCCGACCGGGCGCCGACGATCGCGACGTCATGCACCGCACGGGTCCGGCTCGAAGAGCAGCAACAGGCGGTGCGGCGCCTGCGCTCTGACCGTCCAACCTCGCGGCGCGAGGGCAGCGAGCTCCTCGAGGCGGTAGCTGCGCCGGATCGAGAGCAACCCATCCTCACGGATGAACGATCCGCGGAACCCGGCCGCCGTGAACGCCGAGAACAACAGGTAGGCCGCAGCGGATCGGCGGATGTCACTGTGGATGACCGCACGACGGGCGAGTCGCTCGGAGTCGGCGAACACTGCGCCGAGTTCGGCGGCTCCGAGGTGGTGCAGCACATGGTTCGAGATGACGAAGTCGAAACGGGCGCCCTCGTCGGCAAGGTCGGTGCTTGCGCACCGCCGAAAAACGATGCCATCGACGGGCGGCAGCGTCTGCACGTAGTCGAACGCTCGTGGATCCGGGTCGACGGCCGTGACGTCGAGCCTCACGCCGTCGTCGCGTGCCCAGCCGACAAGGGCCCTCGCGAGGTCGCCACCGCCGGAGCCGATGTCAACGAGGCTCTGCACCGGTCCGCTGAACCGTGGCCGGATCTGCGAAACGTACGTTTTCCGCCATCCGGACACCACCCGGTTCACCCGGGGGAAGGCTGCGTAGGTTCGGAACAGCGTCTCCCTGTCGCAGGACGGCTCGTCCATGCGCTCGACGAGCGCGTCGTCGCGCGTCGCCAGCGGCGGAATGAATCGCTGCTGCCGTGCCATCATGACCCGGCGGCGACGCGGGTGAACAGTCCTGTCTCGACGGTGAGCCCCGGCCCGAACGCCATGGCGCAGACGCGCTCGTCGCCTCCTGCCGCCACCTGCTCGAGGATCTCCTTGAGCACGAACAGCACAGTGGCGCTCGACATGTTGCCGTAATCGCGGAGGATCCGCCTCGACGGTTCGAGCTGGCTTTCGCTGAGGCCGAGCTTCGCTTCCACCTTGTCGAGGATGCTTCGCCCGCCCGGGTGGATGGCCCAGTGCCGGATGCCCGCGGCCGGGTCGGCAGCGAGCGCCGGTTCCTTCGAGAGCAGAGGCCCAAGCGCGCCCTCGATGTACGTATCGATGATCTTCGGCACGGCCGCGCTGAGCACCATCTGGAACCCGGTGTCACCGATGGTCCACGCCATGTCCTTCTCCCCCACCGGAGTCAGGTCGCTGGCGAGCCGGTCGATCGCCAGCGACGGGGCATCCGGTGCGGGGCTGGCGGTGACGACGGCGGCGGCGGCGCCATCGCCGAAGACGGAGGACGCGACGATCTGGTCCGGATCGTTCGATGACTGCACGTGGATGGTGCACAGCTCGCAGGAGACAACGAGCACGACGGCATCGGGGTCGGCAACACAGAACGCGGCGGCGGCACGCAAAGCCGGGAACGCGGCGTAACAACCCATGAACCCGATGTTGTACCGCTCCGTGCTCGTTGGCAGTCCTAGCTGTCGAACGAGCTCGTAGTCGGGGCCAGGGGCGTAGAACCCGGTGCACGACACCGTCACCACATGGGTGACATCGGTTTCATCGATTTCCGGGCACGCATCGAGAGCGGCTCGCGCGGCCGCATGGAACAACGGGCCGGCCTCCCGGACGTAAATGTCGTTGCGGGCGCGCGTCGACGGCGACCTCAACGCTCCGTTGGACGTATCGAAAAACACCGGCTCGATCACCGGCGTTTCCCTGTCGAAGTCACCGATGATGCTCCGTCTGGTCTCGATGCCTGACATGTCGAACGACGTGCGTACGAGCCGCTGCCCCAACCGCGTGAGTCCGGGCTGCGCCGAGAACACTTCCCGTGCATCCGCCTGCACGAGAACGGTGGGCGGCACTGCAGTCTGGATGGTGCGGATGTACGCGGGCATAGTTCACCTTAGTTAGAGGAGAAGAGAGCACGCCCGCGCTTGACTATTCCACTGAAAACCCACAGCTTTCCCGGCGCCCGTTATCAGCTCTGCCAGCGATTGCAAGGCCCTTGAGGCCATCGCGGATCAGCGCCTAGCCTGTCAGATGTCTACACCCATCTTCGAAAGGACTTCTTCATGTCGACAGCAACCGGCGAACGCACCGCCACCGCAGAAGCAGGGGCGAAGACGACCAGGCGACAGAAACCTGAGCGTGGATTCCTGGCCTCGAAGGAGCTCGCTGACTGCATGCAGAAGGTTCTTGTTGACCTCATCGAGCTGCACGTCCAGGGAAAGCAGGCGCACTGGAATGTGGTCGGCAAGAACTTCCGCGACCTTCACCTTCAGCTCGACGAGGTCGTCGAGGCCGCGCGCGAGTTCTCCGACGAGGTCGCTGAACGGATGCGCGCCCTGCACGCCACCCCGGACGGCCGAAGCGACACCGTCGCGCAGAACACCACGTTGCCCGAGTACCCGGCTGGCGAGACGGACACGGCGAAGACGGTCGACCTCATCACGGTCCGCATTGAAGCGGCTGTCGCCACCATGCGGGACGTCCACGACCAGGTGGACGAGGAAGACCCGACCACTGCAGACATTCTGCACGCCATCATCGCGAAGCTCGAGCAGTATGCCTGGATGATCAGCGCGGAGAACCGCACAACGAGCAAGAACTAGTCGGAGGTCACGGTCGCCATCACATCTACGACGGCGACCGTGATCCCCGAAGCGATGAGAAGGTAAGCCGGTTCCAGGATGCCTTCGCCGCTGTTGGCTTCAAGCCAGTGCGGCGAACCGCTCATCAAGGCGTCGGTGATTTCCTTCTGCACGTCGGCGATATCCCGATTCGGGATCGTGTACTTCCCGCCCCCATAGAGAACTTCGATGCGCTTCACAGTTGGGCCGCGTCCGTCGGCACGGAGCCGGCAGACGGCTCAGGCACGATCTGCAATCCCCCTGCGGAGTTGGACGACGCGCTCAACGCAATGATCCACTCGCGGTTAAGAGCCGGTAGGCGGGATCCAAAGTATTTGTAGTGCAGCGGGATGTTGGGGGCAAGCCAGATGGTACTGCGCCCGTCTCCGACGGCCGGGTCGTCTTTCCAGCTGAAATAGAACGACTCACCACGCCGCAGTTTCGCGCCGATCACGATCTGGAGGTGAGCGAGCACCCGGTCGTCGAAGTCGACAGTGAGCGTCGAGTCGTAGAAGAGCTTGCCCATCGGAACCTTTCAGAGTTTCCTGGATCAGCGGGGGAACCGATCCATTCTGTACCTTAGTCGCCCGGGAAGCCGCGATGCGAGAGATGGCGGTGCGCTTCTCCGTAATCTGAGACGCCGCCGGGGCGGCGGACGGCCGGTGGATCGCCCGCATAATCGCCCGCCCCCGGTGACACAAGCCCCTTGAGGGTATGGCCCCGACCGGAGGACAGTCGATGGGATGAGACGACTTTACTATTCGAGTGGATCCATGCTGACCAGTGATGAGGTGTGCGAAGCCGTCCTCCGATACGCACGAGCGCTGGGAAAGACGGAGGATGCCGACATCATCCGCGTCCCTGTCCTCACTGACGATGGGTTGTCCGGTGTCGCCCATATGCTGGTCGGACCAGCCAGCCAGCTTTTCTCGATACCGGCTCCGAGCCTGGGAGACGAGCCGTTCGACGCCGAACTCATCGACGAACTCAACGCGATGACGCGATCACTACAACCCAGCCGCCCCGAAGCGGAAGCAGCCAGAAGCGACGTGCTCGACCTCGACATGCCCTGAGCAGTGGAACGCACGGCCCGTAGTATCGAGCCATGTCAGCCTGGAACGAAGTCGCCGACCGCGTTTACCAGCGCCGCTACGATCCCCTCGACATTTCGGTATCCGTGGTCGTCGGGGACGACGATCTTCTCCTGGTCGACACCCGGTACAACCCGCGTGAGGCCGAGGAGGTTCGCTCGGATATCGCCGAGCTCAGCACGCTTCCCATTCGATGGGTGGCCAACACGCACGCGCACTACGATCACAGCTTCGGCAATCAGCGGTTCACCGACGCCGAGATTCTCGGTCATCACCTCCTCCCGAAACACTTCGCCGAATACGAGGCGCCGCGGCTCGCCGGATGGGCCGGGATCCCGTCGGCGCGGCCACAGCATGACTGGCAAGGGGGCCTGCTGACGCCGCCGACCACGCTCATGTCATCCGTGCAGGAACTCGACCTCGGCAACCGGCGTGTGCGGTTTCCTCCGCTTGCACCTGGCCACACCGACACCGACCTCGTCGTCGAGATCACGGATGCCGTGACGAGTCTGCTGTCCACCGTGGGTACACGCAGCTGTCGGCCACCGGCCAGGCTCCGACGTAGGCTCGGAGGATGAACACACCAGTCGCGAGCGCGCGGGTCGACAGCTGGCTGTGGGCCGTTCGCATCTACAAAACCCGGTCTCTGGCGACGACGGCCTGCCGGGCCGGGCACGTCCGGGTCGGCGGTGAACGGGTCAAGGCGTCGTACCCGGTGAAGATCGGCGATGAGGTCCGGGTGAGGGAAGGCGGCTTCGACCGCATCGTCGAGGTGTCTCGCATCGTGGTCAAGCGAGTGGGAGCGAGCGTCGCAGCCGAGTGCCTGATCGACAGGACTCCCCCGCCCCCGCCGCGGGAAGAGGTCCCCCTCGTGCCGATGCGCGACCGTGGTGCGGGGCGCCCGACGAAACGGGAGAGACGTGACCTCGAGAAATTGCGCGGCCGGGATACCGTCGCCCACGACCAGGAGGACTGACGGGGCGGTTGGGTAGTCTGAGGGTCGTGACGAACCTGGAGATCGACCTGCTCAAACGGATCCGCTCGAGGGCTGCCGGCTACGACCGAGACAACCGCTTCTTCACCGAAGACCTCGACGAACTCCGGGATGCCGGATACCTCGCCCCGCAGTCGCTCGCCGACGGTGTGAGGAACCAGAGGCTCCTCGCCCGGTATGCCCCCGCGACGGCGCTGGGGATCAACATGCACCATGTTGTGGTCGGGGTCGCGCGGGTTCTGCACGACCGGGGAGATTCGAGTCTCGACTGGATTCTCGACGACGCCAGGCACGGCGAGCTGTTCGCTTTCGGTGTCAGCGAGGCCGGCAACGACGACGTGCTGTTCGATTCGCGAACGGTGGCGACGCCGACAGGGGACGGAGGGGCCTCGTTCACCGGACGCAAGATCTTCACCTCACTTTCGCCGGCATGGACCCGCCTGGGCATCTTCGGCCGCGATGACTCCGACCCGGCCAATCCCTCCCTCGTGCACGGGTATCTCACGCGGGACACCGACGGCCACCGTCCGGTCGGCAGTTGGACCCCACTCGGAATGCGTGCGACACAGAGCTTCTCGACCCAACTCGACGGCGCCGTCGTTCCCGCCGAGCGGATCGCCCGAATCCTCCCCGTGGGCCCGAGCCGCGACCCGTACGTCTTCGGCATCTTCAGCAACTTCCTGCTGCTCATCGGCGCGGTGTATGCGGGGATCGGCGACCGCGCCCTCGAGCTCGGGGTCGACGCCGTCGGGCAGCGCAGGTCGCTGAAGAACGGAGGGCGGCGCTACTCCGACGACCCGGACATCCGCTGGCAGCTGGCAGATGCCGCTATCGCCCTCGATTCGGTCGGACCACAACTCGAGTCACTCGCCGGCGATGTCGATTCGCTCGCCGACCACGGCTCCGCGTGGTTCCGGCTGCTGGTCGGCGCGAAAACGCGTGCCGTTGACGTCAGCCGCGGCGTCGTGGAAACGGCCATCCGTGTCTCCGGTGGCAGCGCATACGACGCCGAGCACGAGCTGTCGAGGCTCTACCGTGACGCACTCGCCGGGTTGTTCCACCCGAGCGATCCGGAATCCGCACACTCGACGGTGGCGACGAACCTGCTCGGTCCGCCGGCCGAGCGGTCCTGACCCGACCTACTCTGCGATCACGGACAGGACGTTGCCCGCCGGGTCACGGAACCAGGCGATCATCGGTCCGTTGTCGCGCATGATGCCTCTGTCATCGGTGGGCAGATCGGGATCGTCATAAATCTTCGTCTGGATGCCCTTGCCGTTGAGGTCGTGCACGGCGGTGTCGACATCTGAGACGACGAAGTTGAGGATGGTGAAGCTCGCCGGTGAGTGGTCCGGCTTCGGATAGGCAAGGACGTCCGCGCCTCCTGGCAGGATGATCCTGATGAAGCCCATCTCGTCGTCGGTGACCGTCAGCCCCAGTTTCTCGGAGTAGAACGACCTGGCCGCGTCGATGTCGTCGACACTGAAACCGCTGAACGCGCGAACCGGTGTGAACATGGCTTTCCCTTCTTGCGGAAACACCGTTCACGATGGCACAGCCCGGCGCTGACCGCGAGGGGGTTCCGGTATCCATCGACGGTTTCTAGCCTGTCGCCGAACAGCCGGAGGACTCGCTCATGGACATGCGAATCGAACTCATCGCCGTGCCGGTCGCCGATGTGGACCGCGCGAAGGCGTTCAACCCACCGCTGGTCGAGTAGGCCGCTCCTCCGTCGCTACTCGATCACCAACCCCCGCTGGTCGAGTAGGCCGCCCGCGGCCATATCGAGACCCCCACGAACACCCGAATCTCGATACGCTCCTCCGTCACTACTCGATCACCGACCCCCCCTGGTCGAGCAGGCCGCCCGCCGCCATATCGAACCCCCACCGAACACCCGAATCTCGATACGCTCCTCCGTCGCTACCCGATCACCAACCCCCAGCTGGTCGAGTAGGCCGCCCGCGGCCGTACCGAGACCCCCACCCAACACCCGAATCTCGATACGCTCCTCCGTCACTACCCGATCACCAACCCCCGCCGGTCGAGTAGGCCGCCCGCGGCCATATCGAGACCCCCACCAAACACCCGAATCTCGATACGCTCCTCCGCCACTACTCGATCACCGACCCCCCGCTGGTCGAGTAGGCCGCCCGCGGCCATATCGAGACCCCCACGAACACCCGAATCTCGATACGCTCCTCCGTCACTACTCGATCACCGACCCCCC
>NZ_JAODMP010000048.1 GCF_025464835.1 Mycetocola sp. | reverse complement strand
CGGCAGGGCCTCGGGCGGCTGGCCGCCCGCCGTCTGAAGTGGGGTCCAAATCGGGCCAGGTGCGACGACGTTGACCCGTATCCCCTTCGGTGCGAGCTGCTGCGCAAGTGCCTTGGAGAATGCGTTGATCGAGGCCTTCGTCGTCGCGTAGTCGACGAGGTGCTCCGACGGCGAGTATGCCTGAATCGACGAGGTGTTGATGATGGTTGACCCGGGCTTGAGGTGCGGCAGGGCCGCCTTCGTCGTCCAGAACATCGCATAGACGTTGGTCTTGAATGTCTCGTCGAACTGCTCGTCGCTGAGATCGGCCAGATCTTCGACGTATTGCTGCTTGCCGGCGTTGTTCACGAGGATGTCGAGCCCGCCGAATGCAGCCGCGGTGCGCTCCACGATGTCCTTCGCGTAGTTCACATCGGTGAGATCGCCGGGGAGCGCGAGCGCCTTGCGGCCGGCCTCCTCGATCAGCGCCACAATCTCCTGCGCGTCCTCTTCCTCCTCTGGCAGGTACGAGATCGCCACGTCGGCGCCCTCACGCGCGAACGCGATCGCCACGGCCGCGCCGATCCCGGAATCGGCGCCGGTGACCAGAGCTTTGCGTCCCTCAAGTCGACCGGTGCCACGGTAGGACTTCTCACCCCTGTCCGCTTTCTCGATCAGTGCGGAGTCAAGCCCGGATCCTTCCTGATACTGCGCCGTCGTGTCGATGTCGGCGTATTTCCTGGTCGGGTCTTCGAATGTGTACTGGTCTGCAGCCATGCGCTGGTCCTCCTGTTTGTCGATCACTCGAATATCCACCGGTACCGGTGTGTTTTCGATGCTGTCAGGGGCAGCCGGTCAGCGGCATCCGCTTGATTCGCGGCGCGGATTCCGTTATGCCGTCGACATCTCCGCCCGGTGCGCACCTCGCTGACGGTGCTGTGCGGTGCGTCGCGCGGGTATTCCGGCTCGGCGCGGGTTCCGTTCCACGCGCTTGGAGCCAATTCAGCCGCGCGAACGTTCTCCGCGGCTCGAGCGGTTACGGGTGCGGCGCCGCCCGCGGCACGACCATCGGTGTGCCGGTCACCGGGTCGGGGATGATCACGCATGGCAGCCCGAAGACGCTTTCGACGAGATCGGCGGTGAGGATGTCGCCCGGCAACCCGGATGCCACGATGCGGCCCTCCTTCATCACGACGAGGTTCGAGGCGTAGCGGGCGGCCTGGTTGAGATCGTGCAGGACGGCCACGAGAGTACGCCCATCGGAGTGCAGCCGAGCGCACAACTCGAGCACCTCGTACTGGTGGGCGATGTCGAGGAAGGTCGTCGGCTCATCGAGCAGCAGGAGGTCGGTCTGCTGCGCAAGGATCATCGCGATCCAGACGCGCTGTCTCTGACCTCCGGAGAGTTCGGCGACGTACCGTTCGGACAGGTCGGCGCATCCGGTCGAGGAGAGGGCATCCGCAACGGCGAGCTCGTCCTCGTGCGACCACTGCTGGAGGAGGTGCTGGTGCGGGTACCGCCCCCGCCCGACGAGGTCACGCACCGTGATGGCCTCTGGCGCGATAGGACTCTGCGGAAGCATCGCCAGTTGCCTGGCGACCGCTTTGCTGCGATACGAGTCGATCGGTTCGCCGTCGAGGAGGACCTGCCCTGACGCAGGCTTCAGGGTGCGGCTCAGGGCTTTGAGCAGGGTCGATTTGCCGCAAGCGTTCGGTCCGACCACGATCGTGAATCCGCCGTCGGGCACGTCGATCGACAGGCCGTCTACGACGACGCGCTTGTCATATGCGAGGCGCAGGTCTCGGGCGGCGAGGCGGCTCCCGCCCGCGGAATGGCCGGATGGCATCCGGCCGGTTCGGTTGTTCGCTCGAGCCATCAGAGAGTCCCCTTCTTCCACTGGGCGAACAGCAGGACGCCGAGGTAGATCCCGCCGAGAATCGCGGTGAGCACCCCGACCGGCAGAGTCACATCGAGCGGTAGCTGCTGGGTGAGCAGGTCGGCCAGGCTCAGGAGAAACGCTCCCATGAGCGCACTCGCGAGGATGTTCGGCCCGGCGCTCCGGCTGAGCCGCCGCGCGATCTGCGGTGCAACGAGTGCGATGAATGCGATCGGTCCGGCGACGCTCACCGCCGCCGTGGCGAGTCCGATCGCCACCGAAATCGACAACGCCCGGGCGGCGCTGCTGCGCGCCCCGAGGGCATCCGCCTGCTCGTCGCCCATCTCGATCAGCTGCAGCCGCCGGCTGAGTAGCAGTGCGCACGGAATCAGGATGACGATCGCCGCCCAGATGGTCGTCGCGTGATTCCAGTCCCGTGCCGCGAGGCTGCCGTTGAGGTAGGTGGCGAGCACCGTCGCCTGCTCGCGCCCCGCGCGCACGAGCACCCACTGCACGAATGCGAGCGACATCGCGGAAACGCCGATGCCGATGAGGAGGATCCGCGACGGCGAAGAGAAGCCGGTGCCGGTGCCGAAGAAGACGAGCGCCATCGCCAGGAACGCGCCGAGCAGCGCTCCGACCGGCAGCGGAAGGAGCCCAGGCCACAGCAGCCCGAAGGCAGCGGCGCCAGCGGAGGCGCCTGAGGTGAGGCCGATGACGTCTGGACTGCCGAGCGGGTTGCGGGTGACGGTCTGGAACAGTGCGCCGGAGACGGCGAGGGCGGCCCCGGCGGCGAGGCCGACGACGAGTCGCGGCCCGCGGAACGCGGTGAGCACGATTTCGTCGCGACCCTGCCTTTCGCCACGCAGCGTCGGCACGATGTCGCCGAGAGCGATCCCGAGTGTGCCGAGGGTGAGCGTCAGCACACCGGTGACGATCAGCGCGACGACCAGGATGCCGCCGATCAGGAGGGAACGCGGGCGTACCGGCATGCTCAACCAGACGCCGATCCGCAGGGTGGACGGATGCGGGCGAGCCGGAGCGTCGGTCGACGCCGCGCCGGTCACGCGGCGGCCTTCAGCCGGCGGACGGCGAGCAGGAGGATCGGTCCGCCGACGAAGGCGGTGATCACCCCGACCATGAGTTCGGCCGGACTGACGATGACACGGCCCAGGATGTCCGCCGCGAGCAGCAGCGCTGGGCCGGCGACGAGGCAGTACGGGAGCAGCCAGCGGTGGTCAGCCCCGGTCACGCTGCGGACGATGTGCGGCACGGCGAGCCCAACGAACGAGATCGGGCCGACCGCCGCGGTGGCCGCAGCACAGAGCAGGGTCGTGGCGACGGCGCCGAGGATGCGGGTGCGGCCGACGTGGGCGCCGAGCGCCCTGGCGGTGTCGTCTCCAAGGGCGAGGGCGTTGAGCGAGCCGGAGAGAGCGAGGGCGAGCAGGAGCCCGACCGCGATGAACGGGAGGATGTCGAGGATCAGTCGCGGGTCGCGCCCGGCAAGGGAACCGATCACCCAGAACCGGTAGGCGTCGAACACGGTCGGGAGGCTGAGCGACACGGCCTGGATGTACGCGGCGAGCACCGAGGAGACGACCACTCCGGCGAGGACGAGCCGCACCGAAGTGGCCCTGCCGCGACCCGAGCCGAGAAGGTAGACCATGATCACCGCGAGGAACGCTCCTGGCAGGGCGACCCACACGCTCGTCGCACCGCTTACCCCGAGTGCGGTCGCAGTGACGATCGCCGCGGCGGCACCGGTGTTGACCCCGAAGAGCCCAGGGTCGGCGAGAGGGTTGCGGGTGAGCCCCTGCATGACGCCGCCGGCGACGGCAAGCGCGGCACCGACGAGCAGCCCGAGCAGGGTGCGGGGAACCCGGCTGGCAATCACCGTGTCCGCGTAGCTGTTCCCCGGCGCGGACAGCGCACTCCAGACCTCGGGCAGCGGAATGTACTTGTTGCCGACCGCGAGGCTGAGCAGCGCGAGAACGACGAGGGCCAGGGTCGTGACGACGAACCCGATCAACAGTTGCGGTGTACGCCGACGAGCGCCGGGGGCGAGCCCGGCGCTCGTCAGCGCAACCGTTGCGGTCATCCGCGGCGTTGTTCGCGCGACTCTATTTCGCGACCTTGGTGACGGCATCCTCGATGAACGGAATGTACTTGTCGAGAGCCCACGGCACGCTGAGCGGCGTGATCATGCTCGACGCCATGCCGAGCTGATTGTCGACGCTCGGCACGTAGGAACCACGCTCGACTGCCGGGATCTGCGCGAACAACGGCTGCGCCTCGATGAGCTTCTGGTTCTCCTCGTCGTTGAACCAGGTGAACAGCACGTCGACGTCGTCGAGCAGGTCGGCGCGTTCGAGTCCGACGGTCGAGCTGAAGCTGCCATCGGTGAGCGGCACATCTGCGACGGTCTCATCCATCGTCAGGCCGAGACCCGAGATGAGGTCGACGCGCGGGTCGCCGGCCTGGTAGAGCGCGAGGGCGCCGGGCTCCGCGGCGTAGACGTAGGCGAAGCTCACATCGGTGAACTCGGGGTGCTCCGCGGCGGCGGCGGCGATGTCCTCCTCGATGCCGGCGATGAGCTCGGCTGCCTCGTCGCTCTTGCCGAGCGCGGTGCCGATGATCTCGATCTGCTCATCCCAGGTGGTGCGCCACGCGGTGTCGGGGTACGCGACGACGGGGGCGATCTCGCTGAGGGTCGTGAACTCGTCCTCCGAGATGCCGGACTGCGGCGCGAGGATCAGGTCGGGCGCGAGCTCGAGCACAGCCTCGACGTCGATCTCCGGGTACACGTCGAACGTCGCGGGAAGCTCGTCGCCCTTCGCCACGATCGCGTCCCGGACCCACGGGAAGTACTGGTCCTCGTCGCCTCCCCATGTTGCTGCTTCGACGCCGACCGGTGTGGTGCCGAGGGCGATCGCGGTGTCGGCGGAGCCCCAGCCGATCGTCACGACGCTTTTCGGTTCGCTCGGGATGACGGCGTCGCCGAGTGCGCTCTCGATCGTCACGGGGAAGGCGGCACTGTCGCTGGCGGCGGCATCCGTTTCACTCGTCGCGGAGGAGCCACAGCCGGAGAGCAGGAGGGCGCTCGCCGTCACGACGGTCAGCAGAGTGGCGCCGCGTCGGAAGGAGGGGGCAGTGTGCATCGGGGGGATCCCTTCGGTTGATGCAGCGGATGCCGCGGGCGCGGCTGTGCGGGCGGGTGGGGGAGGTCGGAAGGTGTCGCGCTCGCTCGCGAACGGGGTTGGGATGCCTAGTTCTCGGCGCGGCCGGCGCGCCAGTAGCCCATGAAGGCGACCTGGTGGCGGTCGAGTCGGGTCTCGGAGACGAGGAAGCGGCGGAGAGTCTTGATCACACTGGCTTCGCCAGCGAGCCAGGCGTAGAGCTCACCGCCGCGGCTCGACGGCTCGGGGACCTCCCAGAGGATTCCCTGGTCGATGTCGACGTCCGAGACATCCGGACCGCGATGGGCGTCGGTGATGAAGTCGTGGGTCCAGGCGCGGACGGCGGGGTCGAGAGCTGAGCCGTGTGCCTGATCGCCGCGCGGAAGCCAGGTGACCTGGACGCCGTCCGGAGCACCCGTGGCAACGGCATCCGATTCGGAGGGAACTTCGAGGAAGGCGCAGCCCTGCGCGCTGCGCGGCAGGGAGGCGAGGATCGAGCAGATGGCGGGTGTGGCCGTTTCGTCGCCCGCCATCAAAATGCGCTTCGCCGAGCCGGGCTTCCACTCGATGCCGACGCTCGGGTCTTCGCCGCGGGAGTCCGGGCCGACGATGCAAAGCTCGTCGCCGATGCGTGCACCCTGAACCCAGCGTGAGGCGGGGCCAGCGTCGCCGTGCAGCACGAAGTCGACGTCGATCTCGCTGCACGCGGAGCGAACGGCGCGAACCGTGTAGGTGCGGATCGGGTTGCGGAGCTCGTCCGGCAGAGTGCGCCAGGCGCTGAACCAGTTGGTCTCGTCGAGCGGGGTGATGCCGATACCCGGCAGGGGCAGGACGATCTTGATGCGCTGGTCGAGGCCGTGAGTGCCGAAGTGACGGAGCTCAGCACCGGCGAACGTCACCCGCACGAAGGTGGGGCTGAGCCGGTCTACCCGGGCAACCGACACCGCGTATGGCCGGAAGTTCGGGATCGTCCGCGGGCGAGCTTCCGTCGTAGTAAGCATTGCCTAAGTATGGCATGCCTAACCTCACTTGGTACAGAAGTTTTTTCTCAGCGCGGTGCTGTGAGCATGCTGTCGAGTGCGGATTCGACGTCGTCCTGTCCCGCACGCTTTGGCGGCTTGAGCATCAGATCGAAGCGGGAGGATCACATCCAAAGAGGCGCTGCAACGAAAAACGCAGCGCCATAGAGCTGCTGGCCGAAACACTCCGTCAGTCGGCTGCCGAGAGAATTCTGTCGAGGATGGGCCGAAGTTCCGGCAGAGAGCGGCAGCCCTGCCGCTCAACGAAATGCCCGCCGCCCGGGACGATGGTCAGCGGGGCCTCCAGGCTGCGTGCCATGGCCGCTGTGATCGGGGGCGCGACGGTGGTGTCGTTGTCCGATCCGAACACGTGCCTGTGCCTGGCGCCATCGAGAATCGCCTGAACATCCAGCGGTGCGGCGGTGAACGGGTCGAGCATGGGGAGGTTCGGCAGTGGCTGGGTGAAACCCGCCACGAGGATGAGCCCCCTGAGCGTCCACGGCTGCGGCAATTCTGCGAGCAGCCGCAGCGTCGTGATCGACCCCAGGCTGTGCCCGATCAGGATGGTGTCGTCGTCCACATCGCCAACGGCATCCTGCAGGGTTTCGAGCCACGGCCCTGGCTGGGGGTGCCTCGAGTTCGGAAGCGCCGGCACCCGCACCACGCCAGGCTCGAACTGCTCGACGAGCCACGGGAACCAGTGTTTCGTGGGAGCGGCACGGTAGCCGTGGGCGACGACGATTCGGGGGGCCATTCTCCGAGTCTGCCAGCACCGTCGACGTTCCACAGGGCGCAGCCGCTGGAACCGGCCCATGTCTGTTGCCGGGCGTGTGCGCAGCGCCAAAAAGCCTGTTGAGTGTTCCTCGGTTACGCGCCCGTGCGCATCCAGGCCGTCGTGCGGGCCCGGAGCCCGAGCGTCACGGCGCGAGCGGCCAGGTACCCGATCGAGAACGCGGCAGTGAGCAGGGCGAGCCCGGTGGCATCGGAGGGCGCGGCGGCGAGCACCCACAAGGCCAGCGGCACGAAGACAGCAACGTTCAGGATGCCGGTGAGCGCGAGATAACGGGCGTCACCGGCGCCGATCAGCACGCCGTCGAGCACAAACACGAACCCGGCCAGCGGGGTGCTGATGCCGAGGATCACAAGGCTCGGCATCAGCAGCAGGGCGAGGTCCGGGTCGCCCGTGAAGAGCAGGCCGGCGATCCCTGAGGTGGCGATCACGACCAGCCCGAGGATCAGACCCGAGCCCACTCCCCACTGCAGGCACCGTGCCAGGATCGAGCGCACGAGGGTGGTGTCCGCGGCCCCGAGGCTCTTGCCGATGAGGGCCTGTGCGGCGATCGCAAGGGCATCGAGCGCGAACGCCGTGAAGGTGAACAGAGTCATCACGATCTGGAACCCGGCGAGCTCCGCCGTGCCGAGGCCGGTCGCGACGAAGCTGGCCAGCAGGATCGCGACGCGCAGGCTCACCGTGCGGACGAACAGCCAGCCGCCCGAGAACGCCGAGCCCGAAATCCCGGCCCGGTGTGGTCGAACCGATGCGCCTGTTCGGCGGGCGTGATGCACAACCACGGCGAGGTACGCCACCGCCATGCCCCACTGCGCCAGAACCGTGCCGAGGGCCGCCCCTGCGATGCCAAGGTCGAGCAGGTAGATGAGCACGAAGTTGAGGGCGATGTTCGCGGCGAAGCCTGCCGTCGCCACGAGAAGCGGTGTGCGCGTGTCCTGCAGCCCGCGCAGCAGGCCGGTCGCCGCGAAGACGAGCAGCATCGCCGGCAGGCCAGCCATCGACATCGAGAGGTAGACGGATGCCTGCTCCGTGACATCCGGCGACGCCCCGAACGGACTCACGAGGAGCGGTGTGGCGAACCAGCCGGAGATTCCGAGCAGAGCGCCCAGGCCGAGGGCGAGCCACAATCCGTCGATCCCGACGGAGACCGCGCCGCGTTCGTCGCCAGCGCCCAGCCGCCGGGCGACTGCCGGGGTCGTCGCGTAGGCGAGGAACACCATGAGGCCGATGATCGTCTGGATCACCACTCCGGCGATGCCGAGTCCGGCGAGCGGGGTGATGCCCAGGTGGCCGACCATGGCCGAGTCGGCGAGAAGGAACAGCGGTTCGGCGACGAGCGCACCGAAGGTCGGGACCGCGAGACGCAGGATGTCGCGGTTCACGGTAGTCACTGCTCGAGCCTAGGACACCACGCCTTTTGGCATTCGATCCGCCTGCTGAGAGGCTGGAGTCGGCAGACAGGAGGACCCATGACCGACTCAATCCAGGGAACGGATGCGCGCACACCGGCCGGTTCGGCACGCTCGGCGCGCGGTGGCGGGCTCGCACTCGTGGTCACCCTCGGCGGCATCCTCCTCGCCGCGTGGATCGTGGCTGGGCGCGTCCTCTTCGGCGTCAGCGGGGTGCTCGTTCCGGTCTTCGCCTTGACCCTCGGCCCGCTGATCGTGCTGCTGCACGTTCTGGCTGGGCTCGGCATCCGACGCGCGGTCCGCGCCGGGTACCGCATCCGTCCTTCGACGGTCGTCCCTCTCGTCATGTCATGGATCAGTGGCGTGCTCTTCGGGCTCACCGTCCCCGAGGCGATGCCCGAACTCCGGTCGGTCCTTGCCGACGGGAGCGAGCCATGGGCCGTCGAGATGTCGACCGCCCTGTGCAATCCGCTGGCAATCATCTGTGTGGGAACCTCGGTCGCGGCGGTGATCTTCGCCCACGTGAACGCGCGCGGGCCCGTTGCCGACCCCGGCGACGACGAGCTCGCCCCCGCTGACACCGGTCGGCCCGAAAGGGTTCTTCCCAGAACCCTGGAGTGACCCTTGGGCCCGCCCGCGGCGGATCGGGGCTTCCACCTCCTCCCGGGAGGGACGTAGTCTCGCTGCCATGATCGGAGAATTGCGCAGCGTCGTGATCGACTGCCCGAACCCTGATCAGCTCGCCTGATGGCCGCGCTCGCGATCGTGGTCGGCCTGGCGGCATCGGTCCTCTCCCGCCGCCGCGACGTCGAGTCGGCGCGACCCCGGAGTCGCTGCGCTCGCGGGTCCGTCCCCGGCTCGGAAATCACCCGCCCTTAACGATCGCCAGTCTCCTAGGGTGGAGCTATGACGAACGCGGCTCTTCCTTCCGGAATCTCCCTCGACGAACTCGACCCAGCGGTCCGGCCTCAGGACGACCTCTACAGGCACGTCAACGGCCAGTGGCTCGCCCGCACCGAGATCCCGGCCGACAAGGCCCGATGGGGCTCCTTCCACATGCTCGCAGAGGAGGCAGAGAAGGCGGTGCAGGCGATCATCCTGGAGGCGCAGGATGCCCCAGACGATGAGAACGCGGACCCCGAGCAGCGCAAGGTCGGCGACCTCTACGCGAGCTTCATGGACGAGGACCTGGTCGAGGCGCTCGGCGCGACGCCTGTCGCCGGGCAGCTCGCAGCGATCGAGAACATCGGGTCGATCGAGCAGCTCGTGCGCACGACGGCCCAACTGGAACGGGCAGGGGTGAGCGGGTTCCTCCAGCTCTACGTCGACAACGACCCGGGCAACCCTGAGCGGTATCTCGTCCTCCTCGAGCAGGGCGGGATCTCGCTGCCCGATGAGAGTTACTACCGTGACGACAAGTTCGCTTCAATCCGAACCGCCTATGTCTCGCACATCGAGCAGATGTTCGAGCTGGTTGCCGAAGGGCTCCCAGGCGGGACGCAATTCCGGAGCGCCGTCGTCCGCGCGCAGCACGTGTTCGACATCGAGACAGCCATCGCCGCCGTGCACTGGGACAACGTCCGTTCCCGCGACAGCGAAGCCACCTACAACCTGCACACCTGGGACGAAGCCGCAGGGCTGTTCGCCGGCGCTTCCAAGGACCGCACGCTGATCGACGCCTGGCTCCAGGCACTCGGGGCACCCGAGGGCGCGTTTCAGGAGGTCGTCGTCCGCCAGCCGAGCTTCTTCGCCGGGCTCGCTCCGCTTCTCGTGCCGTCGAAGCTCGCGGCGTGGAAGGACTGGCTCGCCTGGAAGGTCGTCCACGGCGCCGCGCCCTATCTCTCGCGCGACTTCGTGGCATCCAATTTCGGCTTCTACGGCCGCACCCTTTCAGGGACGCCGGAGATCCGCGACCGGTGGAAGCGGGGCGTGTCGCTCGTCGAGAGCGTGCTCGGCGAAGCCGTCGGCAAGATCTACGTCGACAGGCACTTCCCGGCTGAGGCGAAGGCGTCCATGGATGTGCTCGTCGCCAACCTCGTCGAGGCCTACCGCCAGTCGATCAGCACGCTGACCTGGATGGGCAACGACACCCGTAAGCGGGCGCTCGAGAAGCTCGAGCAGTTCACCCCCAAGATCGGGTTCCCGTCGAAGTGGCGGGATTACTCGAGCCTCGACGTGCAGAGGACCGACCTGCTCGGCAACGTTCGCCGAGCGAGCCTGTTCGAGTTCCGCCGCGAGCTCGGCAAGATCGGGAAGCCGCTCGATCGCGAGGAGTGGTTCATGACTCCCCAGACGATCAACGCCTATTACAACCCCGGCTTCAACGAAATCGTCTTCCCCGCGGCGATTCTTCAGTTTCCCTTCTTCGAGCAGGGCAGGGATGCCGCAGCGAACTACGGTGCGATCGGAGCGGTCATCGGGCACGAGATCGGGCACGGCTTCGACGACCAGGGCTCGAAGTACGACGGCACCGGGAAGCTCACCGACTGGTGGACCGCCAAAGACCGCAAGGCGTTCGAGAAGCGGACCGCGTCGCTGATCGCCCAGTTCAACGCCCTCGCACCGGCCCAGGTTCCTGACCACCACGTCAACGGAGCGCTCACCATCGGCGAGAACATCGGCGACCTCGGTGGTCTGTCCATCGCATGGAAGGCGTACCTGATTTCGCTGGCAGGGCAGGAGCCGCCGGTGATCGACGGGCTCACGGGCGGTGAGCGGTTCTTCCTCTCCTGGGCGCAAGCCTGGCAGCAGAAAGGCCGCGATGCCGAGGTGATCCGGCTCCTCGCGATCGACCCGCACTCGCCAAACGAGTTCCGCTGCAACCAGATCGTGCGGAACATCGACGAGTTCTATCAGACCTTCGCCGTCACCCCGGCGGATGCCCTCTGGCTGGACCCGTCACAGCGGGTCACCATCTGGTAGCGCCTCCTCCGACTTGGTGAGTCTGCGATACTTGGAGACACGGCCACGGCGATCGTCCGTGCTTCAGGCGCGGGCATCCGTATTTCGGCCAGGCCAGAGCAATCTGTGGGCGGCGCCGGGAATCCAGCGGACCGGTCACTCTACGGAGATTTTGCCAGTGGTACCGTCGACGCAACACCCAGCTGCACCCCAGCCGTACAGCCGCACGCGGCAGCGGGAGCGTCGACGCGCCAGGCATCGGTCGGCCGAGCCGGCTGAAACGTTCGCCAGAAGCCTGAAAGCCCTCGGCTTCCTCGCACGGAACGGCGTGCTGGTCTCCGCGCGCGTCACCGATCTCTCAACGGGCGCCGAGCTGTTGAGCGTCGACGACTACGTGGTCATGCCGACCGCATCGATCGGCAAGGTGCTGCTGCTGATCGACGTCGCCGCCAGGTTGTCCGACACCGAGTTCGCGGCCCTCACGATCCTTGACAGGGAGTCGAACGATTCCGTCGGGAACTCCGGGATCTGGCAGCATCTCCAGGCGCCGTCGCTGCCGGTCGCTGACCTCGCTGCGCTGATCGGTGCAACGAGCGACAACCTCGCGACCAACGTGCTGCTGCGCCTGATCGGCCTTGATTCGGTGAGCAGGCGGGCCGAGTCGATCGGGCTCAAGCGCACCGCCCTCCTTGACCGTGCCCGCGACAAGCGCGGACCGGACGACGCACCGCACCTGTCTGTCGGTTCGATGAAGGAGATCGCCTGGCTGTTCTCCGCTCTCGCTCGCGGGGAGATCGTCGACCAGGCGACGAGCCAGCGGGTGGCCGGCTGGCTGTCGCTCAACACCGACCTCTCGATGGTGGCATCCGCCTTCGGGATGGATCCGCTGTCGCACCGTTCAGGGGATCACGGCATGCAGATGTTCAACAAGACCGGTGTCGACCCCGGGGTCCGGGCAGATGCTGGGGTGGTGCGCGGTCCACGGGCGGGCGTCGCCTATGCGGTCGCCGTCTCCTTCGCCGACACCGACCTGTCGACGAGGCTCGCGGTTTACGACGCCCTTCACACCCTCGGACTGGATCTCGTCGAGTACATTCACTGAGCTCGGGCGTGGCATCCGTCGTGCGTTGCCACAGAAGGCGGGACTGGGTGCAGCGTTGCCAGGAACGGCTGGAGTTTTCCACGATTCGTGACCCTGTTCGGCAACGCAAGCGCCCGAGGCACGACGGATGCCGCCGGCACGACGGATGCCCTCACCGCCGCCGGTGCGACGCTGGTGGCCCAGCCGACCGAGACGCCGTGGCGGTCGCTGAACGCGCGACTCGAGGGCCCTACCCGACCGCCGGGGGGTGCATCGTTGATGGAATGGAGTAGCGACCGAGCGCAGCGAGGCCGAGTATCGAGATCTGGCCCGCGTCTCAAGCGCTCGACCAGTAGTTGCTCAGTCGATGAGGCCCATCGCGGCGAGGCGCTGAAGCACCTCCGAGCCGGCCGGCGGGCAACGATTCAGGTCGGCCGTCGTCACCCAGTGCACAGCGCTGACCTCGGCGCTCGGACGAGGCTCTGCATCCGTCTCGGCCGAGAAGACCACCATCCGCACCCGCCGGCCGTCGGGTTCGCCGTGCGCTTGCGTCACCACGGTGAACAGTTCGCGCACGGTGCCGGGCACGAGGCCCACCGCCACCTCTTCGCGGGCTTCCCGCGCGGCGGCATCCGCCGGCGACTCTCCCGGATCGACCTTGCCGCCGGGGAGGTAGAGCACGTCGCGACTGCGAGCGGTGACCATGAGCATCCGACGGTCCCGGATGACTGCGACCGCTGCGACGGAGATGTCCGGAAGGTCCATCACGCCGTTTGCTCGCGGGTGGCCTCACCGGTGCTGGCGCCATCGCCGGCGGCAGCGGCCAGCACGGTGGACGCTTCGGATGAGCGCACCAGGAGGTCGACGGCCTCACTGACGGCCTGGAGGGTTTCCGGCTGGTGCAGGATGCGGAAGTGCCCGTTCACCGGGAGTTGTACGTTCGTGGCCCCGGTGAGCACGCTGCCGTCTGGCACGTGCGGGTCGAAACCACCGAAGATCGACACGATCCTCGAGTTGACGCTCCAGTTGCTGCCCAGGCTCACGATCGTCTCATTCGTCGGGATGAACGCGCGCAGGGTCTGGCCCAGCACGTACCGGGCGTAGCGGGAGCCGGCGAACGGGGTGCAGACGGCGACGAGGCCGAGAAGGTGCAGTTCTTCGGAGGACGACACCAGCATGTGCTTGCCGACGAGCCCTCCCTTGCTGTGCGCGACGATCAGCCGGCCGGCAGGGTTGGCTGAAACCCGCGACAGTGCGCGAGCAAGACGCTCGGACGTCTCGACAATCGGCCGGCGGTTGTAGCCGAGCCCGTGCACGACACTGACCGGGTAGCCTGCCGCGTTGAGACGTTCGGCGATCGGGCGCAGGAAGCTCCACCGCTCGTACACACCGGGCACAAGCACGATGGTCGGCTTGCCTGGCTCGCCCTCGCCGAACGACCGAGGGACTCGCCAGGTCAGCATCGACCGGGTGTGCATGACGCCGGCATCGATGTAATCGACGGCCCACACCCCGAGTTTGTGCAGCAGCGTGCTCACTGTTTTCCCTTCGCGTGGTGGGCGATCAGGGTTCCCACCGTTCTCCCGTTCGTCATCATCACCTCGTGACCGGTCCCTGGTACCTGAACCAGACGGGCCGTGGGGATGATCCTGACGATGCGGTCCACCCAGCCCCGCGGGCACAGGAAGTCCTCGCTGCCCCGAACGACGAGGGTATCCGCCAGCACCCGTGGCATGGTGTCCTCGACACGGTGGGCCATCATCGTGCGCAGCGTCTTGAAATACCAGCGCGGCCCGGCCTTGAGGTAGTAGACCAGGCCGAATCCGATCACGCGCAGTTGCGCGCCCCACAGGTCCTGCACCAGCCGCAACGCCTGGATCCGCGCGCCCCGTTCTTCGGGATTGACGGTCGGGCTGATGAGGACGACGCGGTCGAAAAGGTCAGGATGCCGCGCGGCCGCCTCGACAGCGACCTGCGCTCCCATCGAATGGCCGACGAGCACCGGATCCGCGATCCGGCGGTATTTCACGAGTTCAGCGATGAGGTCGCCGGACTGGTGCATGTCGAGGGGAGTTTCCGGTTCGGGAGCGTCACCGAAACCGGGGAGGTCGAGGGCGTACACCCGCCCGTGCTGCCCGAGTGTGTCGGTGAGGGTGCCCCAATAGCGCCGCCCCATGCCGATTCCGTGCAGGAGGACGAAGCTCGGCCCGGCGCCGGTGCCGCTCTCCGTGACGACCGCGACATGCTCGCGAGACCGGAACTCGGAGGTGTGCGGCACGGACATTCCGTCAGTCTACGGTTGCCTCCCGAAGGGTGGCTGTAGGTCCCCGGCGAGCGGGCTTGAGAGGCGCGGCTAAGCTGGACAGGCGTCCGTGCAGCCGGCACGGGCCTCTTTTTGCATCAGGAGCCACAGTGGCCGCATCCAGCCGTCTCGACTCAGTCATCGCCCTCGCCCGCCACCGCGGCTTCGTCTTCCAGGCCGGTGAGATCTACGGAGGTTCGAGATCCGCCTGGGATTACGGGCCGCTCGGAGTGGAGCTCAAGGAGAACATCAAGCGCCAGTGGTGGAAGCACATGGTCACCCGTCGCGATGACGTTGTCGGCATCGATTCCAGCGTCATCCTCCCGAAGAAGGTGTGGGAAGCATCCGGTCACGTGGGTGTCTTCACCGACCCGCTCGTCGAGTGCCTCAGCTGTCACAAGCGGTTCCGGGAGGACCACCTCCTCGAGGCGTTCGAGGAGAAGAAGGGCCGTGCCCCCGAGACCGGGATGCTCGAGATCGCGTGCCCGAACTGCGGCACCCGTGGCGAGTGGACGCCTCCCCGTGACTTCAACATGATGCTCAAGACGTATCTCGGTCCGGTTGAGGACGAGTCAGGAGTGCATTACCTGCGCCCCGAAACCGCGCAGGGCATCTTTGTGAACTTCGCCAACGTGCTTCAGGCTGCCCGCATGAAACCGCCGTTCGGCGTCGGCCAGATCGGCAAGAGCTTTCGTAATGAGATCACCCCGGGCAACTTCATCTTCCGCACCCGCGAGTTCGAGCAGATGGAGCTTGAGTTCTTCGTCGAGCCCGGTTCAGACGAAGAGTGGCACCAGTACTGGATCGACTACCGGTTCAGCTGGTACACCGACCTCGGCATCGACCCGGAGAACCTGCGTTTGTTCGAGCACCCGCAGGAGAAGCTCTCGCACTACTCGAAGCGAACCGTCGACATCGAGTACAAGTTCGGTTTCATCGGGGGAGACTGGGGCGAACTCGAGGGCGTTGCGAACCGCACCGACTTCGACCTCACGACCCATGCCGAGCACTCAGGCAAGGACCTCTCCTTCTTCGACCAGGGCAAGAACGAGCGCTGGGTTCCGTACGTCATCGAACCAGCGGCCGGACTCACCCGCTCGCTCATGGCGTTCCTCGTCGACGCCTATCACGAGGAGGAAGTGCCGAACGCAAAGGGCGGCACAGACAAGCGCACAGTGCTCAAACTCGACCCGCGTCTGGCGCCGGTGAAGGCGGCGGTTCTGCCGCTCAGCCGCAACGAAGCTCTCTCCCCGATCGCCAGGAAAATCGCCGCCGAGCTGCGTGAGACCTGGAACATCGACTTCGACGACGCCGGCGCGATCGGCCGTCGTTACCGCCGCCAGGACGAAGTCGGCACGCCATACTGCGTCACGGTGGACTTCGACTCGCTCGAAGACCACGCCGTCACGGTTCGCGACCGCGACACCATGGCACAGGAGCGCGTGCCCGTCGACAAGCTCTACCTGTACCTGGCTCAGCGGCTCAAGGGCGCGTAATCGTTCGGACCGCGCGAGGAAGGCCGCCCCGAAAGCGGCACCGGCGGCCTCGTGCGAACCTCGCGCTCGTCATGGACGGTGGTTCTGCCCATGCCATACACGGTCGGGTAATTGACACTCACCCACGCTGGCTGCCAGCATGGAAGCCGGCTTACGAAGGAGCACCATGACCGACAACAACATCCCGCCAGTACCCCCGGCAGGCTCGAATCCGCCGTACGGTCAGCCGCCGCAGCAGGCTCCGCAGTACGGCGCACCCCAGTACAACGCTCCGCAGTACGGCGCTCCGCAGTACGGTGGCTACGGCCAGCCCGGACAGTCCCAGAAGTGGAACGTCCTCTCCATCATCACCCTGGTGAGCGCGGTCCTCGGTTTCGCACTCATCTCCGTCGTGCTCGGCATCATCTCGCTCAACCAGATCAAGAAGACCGGCGAGCAGGGCAAAATTCTTGCCATCATCGGTATCGTGATCGGTGCACTCGCCACGATCGGCTACATCATCGCGATCATCGCTTTCTTCGCGATTCTCGGCAGCGCAGATCCCGGAACGTTCGAGTCGTACTAACTCTTTCCCAGGAACGCCCGCGCCACGTTTCGTGGGGCGGGCGTTTTCCGTATGGGCCGACACTCGACAGGGCACGCTGGATGCCCCGGACGCTCAGCAGGAGAAAACCGCAGGTCAGCGGCGATCGATCCTGTCGACACCCGGCCTGGCGCGCCGGGCGAGAAGCACGCGCGAGCTCAGGATGCCGCTTCGTCGGCCTCGAGGTCGACGACCGACTCCGACTGCACGGCGAGACCGAACAGGGCGTCGAGTGCATCGATGTAGCGCTGGGCGTCTCCGGCGCGGGCGAGGTCACGGGCCCGGACCGTCGGAGCGTGCAGCAGGCGGCCCATCATGTGCCGCAGTGCCTGTTCGGCGACGCCGTCCGGGTCCCGAGGGGCGACCCTGGCGATCTCGGACTCGAGCAGTTCCTGGGCGTGCCGGCGGAGAGCGACGACGGCAGGGGCGAGGCTCTGCTCGTCGGTGACCGCGGCGAACTTGCGGGCGGCTCTGTCGACGATTTCGTGTGCGTGGTCCGTGGCCTGCAGTTCCTCGAGCGGTGCGTGGATGCGGATCGTCTCCAGGTCGAGCAGGTCCACCCCGTGCACTCCGGCGACGTCGGGGTCGACGTTGCGGGGCAGGCCGAGGTCGATGACGAGCTGGCCGGCGTCGGTGTGGACGGGGCAGCCGGGGGTGCCGTCGTGTTCAAAGGGCGGCAGCGACTCGTGCGATTCGCGGCGACCGGCGTTGAGCAGGGCGGCATCGAGCACGAACCCGGATGCGGTCGTGCAGGTGACGACGATCGTCGCCTCCGCGGCTTCGCGGGCGAAAGCATCCGCTTCGATGGCGCGGATGGCGTGGCTCGCGGCGAAACCGGCGGCGCGGCCGGAGGGGGAGTACACGGCGACATCCGTGACGCCGCGGTCGCGGAGTGCAGCGAGGCTGGCGCCCGCGTAGGCCCCGGTGCCGATGAGAAGCACGCGAACGGCGGACCAGTCGATGATGCGGCTTTCGGCCAGATCGAGTGCGAGGCGCACGATCGAGCGGCCGGCCCGGCCGAGTGGGGTGTTGTTCTTGACGCCGCGTGAGGTCTGCGATGCGCGCTGGAACAGCCGCTCCAGGTCGCTCGTCGTTGTTCCGGCTTTCCGGGCGGTCTCCAGCGAGCGGCGCACCTGGCCGGCGATCTCGCCCTCGCCGACGATGACCGACTCGAGCCCCGCCGAAACCGCGAAGAGGTGCCTGGCGGCGGCTTCGTCGGTGTGGACGCTCCACGTCGAGTGGAGCTGATCCGCCGGGATGCCCGAGGCCGCGCTGATCGCGGCGGTCGCGGCTTCGACGCCGACCTGCTGGCCTGCCGTGATCGGCTCGTCGAGGTCGATGTATGCCTCGAACCGGTTGCACGTCGAGATGACGACGGCTCCGGCGACGCATTCGGCGTGCTCGGTGATGCGTTCGGCGACCGACTCGGCGCCCCCGGAGAGACGCTCGAGGAGGTCGAAGGAGGCGTTTTTGTGACTCGCCGTCAGACACATGAGCACCAGTCAAGGATACATTCCCCGACCGGGTGCTCCTGCCCACACTGGCGCCCGTCCGCTCAGGGCGGATCCGGCGCTGGAACGGATGCTGCGTGTGACTCCGCCTCGACCGCTGCGGCACACGGCGCCGTTTTCGTGTTGCTGCAGCAGACCTCTCGCCGCGGAGCGTTCAGGAGGAGTTATATGCGCAGCAGGGACCACGCGATCAGCAGCATGGTGACGAGGAAGCCGACGACGAAATTCAGCCAGAGGAAGTGCTTCCAGCCGCGGTTCGCCCGCTCCGAATCGGCATCCCGGAGGGAGCGGTACGGCAGGACCGCAACAAGGTATGGGAGTGCCAGAAGAGCGCCGAGTGGACCCGGCCATTCGGTGAACAGCATGAGGACGCCCGCCGTCGTCCACGCGCCGAGGGCGAGCCGAACGGTCGTTTTTGCACCCATCACTGTGGCGATCGAGGCGATGCCCCCTTCACGGTCGGGGAGGATGTCCTGCACGGCGCCGAAGGCGTGGCTCGCCATGCCCCAGAGGAAAAACGCGGCAAGCAGGGCGAACAGGCCCGGGGTTGGTGTCGCACCGGCGAGGACCAGCCCGTAAACGGCCGGGCTGACGAAGTGAGTGCTCGACGTCACCGAGTCCAGGAACGGCCGCTCCTTGAATCGCAGTCCGGGAGCCGAGTATGCGACCACCGCGAGCAGGCTGATCGCAAGGACGAGCCAGGACGCGGGACCGCCGAGCAGAAGGAGCACCGCGACGAAGGGGATGCAGGTCGCCGCAGCGGCGAGAAGGGTCCACCGGTGCAGGCTGCGGTCCAGGACGGCGCCCTCGATCCCGCCTTTGCGCGGGTTTGCGAGATCTGATTCGTAGTCGAACACGTCGTTGATGCCATACATCGCCAGGTTGTACGGCACGAGGAAGAAGAGTGTGCCGACGACGAAGGCCAGGTTGACCGAGCCGGCGGTGAGCAGGTAGGCGGCGGCGAACGGGAATGCCGTGTTGATCCAGCTCAGCGGCCGCGACGAGAGCAGCAGGGCTCCGGCGATGCGGGTGGGGCTATTCGTCGACACCGGCGCCTCTCTGGAATCGCCGGCCGAGAAGCAGCCAGACAGCAGGCAGTAGCAGGAGCCCGGCGACCGGGTAGGCGAAGTCCTCGATCGGTGCGGCGCCGATGAGGACGCCGGCGAGATGGTCCGGCTCATAGACCATGAGGCCCGTCGCGATCATGACGTTGTCGAACACCGCCGTGAGAACCACCAGCGCGAGAGCGGAGCAGACGGCTGGCAGCCACCACCGGTGAACCAGCCCGCGCCGGTCGTGTGACACGGCCAGCGCGAGGGCGAGAACCGCGGCGGCAATCACGAGGAACACGACGCTGAGAGAGACATACGTCATCGTCGCCCCGCCCGGGCCCGAAGCAGGGCGTCGGCCCCGGTGAGTAGCACCATTGTCAGGTAGCTGAGGAAGGCCAGGAAGAAAAGTTCCTCAACCGGCAGTTCAGGAGCGACGACGACGCCGGTCATGAATTCGGTCTCGCCACGGTAGAAGATGCCGAGCCCGATTCCGAGCAGGTCCCAGAGCACGAAGAAGAGAAGCCCCGAGAAGACGACAAGACCGGCGCGACGGGCATCCCGCCAGAAGAACAGGGAGAAGCGGCGGTCGAGCAGGACCATGCAGCCGATCGAGGCGAGCAGCACGACGAGGTAGAGGACGCTCATAGCGGCTCGGGGAGCTGGCCGGTGCTGACGTCGCCGCGGATGCGTTTGAGCACGAGTTCGGCGCTGATCAGGCACATCGGGAGCCCGATCCCCGGCACGGTCGTTGCGCCGGCGTAATACAAACCGTCCACCTTCGCCGAGGCGTTCTTGCCGCGGAGGAACGCGCTTTGCCGAAGGGTGTGCGCTGGGCCGAGGGATGTTCCGCGCCAGGAGTTGAGGTCCTCCCTGAAGTCCTGCGGCCCTACCGTCTTGCGGACGACGATGCGCTCAGCGAGGTCTGGGATGCCGGCCCACGAGGCGATCTGCGCGATGACCGTGTCTGCGAGCTCCTCGACCACCGGCGACCCGGTCCCGTCTTCCCCGCCGGAGCCGATCGCGGGGTCGGCTGGCACAGGAACGAGGACGAAGAGATTCTCAGAACCGGCGGGGGCGACGGTGTCATCGGTCGCGCTCGGCCGGCAGACGTAGATCGACGCGGGGTCAGGGATCGACGTCACCCGGCCGAAGATTCGCTCGAAGTTGTCCTGCCAGTCCTCGGTGAAGAACAGGCTGTGGTGGGCGAGCTCGGGCAGCGCACCCTCGACGCCGAGCATCACGAGCACGGCACCCGGACCCGGAACGCGGTTCCGCCACCAGCTCTCGGGGTAGCTCTGCAGCGCCGGCGGCAGGAGCGTCGTTTCCGTGTGGTGCAGATCCGCCGCTGACACCACGACGTCGGCGTCGAGGCGATGGTCGGTGCCCGTTGCGTCGCTGTACAGGACCCCGGTGGCGTGGGCCCGCTTGCCGCCGTCGGTCGTGATCGCCGTCACCGTCGCATCCGTTGTCACCGTCACACCGGCCACCTCTGCCAGGGCGGTGATGCGTGAGATCACCTCGGTGAAGCCGCCGCTCGGATAGTAGACGCCGTCCTCCAGGTCGAGGTGGCTCATCAGGTGATAGAGGCTCGGGGCCGCGAACGGCGACGAACCGAGAAAAACCGCGGGGTAGCCGAGGATCTGGCGCAGTCGTGGGTCAGCGAAGGAACGGGAGGTGAGCGTATCCAGTGGCTGCAGCAGGAGCCGTGCCAACCGACCGGTGCGGCCGAGGACGTCACGGGTGAGAGCGGTTCGGTAGGACTGGAAGGTGCTGTACAGAAAACGCTTCACCGCGATCTGATACGTGTCACGGGCGGATGCCAGGTAGCGGGTGAGTGCGGCGCGCCCGCCCGGTTCGATCCGTTCGAAAGTGTCGAGGTTGGTTTCGCGGTCGGCGGCGATGTCGATCGATTCGTCGTGTTTCTCGAAGAACACGCGGTAACCCGGATCGAGCTTCGTGAGCGTGAGCTCCGAGGCGGCCGAGCTGCCCATCAGCCGGAAGAAGTGGTCGAAAACCTCGGGCATGAGGTACCAGCTCGGCCCGGTGTCGAATCGGAAGCCGCTCTTCTCCCAGCTGCCTGCGCGCCCACCGAGCCGGCCCCTGGCCTCGAGCAGCGTGACCGAGAAGCCTTCCTTCGCGAGGAGCCCTGCGGTGGCGAGGCCGGCGATGCCTCCACCGATCACGACCGCGGAGCGGCCTGCGGGCACGCCGCTCACAGCGACCGTGCCGGCAGCATCGTGCGGGCGAGGACGGCCAGCTTCGTGCCGGCGGGAACCCGGACCCGAGTGGCCAGCAGTTCGTCGGCCGGGGTCACCCTCACCCGTTCGGTGAGAACGCTGAACAGTCCGTGCGCTGCCGCGACCGCGCGGCGGCAATTCGCGGGAAGCTCAGGGAGAACGGATCCGGCGGCGTCGAGGTCCGCCCGGATGTCGGCGACGAGCGCGAGCTTCTGCGCCTCGGTCAGGCGCCCTGGGTCGACGCCGGGAAAGTAGCTTCGGCCGAGCGCGCTCCAGTCCGTTGCCAGGTCCCGGAGGAAGTTGATCTTCTGGAATGCGGAGCCGAGTCGTCTCGCCCCCGTCTCCAGGCGGAGGCGTTTCGCGTCCTCGGTCGGGCGACCGCGGAGGAAGACGCGCAGGCACATCAGTCCGACGACTTCCGCCGAACCGTAGATGTATTCGCGAAGCTCGGCCTCTGTGAACTCCACGGCGCTGAGGTCACGCCGCATGGAAGCGAAGAATGGGGCGGTGAGATCGATACCGAAGCCGCTCTCGCGTGCCGTGATCGCGAAGGCGTGAACGACGAGGTTCGTGCTGTAACCGTCCTCGAGGGCCGCGTTCGTTTCCGCCTCGAGGGCATCAAGAAGTGAACGCTGCCGGTCGACCCCGAGGCCCGCCTGCTCCGCAGCGCCGTCCACGACCTCGTCGGCCACCCGGACGAGCGCGTAGATGTCCTCCACACGTTTGCGGACGTCCCTGGACAACAGTCGCGAGGCCATCCGGAAGGAGGTGGAGTAGTCGCGGATGATCCGCGAGGAGCTCCGATGCGCGACGCGCGAATAGAGGGAGAGGTCGCTCGACGCAGGCTTTCGAGCCTTCATGCCGCTCGCACCACGGCGTGCCTGGCGACGTCGCGCAAGTGTCCGACGAGAGCCGGAGGAAGCTTCGAGTCGGAGAGGATGTTCTCGGCACGACTCACGTGGTCGTCGATCAGTGAGTCGACGAAGGTCCTGGCGCCGCACTCCTCGAGGGCGGTCCTGACCGAGGCCCCATCATCGTTCGACGTTGCCAGGTCGAAGAGGGCCTCTTCGATCTGCGGCCACCGGGCAGTCGAGCGTGCGTGTGCGATGAGCGGGGTCTCCTTGCGGTTGCGGAGGTCGTTGAGAACGCTCTTTCCCGTGAGCTCAGCATCGCCGAAGACGCCGAGCTGGTCGTCGCGGAGCTGGAACGCGACGCCGACCAGCCGGCCGAACTCGCCGAGGATGGTGAGCATGTCCTGGTTCGCTCCAGCGAGGATCGCTCCGGCCTTGAGCGGTGCCTCGAAGGAGTAGCTCGCAGTCTTCTGCTCCGTCATCGCCATCACGTCGACAAGCGATGGCAGCCGTATGCCGGCACTGAACGCCACGTCCGCCAGTTCGCCGGCGGCGGTGACGAAGATGCTGCGATCAAACAGGTCGAGCAGATCCGACCGAGTCTGTTCCGGGGCGCTGAGCCGGGCGAGGAAGCCTTGCGCCGCCTGAATGAGCAGGTCACCGGCCAGGATCGCGGATGCCTGCCCCCACGCTTCGGCCGCCGCGTCCGTTGCGCCCCTGGCTGAGGCATCCGCGGCGAATGAACCGGCGAGGTTGGGAACACCGCGACGGACGAGGTCGCGGTCGATCACGTCGTCGTGGAGCAGGAAAGCGGTGTGCAGCAGCTCGAAGGCGGTGGCGATACGGAGGGCGGAGTTCTCGTCGGTTCCGCCGAGATCCCGGTAGACACCGACGACGAGGGCGGGGCGGAACATCTTGCCACCCTGGCTCGCGGACCGTGCCGCCTCCCACAGGAGCCGATAGTTGTCGCCGTATGCCCTGGCGAGGCTGATCCGGTCGGTGAAAAACGTGTCGAGGCGGTCCTGAACCGCCTCATGCACGCCCGTGCCGGCGAAGTCGGTGAGCACTCCGGTCATTGCGGAGCCGATCGGGCCGGGGTTCCGCCGAGCAACTCAAGCTGTGAAGCCTGGAGCACGAGCCATGGGCTGAAAACCCAGGGCGTCCTCGCGATCGATTCACCGAGAACGACGGGGTCGACCCACGCGACGTCCATGACCTCATGAGGGTTGGGGACGGGGTCGGTGTCCACGCGGGCGACGTACACCGGGCAGATTTCGTTTTCGACGATGCCGGATGCGTCGACCGCGCGATAGCGGAAGTCCGGAAGGACGAGCTCCAGGGCGGTGATGTCGAGGCCCAGCTCGTGGGCTGCCCGGCGGGAGACGGAGTCGGTGGGTGCCTCGTCGGGCTGGGGATGGCCGCAGAAAGAGTTGGTCCAGACACCCGGCCAGGTCTTCTTGCCGAGGGCTCGACGGGTGACGAGCACGTCGCCTGACCGGTTCACGACGTGGCATGAGAACGCGAGATGCAAAGGCGTGTCCTCGGTGTGAACCGTCGACTTGAGATCGGATCCGACCGGTTCGCCGTTGGCATCGAGAAGCACGACGCGTTCGATCGTCTCCTGAACGGTCATGGTTCTCCGATTTATCTAGCCGGGCGAGTAAATAGATTAGCACGTGGCTTTCTCGTAGAATAGCCCAATGACCCCGGATCGCACACCTCCCGATTCAACGGCCTGGACGCTCGATCCGCGCGTCATCGACCCCACCCAGGAACTCGTGAACCGCACCGCGATGGACGACGCCGAAGTCGATTCCATCGTGGGTGTGCTCGCCGCTCTCCGCACCTGGAGGGAAGCAGAGCAGACGATGAGTGAGGCTTCGCAGAAACACATGAAGCTCAACGGGACCGACATGAAGGCGCTCCGCTTTCTGATGGCCTCCCGCAACGCCGGCGCCGTTGTGACGCCGGGGCTCCTCGCCGAGACGCTGAGGATCTCGACGGCGTCGACCACCAAACTTCTCGACCGGCTGGAGAGGGCCGGTCACGTGCTCCGTTCGCCGCATCCGACCGATCGCCGCGCCCTGATGATCACCGTGACGGATGCCACACGCACCGACGCGAGGGAGAGTGTCGGCCGGGTACACGCCCGACGATTCGAGGCGGCCGCGAGGCTCAGCAGTGAGGAGCGCAACGTCGTCGTCCGGTTCCTCACCGACCTCAGTGCGCCGGCAGACCCAGGTTCAGGAGGAGGCCAGTAGGATCGACGGGCAGCAGCCGAAGGGGAAACGATGCTCCGAAGACTGACCGTCATCCTGATCGCCGGCGTGCTCGCCATCGGTGCGCTTCTCGTCTCGACCCGGCCGGACGTCCCGATTCCGGGAATCCCTCCGGTCCCCGTGGAGCCGGGTGTTCTCCCCGCGGTGCCGCCAGCCGCTCCGTCCGCTGCCGCTGAGTCGGCGGCCGTCGTTCGCGTGGTGGACGGCGACACCCTCGTGGTGAATCGAGGCGAAGGTGACGAACGCGTCCGCCTCGTCGGTGTCGATACCCCGGAGACGGTCGCGCCGAACGCCCCAGTCGAGTGTTTCGGTCCAGAGGCATCCGCCTACGTCACCGATCTGCTCACCGGAGCGACGGTGAGCCTCGACTCCGACCCGAGCCAGGGTGACACCGATCGTCACGGCCGTCTGCTCCGCTACGTGTGGGTGCCCGGGGATGGCGGAACCTGGAACTCGGTCGAGGCGTTGCTGATTCGCGGCGGCTTCGCGGAACCGTACAGGGACCCTCACTCGCGGAAGGCCGAATTCGACGCGCTCGGCGCGGAGGCCCAGGTCGCGGACCGCGGCCTCTGGGGCGCCTGCGCCTACCCCGGTCAGCCCTGACGCTTCTCCGCCTCGAGCGTGATGCGGTTTGCCATGCCGTTGAAGATGACGCCGTGGAAGGGCAGGATCGCGATCCAGTACAGCCTGCCGGAGAGTCCCATGGGAAAGAACACCGCCCGCTGGCGGTAACGGGAACCGCCCCCGTCGCGGGGCTCGACCTCCATCTCCAGCCATGCCTTGCCCGGCACGCGCATCTCCGCGCGCAGCCGCAGCCGGCGCTCGTGTTCGATGGCCTCCACTCGCCAGAAGTCGAGGGCGTCCCCGGTCTGCAATTCCTGGGCGTGCCGTCTTCCGCGGCGAAGACCCACCCCGCCGACGAGTTTGTCGAGCCAGCCGCGGAGCGCCCAGGCGAGCGGGAACGAGTACCAGCCGTTGTCGCCCCCGATCCCCTCGATGACCGTCCAGAGTTGCGCAGTCGAGGCATCCGTCTCCCGCACCTTGAGATCGGTGAAGACGGTGTGCCCCGCCCATTCCGGGTCGCTGGGCAGCGGATCGCTCGGTGCCCCGTCGACCGACGCATTCTGCCAGCTGGTCTCCACGTCGCCGTCTCGCATTCTGGCAAGCGCCAGCCGAACGGCACGACGATAACCGGTGAGCCCACCCTCGGGAGGGGCGATGACCTCATCGATGTCGTGCTCGCGCATGACGCAGTCGAATTGGAGCGACTCGACGATCGGCACGGCGATGGCTCGCGGGATGGGGGTGACGAGGTTCACCCACTGTGACGCGAGCCATGGGGTGAGCACAGGCAAGGCGGCGATGGCCCGCTGGGGGAGCCCGGCTTCGACGGCGTAGCCGTTCATCATCTGCCCGTAACGGAGGACGTCAGGGCCGCCGATGTCGAACGTCCTGTTGACCTCCGGCGGCAGGTCGATCGCGGCGAGCAGGTAATGGAGGACGTCACGGATGGCGATCGGCTGGATCCGGTTGCGCACCCACTTCGGCGCAGGCATGTACGGAAGCACCTCGGTGAGGTGCCTGATCATCTCGAACGAGGTCGAGCCTGAACCGATGACCACACCGGCCTGGAACGCGACAGTCGGTACGCCGGACGCGAGCAGCGTCTCCCCGACGAGGACCCGCGATCGCAGGTGGCGGGAGAGATCGGCCGAGTCCGGATGCAAACCACCGAGGTAGACGATCCGCGAGACGCCCGCATCCCGCGCCGCTGCTGCGACGCTCTCGGCAGCGTTCCGCTCCTCGACCTCGAAGTCACCACGCCCGGTCATCGAATGCACGAGGTAGTAGAGGACGTCGATTGCCTCACTGGCGCTTGCCATGGCATCCCGGTCCTGGAGGGTGCCCTTGACGACCTCTACCCGGTCGGCCCACGGGACGTCGAGGAGTTTCTCAGGCGACCGCACGAGTACCCGCACCCTGTGGCCTGCCGCGAGCAGTCGCGGCACGAGCCGGCCGCCGACGTAACCCGTTGAACCGGTGACCAGGATGTGCTTCGTTGCCATGGGGTGACAGTACTCCGCCGCCGTGGGAACGCTCACAGAATCCGGGGCGCGCGGCGCTCCCTCCTGGGGGGCCCGACAGCTCGCGCGGACTTTGACACAATGAGACCGTGCAGCTTTCTCAGAATCACCCGCTCGAAGCAGGACTCACCCACGATTCACGGCTGATCACCGCTTATGGCGGCACCCGGCCGGACGTCACGCCGGTGTGGTTCATGCGTCAGGCCGGTCGTTCGCTCCCTGAGTACCGCGAGTTGCGCGTCGGGAACGCCATGCTCGACGCCTGCCTCACCCCCGAGCTGGCGAGCGAGATCACCCTGCAGCCGGTGCGCAGGCACGGCGTCGACGCCGGGATCTTTTTCAGCGACATCGTCGTGCCGCTCAAGCAGGTGGGATTGGACGTCGAGATCGTGCCTGGTAAGGGCCCGGTGCTCGGTAAGGCCGTGCGAACGGCAGCGGATGTCGACGAGCTCGTCTCCCTGGACCCGTCCGTTCTCGACGACAGCCTCCTGCCGGTGAAGGAAGCGGTGCGGCTCACCGTGGCCGAGCTGGGCAGGACACCGCTCATCGGTTTCGCGGGCGCGCCGTTCACCCTCGCCGCCTACCTCGTCGAGGGGGGCCCGTCCAAGGACCACATCCACGCGCGCACGCTGATGCACGCCGAACCGGAGGCCTGGTCGCGGCTGATGGAATGGGTTGCCGAGGTTACCGGTCGGTTCCTCCGCGCTCAGGTACTTGCCGGTGCGTCGGCGGCGCAACTCTTCGACTCGTGGGCCGGGGCGCTCTCGCTCGACGACTACGTGCGCCACGTCGCGCCGGCATCCGCCCGTGCTCTCGAGCACGTGCGGGACCTCAGCTACACCACCGAAGCAGCCGAGCAGGGTGCGCATGCCCAGGTTCACACGGTGCCGATCGTTCACTTCGGCGTGGGGACCGGCGAGCTGTTGAAGGCCATGCACGACATCGGCGCTGACGTCGTCGGCGTCGACTACCGGGTCCCGCTCGATGAGGCCTCCAGGAGACTCGGCGGCGTCGTACCTGTGCAGGGAAACATCGACCCGGCGCTTCTGGCTGCGCCGTGGCCCGTTCTCGAGGCCCATGTTCGTGACGTACTCGAACGCGGCGTCAGCGCCCCCTCGCATGTGCTCAACCTCGGACACGGCGTTCCTCCTGAGACCGATCCGGCCGTGCTCACCCGCATCGTGGAATTCGTGCACGCACAATGATCGAACCGCGGAACGTTGTGGTGATCGGCGGCGGGGCCGCCGGGCTCGTCGCAGCGCTCGACTGCGCGAGGGTCGGGATCAGGGTGACGGTCGTCGAACGTGCGCAGGCTCCCGGCGGATCCGTCGCGACCGAGACGGTGGCCGGCATCCGTGTCGACACCGGCGCCGAGAGCTACGCCACCCGCGGAGGAACGGTACGTGCTCTCGTCGACAGTCTCGGACTGGCTGATGCGGTCGTCACCCCTGCCACAGCCGGCGCGTGGGTGCGCCTGCCAGATGGCCGATCGGTGCCGCTGCCGAAGGCCGGGCTGCTCGGCATCCCGTCCAATCCGCTAGCCGACGACGTCCGGCGGGTGATCGGCTGGCGCGGTGCCGTGCGGGCCTACCTTGACCGCATCCGACCGGTCCTCACCATCGGTCGTGAGCACAATTTGGGCGAACTGGTGGAGCGGCGGATGGGACGAGTCGTTCTCGAATCGCTCGTCGCCCCGGTCACCAGGGGGGTGTACTCGGCCGACCCGTACGACCTCGACGTCACTCGCGCCGCCCCCGGACTGAACCGGGCGCTGACCGTGGCCGGGTCGCTCTCCGGCGCCGTTGCGATGCTCCGTGCCGCTGCCCCGGCCGGTTCGGCAGTCGAGGGCCTTCGCGGTGGCATGTCGACGCTCGTGGACGCCCTCGTCGCGGAGATCCGTTCCCGAGAGGGAGAACTGCTCGTCGGGGTGGGTGCGACAGGACTCTCCCGGATGTCGGCCACCGGCCCGAGCGAGGATGCCGCCGCCGGCGCGTCGTGGCAGGTCACCCTGGAGGATGAGCGCGTCCTGGACGCGGACTACGTGATCCTCGCCACACCAGAAGCCGAGGCGCTCCGGCTCCTGTCGCCCTTCTCGACCGAGATCGCTGCGGCGACGCCCACCGAAACTCCTCTGGTCGAGCTGGTGACCCTGGTGCTCGACACGGTCGCGCTCGACGCCGCCCCTCGCGGCACCGGCGTCCTCGTCGCGGAGGCGGAGCGCTCCTCCGTCCTCGCCAAGGCGCTGACGCACTCCACCGCGAAATGGGAGTGGTTGCGCTCGGCGGCGGGCGCGGCGCATCCGCACCGACACGTGATCCGCCTGTCGTACGGCCGGCAGGGCGTCCCGAACCCGACGATCGGCCTCCCAGACGCCGACGTGCGCAGCATCGCCATCGGGGATGCCGCCGAGATCCTCGGCGTCCCCATCGACGACTCACAGGTGGCTGGTCTCACTCGAACTGTGTGGGCGGGCACTCTGCCGGGGGCGGCACTCGGCCAGCGAGAACGAGCCGAAGCGCTGCGCGCCGCAGCGCTTGCCGTTGGCGATCTGGACGTCACGGGGGCCTGGCTCTCGGGCACGGGACTCGCCTCTGTCGTACCTGACGCGCTCGCGGCATCCGCTCGCATCAGGCATCTCGTCGCGAGCTCGTACCTGGAGTCCGGAGTGCTCGGCGACGGGCATACCAGAACCGGCATGGGCAAAACCAGCCCGGACGAAACGGGCGAGTAGGGTCTACGCTGGTCAAGCTGGAACCGCGACGAAAAGGAGTGAACATGGGTGGCAAGCTGATTTTTGTGGCCGGTCTGGCGACCGGATACGTGTTCGGATCCCGTGCGGGCCGTGCACGCTACGAGCAGATCAAGAAGAACTGGCTCAAGGTGTGGGAGACCGACGCCGTCCAGGAGAAGGTCGAACGCGTGGAGGGCTTCGCGAAGACTCGTGCCAGTGGCCTCCCCAAGGCGCTTTTCGCCGGTGTGAAAAAGGTGACAGACGCCGTCAGCGGCGAGGGAACGGCCGGCCGTAAGTCGGGTGCATCAGGTACCTCGTCCGCGTCGTCCACTTCCACGACGACCGACGCGTCCTCCTACACGCCCCCGATCCCCGGGCAGACGGGCGCATCGACCTCAAGCACCACCAATTAGGCGTCTGGAGAGTTCTTTCATGACGGATCGCACCGTGAACGACAAGAACAGGGAACCGCTGGCTGCGCTGGTCGGCAGCGTGCCCGCTCTGGTGTCGAACCTGATCAAGGCCGAGATCGACCAGGTCAAGACCAAGGCTGCGCACCTCGGCAGCTACGCGGGCAAGGGCGCCGTCTTCGTCGTCCTCGCCCTGATCTTCCTGTTCTTCGCGATCGGTACTCTGGTTGCGGTTGCGATCCTGGCGTTGTCGCTGGTGCTGCCCGCGTGGCTCTCCGCCCTCATCGTGTTCGTGCTCTTCCTGCTGATCGCCGTTGTGCTGGCGCTCATCGGGCTCCGCTTCTTCAAGAAGATGAACGCAGACCCCAATCCAATTGAGAGCCTCAAGAAAGACATCCGCGCTGTGAAGGGAGAGGGCGAATATGACCGCTATTGATCCTGCTTATCCTCTCGGTTCACCAACGCCCGAGCAGGCACGCGCAGAACTCGTCTCCACCCTCAACGCCATCGAGGACAAACTCAACGTTCCGCGCAAGGTGTCTCGCGCCGTCGCGCGGGGCCGGGTCGCCGCTGTGAAACTGCAGCGTGAGAACCCTGCGGCGTTCGTGGGCGGAATCGCCGCGATCGCCGCAGTAGCCGGTACGGCGGCGTGGGCCATCGTGCGGGCGATCGCACGGTAGCTGCCCGCTTCGCCGCTCTCCCGAGAGATCGTACGGTCTTCAGGATCCTTTTCGCGGCGGTTCCTGAGCAAGGCTGCCTGCGGACGCGTCGGTGGGCCCGGCTGGGCGTGCCAACTTCTGCCTAACCGCGCGTGCACACGAACTGCGAGATCTCGGTACAAGGCCGCAAGCGTGCCGCGTTTGGTCCCTGAGCTTGTCGAAGGGCGATCTGCTTGCCTGTGAAAGCTTCGTTTCCACGGGCAAGCGTTTTGGATAGTAGGAGAGAAAGGGTGATGATGTTAGGTATGACTCACCCGGCCTCTGCCGAGGCACCATCCCCCATGCACAACCCCGAACCCGAAGAGAACCCGACCGGCTTCACGCTGTGGGCCGTTCTCCGCCGCGATCCAGAACATCGTGCGACGCTGAGCGATCACGCGGTCTTTGAGCTCGACGGCGCCGTTTCCCGCATCCAGGCCGACGGTGTGACCGTCCGCGGGTTCTACGACGTTTCCGGCCTCCGCTCAGACGCCGACCTCATGATCTGGTTGCACGGGGACACCGCTGAATCCCTCCAGCGCGCCCTCCGTGTGCTCCGCCGCACAAGCATCCTGAGACCGATGCTCCCCACGTGGAATGCGATGGGCGTGCACCGTGAGGCCGAGTTCAACAAGCGCCACATCCCCGGGTACCTGCGGGGTATCGAGCCGAAGGGCTGGCTCACCGTGTACCCGTTCGTGCGCAGCTACGAGTGGTACCTGCTGCCGGACGAAGAACGCAGCAAGATGCTCGCCGATCATGGCCGCAAGGGTGCAGCGTTCCGCGGTGCCATCGCAAACACGGTTTCGGCGTTCGCGCTCGGCGACTACGAGTGGATCCTCCCGATCGAATCGGACGACCTGCTCGAGCTCGTCGACCTCATGCGCGACCTCCGCGCGACGGATGCCCGCAGGCACGTCCGCGAAGAGGTCCCGTTCTACACAGGGCGACGAATCGCCACCACCGAGATCCCCGAGGTTTTGCAATGACTGACGCCGTCCTCGGCGCGACGGATGCGGCGGCGTCCGGCGAACCGCACATCACCGAGCCCGTCGCCTACGACGCGATCCTGCTCGCCGGTTTCGGCGGCCCCGAGGGCCAGGACGACGTCATCCCGTTCCTTCGCAACGTCACCCGTGGCCGCGGCATCCCCGAGGAACGCCTCGAGGAGGTCGCGACCCACTACCGCCACTTCGGCGGCGTGAGCCCGATCAACGACCAGAACCGGCAGCTCAAGGCAGCGCTGGAGGCCGAGCTGGCCTCCCGTGGCATCGACCTGCCCGTGCTGTGGGGCAACCGCAACTGGGACCCGTACCTGCGCGACGCACTCGTTGAGGCGAACGAGCGCGGCTACACCAAGCTCATCGCCATCGCGACGAGCGCGTACTCCTCCTACTCCAGTTGCCGGCAGTACCGCGAGGACTTCGCCATCGCGCTCGACGAGACCAGCCTGTTCGGGCACATCGCGATCGATAAGGTGCGCCAGTTCTTCGACCACCCCGGTTTCGTCACCCCGTTCATCGACGGCGTCCGCGACGGACTCACCCAGATCCAGCGCGACAACCCCGGCATCGACCTGTTCTCCGAGGTCGAGATCCTCTTCTCCACCCACTCGATCCCCTCGACGGACGCCGCAAAGTCCGGGCCTGCTGAACGCGGCTTCGGTGAGGGTGGCGCATACGCCGCCCAGCACAACGCGGTCGCCGAGGTCGTCATCGAGTCGGTGAAGCGAGAACTCGCTCTCGAGGGCGAACTCGCCTGGCAGCTGGTCTACCAGTCACGGTCCGGCCCGCCGAGCATGCCATGGCTCGAGCCGGACATCAACGACGCGATCGCGGAATTGCCCGCCCGCGGCATCCGCGCCGTCGTCATCGTGCCGCTCGGTTTCGTGAGCGACCACATGGAAGTGCTCTGGGACCTCGACAACGAGGCCACCGAGTCGGCCGAAGAGAACAAGCTGTACTCCGTCCGCGTGCCGACGCCCGGCACGCACGCCGCATACGTCTCCGGACTCATCGACCTCGTACTCGAGCGCCGCGATGGCGTGCCCGTCGAGGACCGGCCTGCGCTGACGGAGCTCGGCCCCTGGTACGACGTGTGCCGTCCTGGATGCTGCGAGAACGTCCGACTCGGCTTCAAACCCGCCCTTGCCGGGCTGCAGCCATGACCTTGCGTATCGGAACACGGGGCAGCGCCCTCGCCCTGGCGCAGACGGGGGACATCGCCCGTGCGATCACGGCGGCGACCGGCGTGGACACCGAGCTCGTTCCGGTGACCACCCACGGTGATGTGTCGCGTGAATCGCTGTCCAGCCTCGGCGGCACCGGGGTGTTCGCCTCTGCGCTTCGTGAGTTCCTCCTGCGCGGGGAATGCGACATCGTCGTGCACTCGATGAAGGACCTGCCGACCGTCGCATACGCCGGGCTCAGGGTCGGCGCTGTTCCGGTGCGGGCCGACGCCAGGGACACGATCTGCGCACGGGACGGCCTCACCCTCGAGACGCTGCCCAGCGGAGCCAGTGTCGGCACCGGCTCGCCGCGCCGCGCCGCCCAGCTTGCCGCGGTTCGCCCTGACCTGCAGGTCGTCGACATCCGCGGCAATGTGGGAACCCGGCTCGGCTTCGTCTCTTCAGGCGAACTGGATGCGGTCGTCCTCGCGGCGGCAGGTCTCGGCCGCCTTGGGCAGCTCGACGTCGTCACCCAATTTCTCGAGCTCGAGGCGTGGCCGACCGCCCCGGCCCAGGGTGCGCTCGCGGTCGAGGTGCGCACCGCGGTATTCGACGACAGGGACGGGCATGCCGACGTCATCGCCGCTCTCGAGGCGATTGAAGACCAGGACACCCGGGCTGCCGCAACGGCGGAACGCGCAGTGCTTTCCAGGCTCGAAGCCGGCTGCGCCGCCCCCATCGGGGCCCACGCGATCGTTACCCCAGATGGGGTCAGTCTCACCGCAGCGGTCTACGCGCCCGACGGATCGGGTACGCTCAGGCTCAACCGGCAGGCCGCTTTCGTGACCTCAGCCGTACACGAGATCATAGGGACGGCGGAGACCGTAGGCAGCGCCCTTGCCGACGAACTGCTGGCCCAGGGCGCGGCCACCCTCGCGCCCCTCAGGCAGAGCTGAAGGCAGTCATCATGTCCACACCCGCACCATCGAAGCCGCTGAAGGGCTGGCGCATCCTCGTGCCTCGCGGTGGACCGTGGGGTGACAGCGTCGCTGCTGACCTTCGCGCCCGCGGGGCGACCCCGGTTGTCGCACCGATGATAAATTTCGCGCCGACCGAAGACCCTGAACGGCTGACAACGGCCCTGGCCGCGCTCGCGGACGGCGCCTTCGACTGGTTGACCGTGACGAGCGCGACGACCGTCGACGTGATGCATTCGCAAGGGGTACGCATCCCTGAGCGCACTCGCGTCGCCGCCGTCGGTGAGACGACCGCAGCCGCACTGCAGGCGGTCGGATACCGGGTCGATCTCGTCCCGGCCAAGGACAACTCGGCCAAGGGCATGCTTTCGGAGCTCACCCGGCTCGAGCCCAACCCGAAACGTTTCCTCACCCTGCGTTCGGAGATCGCCAAGCCGCTGCTCACCGAGGGCCTGGTCCGCGCCGGACACGACGTCGAGTCGGTCGTCGCTTACCGCACCATCGGTGAGCCCGTCGCTGAGGAGGTGATCGCCGACGTTCGCTCCGGCCGGATCAACGGCATCCTCGTCACCAGCGGCAGCGTGGCACAGCAGGTCGTCGAACAGTTCGGTGAACTTCCCGAGTCGACGCTCGTCGCGGCGATCGGACCGAGAACAGCACAGGACGCCGCCAACCTGGGCCTCGAGATTCATGTCGTCTCGCGGCACCAGACGGTCGCAGCGCTGCTCGACACCATGGTGGCGCTGGTCGAGGCCGGTGAGGCGCCGAGCGCTGCCGACGCGGCGCTGGACCGCTGATCCACCTGCTCCCGCCGAAGGCGACAGCATATGGGAGGAGTTCAGCCGCCGACGCGTAGGCTGAACGGGTGAACGTACCCGTGATTCGTCCCCGCAGACTCCGCCAGACCCCCGCCATGCGCCGCCTCGTTTCCGAGACCAGGGTGCATCCGGCGGAACTCGTCCTCCCCCTCTTCGTCCGCGAGGGTGTGAGCGACGCCGTGCCCATCAGTTCGATGCCCGGTGTTTCGCAGCACACGCTCGATTCGCTCAAACGGGCGGTAGGGGATGCCGCGGCAGCCGGCGTCGGTGGGGTCATGCTGTTCGGCGTCCCGGCGATCCGGGACGCGATCGGCTCGCAGGCGACCGACCCGAACGGCATCCTGAACGTGGCGACCGCCGCCATTGCCGCTGAGGTCGGCGATGCCCTCGTCGTGCAAACCGACCTGTGCCTGGACGAATTCACCGACCACGGGCACTGCGGCGTGCTTGACGACTCCGGCCGCGTCGACAACGACGCCACTCTCGAGCGCTACGTCGACATGGCACTGGTCCAGGCGGATGCCGGATCGAGCATATTGGGACTCAGCGGCATGATGGACGGGCAGGTCGACGCCGTCCGCACCGCTCTCGACGAAGCCGGCTTCGTCGACACCGCTATCCTGGCCTACTCCGCGAAATACGCCTCGGCCTTCTACGGTCCATTCCGTGAGGCCGTCGATTCCCAGCTCAGCGGAGACCGCCGCAGTTACCAGCTCGATCCGGCCAACCGGCGTGAGGGCATGCGTGAATCGACGCTCGACATGTCCGAGGGCGCAGACATCGTCATGGTCAAGCCGGCGGGAAGCTACCTCGACGTGCTCGCCGACGTTGCCGCGATGAGCGATATTCCGGTTTGGGCATACCAGGTGTCCGGTGAGTACGCGATGATCGAGGCCGCGGCACAGAACGGCTGGATCGACCGCCGCCGTGCGATCGAGGAGTCCGTCGTCAGCATCCGCCGGGCGGGAGCCGATGCGGTCCTGACCTACTGGGCGACCGAACTGGCAGGATGGCTGCGATGAACAACGACGATCTCTTCAGCCGCGCGAAGCTCTCCATTCCCGGCGGGGTGAATTCACCGGTGCGAGCGTTCGGCTCCGTCGGCGGCACTCCCCGGTTCCTGGTGGAGGCATCCGGTGCCACGGTGACGGATGCCGACGGCACGGAATACATCGACCTCGTCGGCTCGTGGGGGCCTGCGATCCTCGGCCATGCCCACCCTGATGTGGTGCGCGCTGTGCAGGATGCTGCCGCCCGCGGCCTCTCATTCGGCGCGTCGACGCCGGCGGAGACCGAACTGGCCGAGCTCGTCAAGGAGCGGGTCTCGGCACTCGGGGTTTCCCCGATCGAAAAGCTCCGGCTGGTGTCGACCGGTACCGAGGCGACGATGACGGCCATCCGGCTCGCCCGGGGCTTCACCGGACGTGACCTCCTGGTGAAGTTCGCCGGTCACTACCACGGCCACTCGGACGGGCTGCTCGCCGAGGCCGGCTCCGGCCTCGCCACACTGGCTCTCCCGGGGTCCGCCGGTGTCCCTGCCGCCATCGCTGCGCAGACTCTCGTCCTGCCATACAACGACCTCGATGCTCTCCGGGTCGTCTTCGCCGAGCGGGGCGACCAGATCGCCGCCGTCATCACCGAGGCGGCGGCAGCCAACATGGGCGTCCTCGCGCCGGACCCGGGCTTCAACGCCGCGCTGCACGAGCTGGCGCATGAGCATGGGGCGCTCGTCATCCTCGATGAGGTGCTCACCGGTTTCCGGGTCAGTTCGTCGGGCTACTGGGGTCTGTCGCTCGCGGACGGCCCGCTCTACACACCGGATCTGTTCACCTTCGGCAAGGTCATCGGTGGTGGTATGCCGCTTGCGGCATTGGGTGGGCGTGCCGACGTCATGGACTATCTCGCCCCGCAGGGACCGGTGTATCAGGCCGGAACACTCTCCGGGAACCCGGTGGCCGTCGCGGCAGGGCTCGCCACCCTCGAGCGAGCGACGCCGGCCGTTTATCAGGGCCTGGACGACGCATCCGCGGTGCTCTCCGAGGCGGTGTCCGAAGCCCTCAGCCGTGAAGGTGTCGCTCACGTCGTCCAGCGTGCAGGCAACCTGTTCAGCTTCGTCTTCGCCGACGAGCGGCCGCGCAATTACGCCGAAGCTCAGGCGCAGGAAGCCTGGCGGTATGCGCCGTTCTTCCACGCGATGCTCGACGGCGGGGTGTCGCTTCCACCGAGCGTCTTCGAGGCGTGGTTCGTCTCCGCCGCCCATGATGGACGGGTGCTCTCACGGATTATCGAGGCCCTGCCAGCCGCGGCTCGTGCGGCAGCCGAGGCAAAACCGGTCTGACCGGTTAGCGCAGCCCCCCTAGGGACCGGGATATTTCGTTCGCGGCCGCGATTGCCTGCGGTGAGAGTTCTTCGATCGACCTCCCGGGGTGCTCGAGAGCAATCGACGAGACAGACAGGCCGTGCGACACTTCACCGGTGTGGTCATAGATCGGGGCGGACACGCAGACGGTACCCAGCTCGTTCTCACCGAGATCGAGGGCGTAGCCCAGCTTTCTGACGTCAGCAAGCGCCTCACGAAGCCGCCCGAGATCGGTGATGGTCGAGTCGGTGCGGGCGGGGAGACCTGTCCGCGCGGCGTACTCGGCGATCCGGTCATCCGGCCAGGATGCCATGACTGCTTTCCCCATTCCTGTCGAGTGCAGGGGAATGGCCAAGCCGACGCGTGAACGCATGCGGTACGGCTTCGATGAATCGGTGCGGATCACGTAGACCATCTCATGACCCGAGAGCGCTCCGACATGCACTGTGCAGTCCACCTCGGCAACGAGTCGATCCACGATCGGCGCGGCGACACGCGAGATGTCGACGCGTGAGAGCACGCGCCCTGCCAATGCCATGAACCGGGAGCCCCCGTGGTACCCGCGTTCAGCATCGCCGGAGAGGAATCCCTCTTCGATCAGGGACGCAAGGATTCGGTGCACCGTCGATTTCGGCAGACCGGTTTTGGTCACGATGTCGGTGAAACGTTCGTTCAGCAATGCCACCTCAAGTATGCGCAGCGTCTTCTGGTTCGCGCTTGACGCTGGTGCGTGCATCTCGGTTGACGACTCCATCTGGGCTCTCCCTGTCAGTCCCCTCTACTCTTACACCAGCTCGGTGATCTGCACGTGATCCATATCGTCGAACGACTGATTCTCCCCTGCCATCGCCCAGACGAATGCGTACGCGCGCGATCCGACACCCGAATGGATCGACCAGCTCGGCGACATGACCAGGTCGTTGTTCGCGACCAGAAGGTGACGCGTCTCGCTTGGCTCCCCCATGAGGTGCAGCACCCGCGCGTCAGCGGCCACGTCGAAGTACAGGTAGAACTCGGTGCGGCGTTCATGAGTGTGCGACGGCAATGTGTTCCACATGTTTCCAGGGTGCAGGCGGGTCACCCCCATGACCACCTGACAGCTCCGGATGCCATTCTCGTGAATGACCTGCCGAAGCTTCCGGGCGTTGGAGGTGAGCTGGTCGCCCAGCTCGCGGATCGTGCCTTCGTCGGGTCCTGCAAGCTTGTTCGGGAACGCTGTGTGCGCGGGCGCAGAGAATCCATAGAACTTCGCCGGGGTAGTGGCGTCGTCTGACGTGAACACGACCTGCCGGGTCCCGCGGCCCAGGTAGAGGACCGCCTCAGGTTCCATCCGATAGTCGGTGCCGTCTGCTTGCACCGTGCCGGCCGCGCCGACGTTGACGATCCCGATCTCACGGTGCTCCAGAAAGAACTCTGAGCGGATCTCCG
>NZ_JAODMP010000032.1 GCF_025464835.1 Mycetocola sp. | reverse complement strand
CGGCGCATACGGCACGCGATACCCTTTCAGGGTGAGCACTACACCGAAACTTTCCACGAAGATTTCCGCCATCGCCGAGTCGGCCACACTGAAAGTGGATGCCAAAGCAAAAGCGCTGCAGGCACAGGGCCGCCCTGTGATCAGTTACGCGGCTGGCGAGCCGGACTTCGCCACCCCCGCACACATCGTCGAAGCCGCGATTGCCGCAGCGAGGGACACGAAAAATCACCGCTACACGCCGGCCGCCGGGCTGCCGGACCTGCGGGAGGCGATCGCGGCGAAGACACTGCGGGATTCCGGTCTCGCGGCATCCGCGAGCCAGGTGCTCGTGACCAATGGCGGCAAGCAGTCGGTGTACGAAGCGTTCCAGGTGCTCCTGAACCCGGGCGACGAAGTGATCGTGCCGACGCCGTACTGGACCACGTACCCCGAGGTCATCGCGCTCGCTGACGGTGTGGCCGTCGACGTGTTCGCGGATGCCTCCCAGGACTACAAGGTCACCGTCGAGCAACTCGAAGCCGCCCGCACCGATCGCACCACGGTGCTGCTTTTCGTGTCGCCGTCGAACCCGACCGGTGCCGTGTACACGCCGGAGGAGACCGCGTTGATCGGACGATGGGCGCTCGAGAACAACCTCTGGGTGATCACCGATGAGATCTACCAGAACCTCACCTACTCCGGCGCGAAGGCAGTATCAATCGTCGAAGCCGTGCCGGAACTCGCCGAGCAGACCCTGCTCGTGAACGGCGTCGCGAAGACCTATGCGATGACCGGCTGGAGGGTGGGCTGGACCGTCGGACCGGCATCCGTCATCAAGGCGCTCGCGAACCTGCAGTCGCACCTCTCAGGCAACGTCAACAACATCGCCCAGCGAGCGGCGATCGCCGCCCTGACTGGGCCACAGGACGACGTCGATGCGATGCGCCAGGCGTTCGACCGCCGCCGCGGCGTCATCGTCTCTGAGCTGAACAAGATCGAGGGCTTCCGCACGCCGACGCCCGAGGGCGCGTTCTACGTCTACCCCGACGTTTCGGCACTGCTCGGCCGCGAATGGGGCGGTGTCACGCCCACGACTTCCCTCGAGCTCGCCGACCTGATCCTCGACCAGGCTGAGGTCGCCACCGTGCCCGGTGAAGCGTTCGGGCCGTCCGGTTACCTTCGATTCAGCTACGCGCTCGGCGACGAGCCACTCCTCGAAGGGGTGCAGCGGCTGCAGAAGCTGTTCGGCTGACGCCAGCCGGCGGCATCCGTTCGTCCCACCTCACATTCAGGAGATCACTCCAAATTCAGCAGATCTTGCTCGACACGCCGCACGAGAGCGCTCCCATACGGCGTGTCGCGACAGTTCTGCTGAATTTGGACGTGGTTGCTGAATTTGGAGTCAACCCCAGGTGACAGAGCACGGATGCCGTCGGCCGGGGCGAGCGGACGAGCGGGCAGAGCGGGACAAGCGGACAAGCGGACGAGCGGGCCGAGCGGGCGAGCGGGCCGAGCGGGCCGAGCGGGCCGAAACTACAGCGAGACGCCGACGAAGACCGGTTCGGGCTGCAGCACGACCCCGAACTCCGCGGCGACGCGGGCCTGCACGAACCGGGCGAGCGCGGCGATCTCATCGGCGGTCGCCCCACCCGTGTTAGTGATCGCGAGGGTGTGCTTCGTCGAGATCCCGGCCCGGGAGCCCGGCAGCCGGAATCCGCGACGGATGCCTGACCGCTCGATCAACCACGCGGCACTGAGCTTCACCTGCGCGTCGTGTTCGAACGACGGGGCGGGGACCGAACCATGCCACTCCTCCAGAGGAATGACGACGTCCGGCTCGTGGTCTTCCGTGATCGGCCAGCGCGGAGCATCCGCCGGAAGGCTTCGCGCGAAGGCCTCCGAGACGATCGGGTTCGTGAAGAAGGATCCGGCGCTGTACGTGTCGGGGTCGGCCGCGTCGAGCACCATCCCCTTCGACGATCGCAGGCCGAGCACGGTGCGGCGGACGTCGGCGATCGGCAACCGCGCGCCGAGCTCGACGCCCAGGGCGGTCGCAAGCTGGGCGTAGCCGATCGGGGCGCTGAGCCCGGCATCGTCGGAGAGATCCAGTTCGATAGCGACGACGACGCCGTCCCGTTCGGGAACCGACCCGCCGTGCCGTTTGAGCACCGAGGTCCGGTAGCCCAGAGCGAGTTCCGCCGCCGGCACCCGCACAACCTCAAGCAGGTCACGGTCCAGCAGATCGACGGAGACGAGCACACTCTCGAGCTCCTGGCCGTATGCGCCGATGTTCTGGATCGGTGCGGCACCGCTCGACCCGGGGATGCCGGTGAGAGCTTCGATTCCGCTCCATCCGTTCCCGACAGCGAAGGCGACGAGCTCGTCCCACGACTCTCCTGCTTCGACCCGGAGCCGTACCCTGCCGGGCGCCGACTCCAACCGCTCGATGCCGCGCGTCGCGACCTGGACGACAGTGCCGTCGAAGCCCTCGTCGGCGGCGAGGGTGTTGGAGCCCCCACCGAGGATCAGTGGTTCTTCGCCGTTCGCCCAGTCGTCGAGTACCGTTGCCACAAGCGTCTCGCGTGTGGTCGCCTGCACGAGCCGTTCGGCCGGACCACCGACGCGCAGCGTTGTGAGATCGGAAAGAAGTGTCGTCATCGCCTAACCGAGCTTCACGACGGCCTGGGCCTTGCCGAGCACCGTCGCCCCGTCGAAGGTGACTGTGAGGTCCACGCGGGCGGTGGTGTCTGTGAGGGCGCCGACCTTCGCGGTGACGGTGACGGCCGCTCCTGTTTCGGGGTCGACCACGACCGGACGGGTGAATTTGACCTGATAGTCCACGATCCGCGCGGGATCACCGGCCCACTCGACGATCGGCTGAACGGCGAATCCCATCGTCAGCATGCCGTGGGCGAGCACGCCGGGCAGCCCGACGGACAACGCGACATCGTCGCGGTAGTGGATCGGGTTGAAGTCGCCGGATGCCCCGGCGTAACGCACAAGGGAATCCCGGGTAAGCGCGAACTCCCGCTCGGCGACGACATCCCCGACGCTCAGCGAGTCGAGCCGCGGCGCGCTCATTCGCCGCCCCGGACGACGAGGGTGGAGATGGCGGTGACGACGTGGGCGCCGGAGGCGTCGAGCATCTCCGATGACGCGGTCACCATGGCGTGCGGTCCCAGGGTCTTCACGCTCGTGACAGTGAGGGTGGCGGTGAGCTCATCGCCGGCAACGATCGGCCGGGAGTAGCTGAACCGCTGGTCGCCGTGCACGACCCGGGTGAAGTCGATGCCCGCGTCCGGCTCGCCGAGCAGCTGGGCGAGGGTGTGCTCCTGGATCACGACGGGGAAGGTGGGGGGTGCGACGACGTCCGCGTGACCGGCCGCTCTCGCGGCATCCGGGTCGAGGTTGATCGGGGAGTCGGCGAAAACGGCGCGAGCGAACTCACGCACTTTCTCACGACCGACGAGGTAGGGCGGGGCCGGCGCGAAGACGCGGCCCTGGAGTTCGGGGTTCACTGACACGGAATCCAGCCTACCCGGCGCCTCTCGGGACGCCGGGTAGCGCTGCCCTACTTGCGGCCGCCGCCGAGGAGCCCGCCGAGAATGTCACCGATGCCGCCGGAGCTGCCGCCCTTCGAACTGCCACCGCCGAGGAGCCCGCCGAGAATGTCACCGATGCCGCCACCGGTCGACCCCGATGAAGTTCCTCTACCGAGGAGATCGCCGAGCATGCCGCCCAGTCCCCCCTCGGCTTCCTTCCTGGGCTGTTTGGGTTGCATCGGCTCGGTGGGTTGAACGGTCTCGGTCGTCGGCTTGCGTTCCTGGAACGTCTTGGCGAGGTAGCTGAGCACGATGGGAGCAAGGATCGGCAACAATTTGCCGATCACGGGGCCGAGTCCCTGACCGCTCAACGCTGCGGGCTGTGCGCCGAGCGTCGCAACGACCTGCTCTGTGTTCGGGCCGAAGATGTGCGACACGATCTTCTCGCCGTCGTTCGTGTCGACCTCGTCGAGGTCGACTCCGCCGTCCACAAGGGCTGGGGAGTGCCTGGTGACCGCCTTTTCGATCGATGCGGCGCCGCCCGGATCCTTCGCATTGGCTTCGAGACCGCCGACCAGCGCGGGAAGAGCCTGCTCGACCGCCGCGCGGGCGGTCCGTTCGTCGACACCGAGTTTCGCAGCCACGTCACTCATCGGGATCTGGCTCATCAGTTCATCCAGGGATGCCATGTGCTTCCTTCCGGTTACGGCCGCACGTCGGCGGCGGCTCTCCCGAAAGGGTACCGAGGCCCGTTTCCGAACGGGTAGGGGTAGCGCTAGCTGGAGAAATCAGGACGACCGCACGGCCTTCACGATCAGCTGCGTGACGACGACCGCGAGGAAGGCCGCGAAGAGAATGTTCGCCGCCTGCGGGGAGATCCCGGCCGCGACAACGGCCCCCAGAGCCGTCGTTGTGCAAGCCGAGACCCCGATCACCGCCGCCGCCGGGAGGTCGACGTTCTTGCGCACGACGTTGCCGATGGTGCCGGAGAGAGCGGTCGGGATCATCATCAGCAGGCTCGTGCCCTTCGCGATGAGGTCGCTCGCCCCGAACAGCACAATCAGCATCGGCACGACCACGGCCCCGCCGCCGATCCCGAGCAGGCCGGACAGCACGCCGGTGATCAGGCCGAGCGCCACGAGGCCGATCACCGATCCGGCCGTGAACTCGATCGACGCATCGCGCGACGGAATCACGAGGAACAGGCTGACGATCACCACGAGGAGAAAGGCGATGAAGCCCCAGCGCAACGCCCGCCGCGGCAGCCGACTGAGCAGGTGGCTGCCCACCTGAGCGCCGATGATCGCACCGGCAGCCAGCAGGGCCGCCGCCACCCAGTCCACCGAACCCCCGAGCGCATAACTCACGACACCGACGATCGACATCGGCACGATCGCCGCGAGCGACGTTCCAGCCGCGATCCGCTGGTCGTCCAAAACCAGGAGCAACAGCGCCGGGACGATGAGGATGCCACCCCCGACACCGAACAGCCCGGACAGGAAACCGGCGGCAAGACCGATCAGGACCAACCGGACCCAACGTCCCGCGGTGTGCTGCTGTGGCATCCTTCTCCCTGATCGTGGCGCGAGGTTCCGACGCTACCACCGCCCCGGTAGCGTGATGGCATGCACATCAGGGATGCCGGCGACCCGGATTGGGCGGGCATCTGGCCCTTCCTCCGTGACATCGTCGCCGCCGGAGAAACGTATTGCTGGCCAGCCGACACCGCTGAGGAGGATGCCAGGGTGTGGTGGATGGGCAAGGCGGGCGGGCGGGTGTTCGTCGCCGTCGACGAGTCAGGCGCGGTTCTCGGCACAGCGGAGTTGCACCCGAATCAGCCTGCCGCCGGGGCGCACGTCGCGAACGCCGGTTTCATGGTGGCTCCCGCCGCCACCGGGCGAGGTGTCGGCCGGGCGCTCGCAGCGCATGTTCTCGACCAGGCAGCTCGCGACGGCTACCGGGCGATGCAGTTCAACGCCGTCGTGGAGACCAACACCGGGGCGATCGCGCTCTGGCAGTCGCTCGGCTTCCGCATCCTCGCGACGGTGCCCGACGCCTTCGACTCCCCCACTCGCGGCCCTGTGGGGCTCCACATCATGCACCGGATGCTGGAACGCGCGTCCTCCTGACCGGTCCGGGTTCCGTCCGGTCGCGTCGAACGCACATCGGAGACTGGCAGAATTGAAGTAGGTGAGCGAATTCCGCCGCCGAAGGAAGAGGTCCCGATGAAGGTCATTGCTGATACCGAAGTGTGTGTCGCCGCCGGCGTCTGCGTGAATATCGCCCCGGCTGTCTTCGACCAGGATGACGAGGTCGGCAAGGTCATCCTGCTGAACCCGAACCCCGGTGCCGAGGATTACGAAGCGGTGCGTGACGCCGTTCTCAGTTGCCCGTCCGCCGCCCTCCGCCTGCTCGAGGACTGATGACGGTCGGACCCTCCCGCATCGTTCTCGTCGGGGCGTCGGCCGCCGGCCTGACGACCGCGGCCGCGCTGCGGCGGAACGGGTACGACCGCGACATCACCCTCGTCGACGCGGAAGCGCACTCCCCATACGATCGACCGCCGCTGTCGAAACAGCTGCTTTCCGGTGAGTGGGAGGGGGAACGTTTGCTGCTGAAGACGCAGGACGAACTCGCCGAGCTGGGCGTCAGCATCCGCTCAGGGGTGCGAGCGACCGGGGTGGACCTCTCGGGCCGACGCGTGACGATCTCCGACGGAACGGAACTGGGGTTCGACCAGCTCGTGCTCGCGACCGGGGTGCAGCCGCGCAAGCTGCCGGGCACCTCCCAGTTGCGTGGCGTGCATACGCTGCGCACGGTCGACGACGCACTCACGCTGCGGGCGGAACTGCAATCGGGCAGGCGACTGGTTGTCGTCGGTGGCGGATTCCTGGGCACCGAAGTGGCAGCGACCGCTGTAAGCCTCGGTGTCGACGTGACGCTCGTCAGCGCAGCGCCCACGCCGCTCGAACGGAGCCTCGGCGCGGATGTCGGCGGCCAGGTCGCCGAACTGCACCGCGCTCACGGCGTTGCACTGCGGATGGGCCCTGAGTCCGCCGTCGTGTCGCTCGTCGAGACGGGCGGCGTCGTCACAGGCGTCGAGCTGGCGGATGGAACACGACTGGCGGCCGACGTGGTCTTCGTGGCGATCGGAGCTGCACCCGACCTCGACTGGCTGCAGGGAAGCGGCATCCCGCTGGGCGACGGCATCGAGTGTGCCCCCGACCTGTCTGCGGCACCCGGCGTGTACGCCGCCGGGGATGCCGCCCGTTGGTGCAATCCGGTATTCGACGAGTTCATGCGGGTGGAGCACCGCACCAACGCGACCGAGCAGGGCATGCACGTCGCACGGCGTCTTCTCGACGGCGAGCCTGATGCGTTCACCTCGGTGCCGTACTTCTGGACCGATCAGTTCGACCTCAAACTACAGGTGCACGGCTGGTTGCGGGGGTACGACGAGGTGAGAGTCGTCGAGGGTTCGTTCGACGAGAAGCGGATGGTCGCGCTGTTCCGGCGCGGGGACCGGCTTGTGGGCGTGATGGGGATCGGGGCGGCGAAGGTGGTGCGGCAGTGGCGCCAGCACGTCCTCGACGGTGCGGCGTGGGCATCCGTCGTTCCCGAGTAGAGAGTCCTGCGATCGCGGGGACGGCGGTGGCATCGTGCACCGGCGCCCATGGGCGCCCGACCACAACCTCGGCACAGAATGCTGTCGCCCGCCTGAGTTCGGCGCCTTTGGTCTTCTCCGGTGCCGACAGCTCGCACGATTAAGAGGAGATCGCACGATCTACCGGATGCTTTCGCGACGTCGGTCCTGCTAACCGTGCGACC
>NZ_JAODMP010000070.1 GCF_025464835.1 Mycetocola sp. | reverse complement strand
CGGTGCGGCGGGGGTTTTCTTTTCTCCGTTGTTCAGGGAAACAGGATCGCCCATGAAGTCCCGAACCCATCCGCCCCGCATCGACGTTCTTCGTACCGGAGTTCCGCGCCGTTCACGCCTGGAGGGCATTGCCGGCGTGGAGGGCTTTGCCGGCGCGACCGTCAACGAGGCTTAGGTTGCCGACCTCGCTCAGTTCTTCGCCCTGCAGCCCTGCAGCATCGTTGAGCGCTGAGGTCTGAAAGGTTCACAAGGGGCCACGATGCGAGCTGGCTGGGTCGCCGTCACCTCTCAGAGATTTCCTGAGTTGAGGCTGCCGCCTTTCTCGACGCTGCGCTTCGAGCCCGATACGCGGCCACATTGGCCCGGTTGCCGCAGTTGCCGACGTCGCAGTACCGGCGGGAACGGTTGCGCGACAAATCGACGACGACGGCAGTGCAGTCCTCGGCGGCGCACTCGTGCAGCCGCGACAGCTCGTCGGAACGAACGAGGTCCATAACAGCCATCGCCGCTTCGACCTGCGCCCGCTGCGCGACGGGTGCGGTCGCGGACGTTGCGTGCAGGTGCCAGTTCCAGTGGTCGTGTCTCACGAGCTGGGGCAACGCCTCGGCCTCACGAAGGAGCTCGTTGACCAGCTGCACCACAGCGCCCTCGTCGCCGGTCCACAACTTGCGGAGCCGGGGTCGCAACGCCCGCATCTCGGCCAGCTCCGGGGCATCCCCCGTCCGTGATCCGGTGAACTCGAACCGGTCGAGAAACGCGGCGAGGTGCTCCGGGGTCACGAGCTCGTCTGTACCGCTGTTGGACGCACCGGGGAGCGTGTTGATGAGCGCGGCGGTGGTGGCGAGCGACACTTCAGTGTCATGTGCAAAAAGCATGTTGACTCCTGACACCCTTCGGGTCTACGGTCATGATCATAACCCTTTTTGCTCCTTACAGAGCACTCCGAGGCGGAGTTCACCATGACAACGCAAACCATCCTGACGGATGCCGTCCGGCCTGCCTCGCGCGCTCAGGCGGCCGGGATCGCCGTCGCCCTGCTCTCCGCGCTGATGTTCGCCCTGAGCGGCCCGTTCGCCAAGTCGCTCATGGATTCGGGCTGGTCACCTGGAGCTGCCGTCCTCCTCCGGGTCGGTGGAGCGGCGTTGATCCTTCTCGTTCCCACCCTCCTTGCGATGCGCGGCCGATGGGGCACCCTGCGCAGAAGCAGCAAGGTCATCGTCCTGTACGGGATCGTGGCGATCACCGGCGCCCAGGTCGGGTTCTTCAACGCCGTGTCCTACATGTCGGTCGGCGTGGCGCTCCTCATCGAGTATCTGGCGCCTGTGCTGCTGGTGCTCCTGGTCTGGGCCCGCACCCGGCGTCGCCCGGGAGCACTCACGATTCTCGGCACTGTTGTGGCGATCCTCGGCATGGTCTGCGTGCTCGACCTCACCGGTGCGCAGACGGTGCATCCGCTCGGCGTCGCGTGGGCGCTGCTCGCGGCGGTGTCGCTGGCCACGTACTTCGTGCTCGGGACCCGGGTCAGCGATGACCTTCCCCCGCTCGTGCTCGCCGGGGGCGGCCTCGTCGTCGGAACCGTCACGGTCGCTCTGTGCGGTGCGACCGGTCTCCTCCCGATGACGTTCTCGACATCCGATGTGACGATGCTCGGCGTTCAACTCTCCTGGCTGGTACCGATCCTCGCCCTGGCGCTGATCTCGACAGCGGCGGCGTACGTCACAGGCATTGTCGCGACGGCCCGGCTGGGCACGCGGCTGGCGTCGTTCGTCGGACTCTCGGAGGTCGTGTTCGCCGTACTCGCCTCATGGCTGCTGCTTGCCGAGCTCCCCGGGCTCCTCCAGCTCCTCGGAGGCGTCGGCATCCTCGCGGGTGTCATTCTCGTGCGCTCTGACAGATACGCCCTCGGCCTCACCCCGCCCAGGCGCAGAAGAAAGGCAGCAGGCTAGAGAGGCCGGGGCGGATCCGCCACGCCCGACGCGGATGCCTCTTCACGCGTTACGGGCCCACTCACCCGGTGCGCCGCGTGTACCCGTCCGGATCGGGTGAATTCGTGAGCGCGGGTGCGGCAGCCCCATTCGACGCGCCAGGCACCTATTTTCGGTTTCGGTGCCGTCCCGCGATCCGCAAGGTGTGGCGAGATTCCGGTGACGCAGCGGTGGTCCGAGCCAGCCGCCGTTTTCCTTACCCCGCGTCGGTTACTCGAACCATAATCAGGAGATCGAACGTTTAACAGGACAGAATCAGCGAAACGGTCCTGATAACCGTGCGATCTCCTTCATAACGTGCGCTGCGCAGCGGGTGGCGGATGCGTTCTCGCTCATCGCCTGAGCTGAAGAGCAAACCGGCTCCCCCTCGTCAAACGCAAAAGGACCGGCTCAGCTGAACCGGTCCTTTTGCTGCAAATCCTTACTCCCACTCGATCGTCCCCGGCGGCTTGGACGTCACGTCCAGTACGACCCGGTTGACGCCTTCCACCTCGTTGGTGATCCGGTTCGAGATCTTCGCGAGCACGTCGTACGGCAGCCGGGTCCAGTCCGCGGTCATCGCGTCTTCGGAGCTGACCGGGCGGAGGACGATCGGATGCCCGTAGGTGCGTCCGTCTCCCTGGACGCCGACCGAGCGGACGTCGGCGAGCAGCACGACCGGGCACTGCCAGATTTCGCTGTCGAGGCCGGCGGCCGACAGCTCGAAGCGGGCGATGGCATCCGCTTTGCGAAGCAGTTCCAGACGCTCGGCGGTGACCTCACCGACGATGCGGATGCCGAGGCCTGGGCCGGGGAACGGCTGGCGGCCGACGATGACCTCGGGCAGCCCGAGTTCGCGGCCGATGGCGCGCACTTCGTCCTTGAACAACGTGCGGAGTGGTTCGACGAGTTCGAAGGTGAGGTCGTCAGGCAGACCGCCGACGTTGTGGTGGCTCTTGATGTTCGCGGTGCCTGTGCCACCGCCGGATTCCACGACGTCGGGGTACAGGGTTCCCTGCACGAGGAACGCGATCGGGTCGCCGTCGTCTTCGAGCGACTCGGCGATGAGATCGGCTTGTGCCTTCTCGAAGGTGCGGATGAATTCGCGCCCGATGATCTTGCGCTTCGTCTCAGGGTCGCTCACGCCGGCGAGCGCGTTGAGGAACTGTTCGCGAGCGTCGACGGTGATCAGGCGCACACCGGTCGCGGCGACGTAGTCCTCTTCGACCTGGCGGCGCTCGTCCTGGCGGAGGAGCCCGTGGTCGACGAAGACGCAGACCAGCTGGTCACCGACGGCTTCGTGGACGAGGGCGGCAGCGACGGCGGAGTCGACACCGCCGGAGAGACCACAGATGACCTTGCCGGTGCCGATCTGGGCGCGGATGCGGTCGACCTGCTCGGCGATGACGTTGCCTGGGTTCCAGTCCGACGGGATCCCTGCGGCATTGTGAAGGAAGTTCTCGAGCACGTTCTGGCCGTACGCGGAGTGCTTCACTTCGGGGTGCCACTGCACGCCGTAGAGGCGGCGTTCGTCATTTCCGAAAGCGGCGACGGGGGTGGATGCCGTCGAGGCGAGAACGGTGAAGCCCTCGGGCGCCTGGGCGACCGAGTCGCCGTGGCTCATCCACACCGTCTGGTCGGTTGGCTGCCCGCCGAGGAGGACTCCGCCATCCGTCGACAGGGCGGCATCGGTGGATCCGTATTCGCGCAGGCCGGTGTTGGCCACCTCGCCGCCGAGCGCCCGCGCCATGACCTGGAAGCCGTAACAGATGCCGAGCGTGGGGACGTCGAGGTCGAAGATCGCGGAGTCGAGCGCCGGTGCGCCGTCTTCGTACACGCTCGACGGCCCGCCGGAAAGCACGATGCCGACCGGGTTCTTCTCGGCCACCTCAGCGGCACTGATCGAGTGCGGGACGATTTCGGAGTAGACCCCCGCCTCGCGCACGCGTCGTGCAATGAGCTGGGCGTACTGTGCGCCGAAGTCGACGACGAGAACGGGGCGCGCGCTGGTGGCCTGCTCGCTAATGGGATGCCTCCACTGATTCGGGGGTGAGGTCGGCGGTTGCCGCGCGAGAGGCGAGGTACGCCTTCACCTCACGGACGACGCGCACTTCGAGGAAGAAGGAAAGGAAGGGGATGATGCCGCCGAGGGCGATGAGAAGGAACCTCGGGAACGACCAGCGCATGAGGCTCCAGATCCGGAAGTCGGCGAAGAGGTACACGACGTAGCCCCAGCCGTGGATCATGAGGATGCCAAGCGAGAGGTTGATCGCCTGGAGGCTGTCACTCGGCACGAAGGCGAGGAACCCGTACGCGCCGCCCAGTTCCAGCTCGAGACCGAAGGCGTACTTGAAGATCATCTCGGCGCACAGGAGCAGCAGCAGCGTACCGGTGACGATGGAGGAGACCTTGTAGAACGTCAGCGCGGCGGGGATGCGCGGAAGATCTCTCTCTCGAGGTTGGAGGGGCATGGGTCTATTCTACCCGCCCGGCTCCGATGCGGAGCCCGGAACCCGCGAGCTCCCGCTCCTCGTGTTCGCGTTCCCAGGAGTCCTTCACCAGGCGGTACCAGAGGAAGATGGCGAAGCCTGCGAACAGGGCCCATTCGATGGCATAGAAGATGTTGAGCCAGTTGACGGTGGTCTCCTCCTCCACCGCGGGAGCGTCGATCGTCGTCAACGGATCCGGGGCGTCCCCGGCCACGATGTAGCCGTTGTAGATCGGGCGCTCCGCCATGTCCGGCCAGATGTTGACGAGGGCGGCGACGGACATCGTGCTCAGCTCGAATGGGTCCTCCCCCTCATCCGGGACCTCCGGGCCCTGCGAGGCATTGAGACGGCCGGTGACCTCGACGACGGATGTGCCGGGGTCGGCATTGAGTTCCGCCGCGACCCTTTCCACTGTTTTCCGGTCTTCCGACCAGCCGAGGGCGACGGCGACGGCTGGGTCGTCCCGGTCGTCCCCGGTGGAGAGGTGCCCTGCCACCCAGTAGCCGGTGACGCCGAGATTCACCCGCTCGGTGATGACGAGGAAGTCACCTGCGACCCACGTGCCTTGGACATCGACGAGCTGCCCGACGACCACGTCGCGGAGCGGTTCGCCCGGCGTCGCGACCGTTTGCAGGTCGACGACGGATTCGGTCGGTTTCGCGACGGTCTCGGACGAGATCACGGCACGTGAGAGTTGCCATTGCCCAAGCCAGGCGAACGCGCCCGCGACGAGGAGGGCGAGCAGGAGCATCGCGATCCATCGCGGCTGGAGCATCGTGCGAGCAAGGGTCATCTGTGGGGTGGCGCCCGTGTCCGGGGTCCTGGTGCTGCTAGTAATCGTCGTCTCGCTTCGTTGTTCGCTCTGCTGCATGTTCTGGCTGGCTGCCCGCCTGTTCGACGATCCGGTCGACGGCCCGGGCCGTGTCGGTGCTGCCCTCGTCGGAGGTCGCCGCTTCGACGAGCGCGATCTGCTCCTCGAGGAGCGGATTGCGGGCCCGCGGCTTGACCGGCACCTTCTTGGTGTGGAGCAGCGCGGCTCCGATCCGTTCGGAATTCGACGCGAGCAGGGGTCCCATCACACTCATCAGCAGCACATACAGTCCGGCGAAGGGCTGCAGGCGCTCGTCGAGCCCCGCCGTGAGCGCGAGGATGGCGAGGATGAGCGCGAACTCTCCGCGGTTCATCAGGATCGCTGCGGCGTTGATACCCGCCTGGGTGCTGAAGCCATAGAGCCTGACCATGAACTGCCCGGCGACGACGTTGAGGACGAGCGTGAGCAGAACAGCGAAGACGACCGGCCAGACGACCTGAGGGAACTGGCTGGGGTCGAGGGTCAGCCCGAAGTTGAGGAAGAAGAACGCTCCGAAGACGTCGCGGAGCGGAACCGCGACGTGTTCGATTTTCGCGCTGTACCGGGTTGCGCCGAGAACGAGCCCGATGAGGAAGGCACCGATGGCGTCGCTGACCCCGAGGACTTCGCCGAGTCCACCGAACAGCACCGCGAGCCCGAAGAACAGGATGGTGAAGAGCTCGTCGTCCTTGGTGCGGAAGAGCCGGCTGACATAGGCTCCGCCCCAGCGCGCGACGCTGAACATCACCACGAGGAAGGTGAACGCGATGGCGAGTTTGCCGACGACCAGCCAGGGGTCGGATTCGCCGCTGAGGACAACAGATACGATCGCCAGGTAGATGGCGAGGAAGATGTCCTGCACGACCGTGACACCGAGGATCATCGGTGTCTCCCGGTTGGCCAGCCGGTTGAGTTCGATCAGCAGTTTCGTGACGATCGCGCTGGACGAGGTCCCGATGATGCCCGCAACGATGAGTGCTTCCCTGGTACCCCAGCCGAGAAAGAATCCGAAAATCAGACCGGCACCCATGAGCAGCACGAGGTAGGAACCGCCCGAGATGAGCAGCTTGCCCGCATTGCCGAAGAACTCGTCCTGGTCGAACTCGAGACCGAGGTTGAACAGGAGCAGGATCAGACCGAAGACGGCGATCAGTTCGATGTACGCGCTCTCGAAGTTGAGGGGAAACCAGCCGTTGTTCGGGCTCGCGAGAAACCCGACGATCATGTAGATCGGGATCGCCGGAAGCCCGATGAGTTTGCCGAGTCGGCCGAAGATATAAGCGACGACAAGCAGGGTTCCGAGAACGATGAGGTCCGTTCCCAGCGTCGAGCCTTCGGCTGCAGCGGCGGCGAACATCGCTTAGCTTCCCGGCGGAGCTTCAGTCGCGCCGGCGAGGCGCGACTCCCCGGTGCGGAAGAAGGCGAACGCTTTGGCGACCTTCTCGGGGCTGCCGGCGACGACAAGGGTGTCGCCGGGGAAGACACGGAAGTCTTTGGACGGTGCGGGGTTGGCTGACTCGCCACGAACAACGGCGACGACGGTGAGGCCGACGATGCCGCGATCGGCGGGATCCCCCAGCGGCTGGCCGGCGATGTGATCCTCGTAGTCGACGCGGAACCAGTCGATCGAGAGACCGGGGATCGCATCGAGCGCCGTCAGCGACTCGGTGATCTGCGTCCCGCCGAGGAGCTCGGCCAGTGTGTGTGCTTCGTCTTCGCTGAGCCGGAGTGACACCTTGCTGGCATCCGAACCGTCTTCATCGTCGGCGAAGGTGATCAGGTCGCTGTGCCCAGAACGGTGAGCGATGACTCCCACCTTGCCACCGTCGTCGGTCACGAACGTATGCAGAACGCCGACTCCTGGGAGCTTGACCCGCCGAACATCGACCATCGCCGGACTCCTCAAAGCTTGGGTGCAGTACGCCAAGTCTAACGGAGCCTGATTGCTCTCCCAGCCGGTAACGCCCGGGAGGCGACGGTCACCTCACAGCCACGATGTCGGGGGCTTCGAGACGGATCCGGTCGGCGGATTCGTCGTCAGGCTGCTCCTGAGAGGCACGCTCGGCCGCGACGCGCTTGAGGTAGGTCGCGATCTCATGCTGGGTCCGTTCCTCATCCCAGCCGAGGACGCCGGCCATGAGGCGCGCGGCGACCGGGGCGGCGGAGACTCCGCGATCCCAGGCCTCGATCGAGATCCGGGTGCGCCGAGCGAGCGCGTCTTCGAGGTGGAGTGCCCCTTCGTGGGAGGCCGCGTAGACAACCTCGGCACCGATGTAGTCGTCGGCGCCCGGAAGCGCGTCGTTCAACTCCGGACGCTCTCGAATCAGGTCGAGCAGTTCATCCGTGAGCACGCCGTAGCGGTTCAGAAGGTGCTCGATCCGGACTTTGTGCACACCGAAGGCGCGGGCGATCTTCCCTCGCTTGTTCCAGGCGGCCTGATATCCCTCAGCGCCGATCAGCGCGATGTTCTCGGTGATCGAGTTGGGGACCCTTCCGTCCAGAGCGTCCGCTGCGGCGTCGATGGCGTCCTTCGCCATGACCCGGTAGGTCGTCCATTTGCCGCCGGCGATGACGACGAGCCCCGGAACCGAGTGGGCGACGAGGTGTTCGCGGGACAGCTTGGATGTCTGGTCTGACTCGCCGGCGAGCAGTGGGCGGAGTCCGGCGTAGACGCCTTCGACATCATCCCTGGTGAGCGGGACGGCAAGCACCTTGTTGACGTGCTCGAGGAGGTAGTCGATGTCGGCCGCCGTCGCAGCGGGGTGCGCCTTGTCAAGGTTCCAGTCGGTGTCTGTTGTGCCGATGATCCAGTGCCTGCCCCACGGGATGACGAACAGCACGCTCTTCTCGGTGCGCAGCAGCAGGCCCATCGTCGACTGGAACCTGTCGCGAGGCACCAGCAGGTGGATGCCTTTCGACGCGCGTACCTTGAACTGGCCGCGTTCCCCGACCATCGCCTGGGTGTCATCGGTCCAGACGCCAGTGGCGTTGACGACCTGCCGCGCGCGAACCTCGAAGCGCTCCCCCGTTTCGAGGTCATGCGCCTTGACGCCGACGACACGCTGGCCGACCTTGAGGAAGCCTTCCACCCGCACCCGACTGGCCGCGTGGGCGCCATAGGAGGATGCGGTACGCACCAGCGAGGCCACATAGCGGGCGTCGTCGACCTGGGCGTCATAGTAGGTGAGCCCGCCGACGAAAGCGTTGTTCCGCAGCGATGGGATCGACTTCTGCACCTGGCGTTTCGTCAGGTGCCTGTGGTGGGGCACCCCAGGTGAACGGCCGCCGGTGTAGCTGAACAGGTCGTACAGCAGCATGCCTGCGCCGATGTAGAGCCGTTCGAAGACGGGGCGGTTGAGCGGGTAGAGGAACTTCACCGGCTTGACCAGGTGCGGCGCGATGCGCTGAAGCAGGAGCCCCCGCTCGATGAGGGCCTCACGGACCAGCCGGAAGTCCAGTTGCTCCAGGTAGCGGATGCCGCCGTGCACCAGTTTCGACGACCGGCTCGACGTTCCACTGGACCAGTCCCTCGCTTCGAGGATTCCCGTGGAGAGTCCGCGGGTGACGGAGTCAAGGGCACTCCCGGCGCCGACGATTCCGCCACCGACGACCAGCACGTCGAGCTCTTTGGTCTTGAGCGCTTCGATCGCGGCGCTGCGTTCTTCGAGTCCGAGCTTCGTCGAGCGAGAAACGGTGTTGCGATTAGCCATTCTTGCCTCCACCCGGAACCGAACCTGCCGCGACTCCGGGATTCCGCTTGGGGTGGCACCGACAGGCTACGCCACTGCATGTTCTTCGACGCTAACGCACCCGGTCACCTGTCACAACTACCTTGCGCCGGGGGCGGGCGCTCTGACATTCGCGGGAACCGCGATGGACTCGAGGTGCACAACCGTTCCGGCGCGCCCGTGCTCGCCCAGCGCCGAGATCGGGAGCAACGACTTCCAGGAGACGCATCCACAGGAGCTGTTGGGTGAATGCAGTGTCTACTGCGAAATGGCCGGAACTCCCGAACAGACGCCTCGGATCCTTGAATCGGCCACGCGCACGGCGATCGAACGTCGCGGGGTGGCCGTTGTCGTCATCCCCGGCGACATCCTCGAGTCCCGAGCGGTCAAGGCGCGGACGGTGCCGATCCGCCCCACCTCCAGTTCGGTGCTCCCGTCCACTGAAGGACTGCAGAGGCGGCCCGTCCGCTCAACACCGCCGAACGGATCACCGTCCTTGCCTGCGCGGGAGTCGCCGGCGCCGATGCGGGAGTCCTGGCGCTTGCGGACGCGATCGGAGCTCCGATTGTGCACGCGCTGCGCGGCAAGGAGCACATCGAGTACGACAACCCGTTCGATGTCGCGGTGAGCAACTCGGCAGGCGCGCCGCTTTCGATCTCGGGCTGGTCGGCACAGTCCGTGACCTGGCAGCGGTCCTGCTGCCGCTGATCGATCGCAAGACGGATCATCCCGCCGACGATCAGTGCGGAGCAGGCGAAGGGAATTCACCCTCTACACGATCCGCGCCGTCCTGTCGGGGCGTGGAGAAGAACTCCTCGACCTGGCGAACACGAACGTCGTGCGCCGGATGTTCGACTGACCAGCAGCGATGGCGCGGGTGTCAGTGGGAGCGGTACGGAGCGAGGACGACCTCGACCCGCTGGAACTCCTTGATGTCCGAGTAGCCCGTTGTCGCCATCGAACGGCGGAGCGCGCCGACGAGGTTGGCTTTGCCGTCGGCGACGGTCGCTGGGCCGTAGAGGACCTCTTCGAGTGATCCGATCTGACCGACCTCAACCCGGCGGCCGCGGGGCAGCTGGGAGTGGTACGCCTCTGTGCCCCAGTGGTAGCCGCCACCGGGGGCGTCCGTCGCACGGGCAAGCGTCGTGCCGAGCATGACGGCGTCGGCACCGCAGGCGATCGCCTTGACGATGTCACCGGCTGTGCCCAGCCCGCCGTCTGCGATGACGTGCACGTAGCGCCCACCTGACTCGTCCATGTAGTCACGGCGCGCACCGGCGATGTCAGCGACCGCCGTAGCCATCGGCGCGTGGATGCCGAGGGTTGCGCGGGTGGTCGACGCAGCTCCCCCGCCGAAGCCGACGAGAACGCCGGCGGCGCCTGTGCGCATGAGGTGAAGGGCCGCCGTGTAGGTGGCTGCGCCACCGACGATGACAGGAACGTCGAGTTCGTAGATGAACTCCTTGAGGTTCAGCGGTTCCTGGTTCTTCGAGACGTGCTCGGCCGAAACCGTTGTTCCACGGATGACGAACAGATCGACGCCTGCCGCGACGACTGTTTCATAGAGTTCCTGGGTGCGCTGCGGGGAGAGCGCGCCGGCGACGGTGACGCCTGCCGCACGGATCTCGGCGAGGCGCGCTGTGACCAGCTCTGGTTTGATCGGCTCGGAGTAGATCTCCTGCATCCGTGCCGTCGCTTTCGCGTCCGGCAGGCTGCGAATTTCTGCGAGCAGGGGCTCGGGGTCTTCGTACCGTGTCCACAGGCCCTCGAGGTCCAGAACGCCGAGCGCACCGAGTTTGCCCATCATGATGGCGGTCGTCGGCGAGACGACGGAGTCCATCGGAGCGGCGAGGAAGGGGATGTCGAATTGGTAGGCGTCGATGCCCCAGCTGACCGAGACGTCTTCGGGGTCACGGGTTCGACGGGATGGCACAATGGCGATGTCGTCGAAAGCGTACGCGCGGCGTGCGCGCTTGGACGCACCGATCTCAGTTTCCATACTCACCAGACCAGCCTACCGTTTGAGCGTGGAGGGGCCTGCCGAGGGTCTTCAGCGAAGAAAATACCCGCAAGGCGCAGCCGTGCCAAAGGCGCTGAGCGAAGCTCCGCGAAAGGCGGCAGCCCCAACCCAGGCAATCTCGGAAACAAGACTGCGGCCGCCGACCATCCCCGCACCGCAACCCTTCATCATCCACGAACACACCCACCCGTTCCGGTCGAACTCACGCGGCGTAGCGCATGAGTTCGACCGGAACGGGTGAAAAGGTGAGCGCGCCGTGCCTCAGCGGCGGTAGTTCGGCGCCTCGACGACGATCTGCACGTCGTGCGGGTGTGACTCCTTGAGCCCGGCCGGGGTGATCCGAACGAACTTGCCCTTGGACTTGAGCTCGTCGATGGTGCGTGCTCCGACGTAGAACATCGACTGGCGGAGGCCACCGATGAGCTGGTACGCGACGGCTGAGAGCGGCCCACGGTAGGGGACCTGACCTTCGATACCCTCGGGGATGAGCTTGTCGTCGCTGGGGACGTCGTTCTGGAAGTACCGGTCCTTCGAGTACGAGGTCTTCTCACCACGGGTCTGCAGGGCGCCGAGCGACCCCATGCCACGGTACGTCTTGAACTGCTTGCCGTTGACGAAGACGAGCTCCCCCGGGCTCTCATCGCAACCGGCGAGGAGCGAGCCGAGCATGACCGTGTCCGCGCCGGCGACGAGCGCCTTTGCGATGTCTCCTGAGTACTGCAGTCCACCGTCGGCGATGACCGGCACCCCGTATTCGCGCGCTGCGAGCGAGGCCTCGTAGACCGCGGTGATCTGGGGCACGCCGACTCCCGCGACGACGCGCGTGGTGCAGATGGAGCCGGGGCCGACTCCCACCTTGACGGCGTCAGCACCGGCTTCGGCGAGCGCCTTCGCACCGGAACGGGTTGCGACGTTGCCGCCGATCACGTCGACACCGGCGAACGCCTTGTCAGCCTTGATCTTGCGGAGGATGTCGAGCACACCAGCCGAGTCGCCGTTCGCGGTGTCGACGACGAGAACGTCCACACCGGCGTCGACCAGCGCACCTGCACGCTGCCAGGCGTCGCCGAAGAAGCCGATGGCTGCGCCGACACGGAGGCGGCCTTCGTCGTCCTTGGTGGCGTTCGGGTACTTCTCGCTCTTATCGAAGTCCTTGACCGTGATGAGACCCTTGAGCTTGCCTGCCGGGTCGACGAGAGGAAGTTTCTCGATCCGGTGCTGGGCGAGGATCGCGATCGCGTCGTCCGGGTCGATACCGACCGGCGCGGTGATGAGGGGCATCCGCGTCATGACGTCGCGGACGGCCGTCGTCGCCTTCTCGAACGGGGCGACGAAGCGCATGTCGCGGTTGGTGATGATGCCGACGAGGATGCCCTCGCCGTCGATCACGGGGAGGCCTGAGACGCGGAACGTCCCGCAGAGCGCGTCGACTTCGGCCACCGTGGCATCCGCCGTCGTGGTCACCGGATTCGTGATCATCCCGGACTCGCTGCGCTTGACGAGGTCGACGTGTTCGGCCTGCTCGCCGATGGACAGGTTCCTGTGCAGCACGCCGAGCCCGCCCTGGCGGGCCATGGCTATGGCCATGCGCGATTCGGTGACGGTGTCCATGGCGCTGGACAGCAACGGTGTCGCGACCGTGATGCGTTTGGTCAGTCGCGAGAAGGTCTCAGCCTCGCTCGGGATGACGTCGGTGTGGCCGGGCAACAGCAGGACGTCGTCATAGGTCAGTCCGACAAAGCCGAACGGGTCTGAGGTTTCCATTGCTTCCCTTCACGGTGGAGTACCGGCGTCATGGGGCGAATGCCTAGAAAACACTGAGCACGGGGACCGGTAGTTAATGCTAACCGCAGAAAGGTAACGATTATGCCCGGGACCTGTGCACTTTGAGGTGAGGAATACCCACGTTCGAAACATCTAGGTCATAATCGGGTCGTATCGTCAAACAGAGCCGTTTGGCGAAAAGTTGCGTAGAGACCTGGTGGTCCCTGCCCGAGGGGCCTGGCGGTCCCGCACTGGAGGTGCAGTGAGTTCCCCTCATTTCGTCCGAGCCCCGCGCCGCACGCGCACGATCCTGCTGTTCCTCGCTCTTTTGTTCGGAGCGCTGATACTGCAGTCAACGTCAGCGGCACCCGCTCAGGCCGATGAGGTCGGCACCGAGTACGACTTCTACTTCGCCGGGAACGTCAAATATGAGAGCAAACCTCTCGAGGACGTGACCATCAGCGTCGAGGGCAACGGCTACAACGCCGAAGTCGAAACGGATGCCGAAGGAAAGTGGAAGATCGGCGTGCCTGAGAAGGGCACATACACCGTGACTCTCGACGAGGAGACTCTTCCCAAGGGCGTCATCGTCGCTGAGGGGTCCGCTTCGGTCGAGTCAGAGATCGCGCTGACGAACTCGAAGATCGTCAACTACTTCCTCGGTGAGGGTGTGCGGGTGACGACAAGCTTTTTCGACCAGCTGGTTGAGCGCACGGTCAACGGGCTGAACTTTGGGCTCCTGCTCGCACTGGCCGCTGTCGGCGCCTCCCTCGTCTTCGGAACAACAGGGCTCTCCAACTTCGCACACGGTGAGATGGTGACCTTCGGCGCGGTGATGGCGCTGCTGTTCGTGAACCTCGAGGTCCCGCTCTGGGCGGCATTGCCCGTCGCCGTGGTGATGAGCGGGGTGTTCGGCTACGTACTGGATACCGGGCTGTGGAGACCTCTGCGACGCAGGGGCATCGGCATCGTCCAGGTGATGATCGTCTCCATCGGCCTCTCCCTCCTCATCCGGTACCTGTTCCTCTACTTCATCGGCGGAGGCACCTACCAGTTGCCCGGCGCCGGCGAGGCCGGGATCAAGCTGTTCGGCTCGGTCACACTCTCGATCACAGACATGATCAGCATGGCGACATCCGCCGTCGTCCTGCTCGGGGTCGCCTGGTGGCTCGTCAAGACCCGCACCGGCAAGGCGACCCGGGCGATCTCAGACAACCCATCGCTCGCGGCGGCCAGCGGAATCGACGTGGACCGGGTGGTGCGCATCGTCTGGATCCTGGCCGGCGCGCTCGCCGGCCTCGCGGGCATCCTCTGGGCGTACTTCCGCCCGGGCATCAAATGGGACATGGGAACCCAGATCCTGCTGCTCGTCTTCGGCGCCATCGTGCTCGGTGGCCTCGGCACGGCGTTCGGTGCGCTGCTGGGTTCCATCATCGTCGGGCTCCTCGTCGAACTCTCGACCCTGTGGATCCCGTCCGACATCAAATACGTGGGGGCGCTCGTCGTGCTCATCGCCGTCCTGCTCGTCAAACCACAGGGCCTTCTGGGCCGCAAAGAGAGAATCGGTTAGGAGGACGCCATGGACTGGGAAGCTATTCTGTCGAACACCGCCTCCTGGCTGATCAGCCCGGAGACCATCGCCTACGCACTGGCCGCCCTCGGACTCGCCGTCCACTTCGGCTACGGTGGGCTGTTGAACTTCGGTATGGCCGGCTTCATGGCGCTCGGCGCCTATGGGTATGCCATCTCCATCCTCACCTTCGGTCTGCCGTGGTGGGCCGGGATCATCGTGGGCATGCTGGCATCCGTCGTCTTCGCCTTCATCCTCGGTATTCCGACGCTGAGACTCCGGGCGGATTACCTCGCCATCGTCACCATCGCGGCTGCTGAGATCGTGCGGCTCTTGTTCACGACGCAGGTGTTCGACGAGGTGACGAACTCTGCAGACGGTCTCGGCAACTACCACGAGGGTTTCCGCGCCGCGAACCCGTTCCCCGAGGGAACATACGGTTTCGGCCCCTGGGAATACAACGCGAACGGCTGGTGGGTCCGGATCTTCGGCATCGGCCTGCTCATCGTCGCCGCGCTTCTGGTGTGGCTGCTCATGCGCAGCCCGTGGGGCCGGGTCCTGAAGGGCATCCGTGAAGACGAGGATGCCGTGCGCGCGCTCGGCAAGAACGTGTTCGCCTACAAGATGCAGGCGCTCATCGTCGGCGGTGTGTTCGGCGCCCTCGGCGGGGTGGTGTTCGCCCTGCCGTCCGCGGTCGTGCCAAGCGTCTACGTGACCAGCCTGACGTTCTTCATCTGGACGATCCTGCTGCTCGGTGGCGCTGCAACGGTCTTCGGCCCGCTGCTCGGCGCTGTCATCTTCTGGGTGATCATGGGATTTTTGTCGAACGTGCTTCCGGCGATGGCATCGAGCGGGCTGCTGCCATTCATGTCGACGACGCAGGCCGCTACCCTCCGCTTCATCCTCGTGGGACTCGCCCTCATGCTGATCGTCATATTCCGACCTCAGGGCATCCTCGGCAACAAGAAGGAGCTGACCTTTGTCAAGCAATAGCGGAGCGCACTCCCCCGTCAAGACCACAGGGCTGCACATCGGCGAGGCTGTTCCCGGCGTTGCCAAGGTCGACCCGATCATCATCGCCGACAACGTGACGCGGACCTTCGGCGGGCTCAAAGCCGTCGACGTTGAGCACGTCGAAATCCCGAGGGGCGCGATCACCGCGCTCATCGGGCCGAACGGCGCAGGCAAGACGACCCTGTTCAACCTGCTGACCGGTTTCGACAAACCGGACACGGGAACGTGGACCTTCGACGGCACGCGCCTCAACGGCGTCCCCGCGTTCAAGGTGGCTCGGATGGGCCAGGTTCGTACCTTCCAGCTGACCAAGGCACTCGGCCTGCTGACCGTGCTCGAGAACATGAAACTCGGGGCGCAGAAGCAGACCGGCGAGAACATGTTCGCCAGCCTGATCAAACCGCTCTGGCGAAAGCAGGAAGGGGAGATCGAGGAACGCGCCATGGAGATCCTCGCGCGGTTCAAGCTCGACACGAAGAAGGATGACTTCGCTGCGAGCCTTTCCGGCGGCCAGCGAAAGCTTCTGGAGATGGCGAGGGCGCTCATGAGTTCGCCGAAGCTCGTCATGCTCGACGAGCCGATGGCTGGCGTGAACCCGGCTCTGACCCAGTCACTGCTTGATCACATCCTGAACCTCAAGAAGGAGGGCATGAGCGTGCTCTTCGTCGAGCACGACATGCACATGGTTCGGCATATCGCCGACTGGGTCATCGTGATGGCCGAAGGCCGGATCGTCGCCGAGGGCGACCCAGAAAGCGTCATGCAGGACGCTGCTGTCATCGACGCCTATCTCGGCAGCCACCAGGACGTCGATCTCGGGGTCGTCACCGGTCGCGTCTCCGGCGAGAACACGGCAGGGGTCGAAGACCTTCTCGCGGATATCGAGGCCGAGGTGGGCCTGACCGATTCGTCGGCGTACATCGCAGACACCAACACGGACACCCAAGAGGAGGACACCAAGTGACCAGCGCCACGCTCGCGCCCGAGACCGTCGTCGAGGTCAAGAACCTCACGGCCGGGTATCTTCCTGGCGTCAACATCCTCAACTCGGCCAACCTGGTCGCCGCCAAAGGCGAGCTGATCGGGATCATCGGCCCGAACGGTGCAGGCAAGTCGACACTGCTCAAGGCGATCTTCGGCCAGGTTCGGGTGCGGGGAGGCGAAATCCGCCTGAACGGTGAGGACATCACCGGGCTCAAAGCGGACAAGCTCGTCGCGCGTGGCGTCGGCTTCGTGCCGCAGACGAACAACGTCTTCCCGAGCCTGACGATCGAAGAGAACCTGCAGATGGGGTTGTTCCAGAACCCGAAAATCTACTCGGAACGGCTCGAATTCGTCACCGGCATCTTCGCCGAACTGGGCAAACGGCTCAAGCAGCGCGCGGGATCACTGTCTGGCGGAGAACGCCAGATGGTCGCCATGTCGCGCGCGCTGATGATGGATCCGCATGTCCTGCTTCTCGACGAGCCGAGCGCCGGGCTCTCCCCCGTGCGTCAGGACGACGCGTTCATCCGGGTCTCTGACATCAACAAGGCCGGCGTGACGACGATCATGGTCGAACAGAACGCACGGCGGTGCCTCCAGATCTGCGACCGCGGCTACGTCCTCGACCAGGGAACGGATGCCTACACCGGCACAGGCCGCGAACTGCTCAACGATGAGAAGGTGATCGGCCTCTACCTCGGCACGCTGGGGCAGGACAACGAGGAGTGACCGGGCCTGCGTGAGAAAGCCCCGCAGACGGCGTCTGCGGGGCTTTTTCGTGCAGTGATGCGCTGTCCAGCCAAACGGTGGCCGCGGGTTTCCCCGCGGCCACCGTTCCGGTTATCCCGGCCTTCTAGTTGATGCGCTCGTAGGTGTTGTCTTCCTTGTACTGGTGGATACCGATGGTCGCCTCGGTCGGGTCACCGTTCTCATCGAAGGTGATCGGTCCGGAGTACCCGTCGTAGTTCACGGCTTCGCCGTCGTTGATGAGTGTCGCGCAGTCCTTGAAGTTCGTGCACGTCTCACCCTTCTCATCCTTCACACCGCCGGAGACACTCTGTAGCTCTGCGGCGATGTCCTTGCCTTCGGTGGCTCCGGCCTGGAGGGCTGCCAGTGCGAGGAGCACGACAGCGTCGTATGACTCAGCCGCGTAGCTGTAGTCCTTCAGTTCATCGTTGCCCTCGTCCTTCCAGAACTCCTGCAGCCGATCGGTGAAGTCGCCGAGTTCATCGGTGTCGAGCCCGGGCAGGGTGCCCTTGGCGCCGGTCAGGGTGCCAGGCGGGAAGGTGTCGGAGTAGTCCGACAGGTTTCCGTCGACGAAGTACAGCTTGTCGACGGGGTAGCCGGACAGCGCAGGAACGATGGTCTTGGTCTCCTCGAACGCGATCAGGGCGATCGCATCCGGGTTCGCAGCCTTCAAGGAGCTGACCTGCGCGTCGAACGTCGTGTCACCAGCGTTGTATGACACTTCCTCGACGACCTCGCCGCCGGCGTTCTCGAAGTTCTCCTTGACGAAGCCGGCAAGCCCGGTTCCGTAGGAGTCGTTGAGGTACAGGATGCCGAGGGTCTCGTTGCCGTCCTCAGCGATCAGGTTGCCGAGAACCTCACCCTGGAGCACGTCGCTGGGTGCCGTTCGCCAGAACAGTCCGTTGTCGTCCCATGTGGTGAAATCGGCCGAGGTGTTCGCCGGAGAGAACTGGATGACGCCTGCCCCGGTGACCTCGTCGATGACGAGCTTCGTCACACCGCTGGATGCGGCGCCGATGATGGCGGAGACGCCTTCACCCAGAAGGTTCGGGACGGTTGTCGCGAACGCCTTGTTGTCGGGGTCGCCGGAGTCGCCGTAGGTGACATCCACGGTGATGCCAAGGTCGGCGTCGTTGATCTCCTTGACCGCAAGTCCGACAGCTGCTTCTTCGGGCGGGCCGAGGAATGCCAGCTGTCCGGTCTGCGGCAGGAGCGTTCCCACCTTCAGGGTCAGGTCGCCTGCCGGCTTCTCATTGTTGCCGCCATCGCCACCGCCGGGGCTTGAGCATCCGGTGAGAACCAGCGCGCCGGCTCCCAGGAAGGCAAGCCCACTCAACGTGGCTGTGCGGGTGCGTGAGCGGGAGGCCGTAGCCCGGGTGAAAACGCCCATGTTGCTCCTTGCTGTCGTGTCCAATCGACAGCGCTGAGGTGCTGTCGTTGTGCCAACCTATTCGAGCAATCGTCAGGGAACAATACAAAGTCGTTACATCCATGTAACGGCGGGCGCAATCGTTACAGTTCGTGCCGCTTTCACGCGGTCAGAGGCGTGTTTCGGACGTTTTGTTGCGCTGGAGCACCGATCGGCGCGCACCGACCGCCATGTCGACGGTGAGGACGATGAGCGCGATCCAGACCAGCCCGAAGCCGATCCACCGTTCGAGGGGCATCTCCTCATGGAGGACGAGCACTCCAACCAGGAACTGGATCACCGGGGCGAAGAACTGGATGAATCCCATCCAGACGAGCGGCAGCCGACGCGCGGCGGCGGCGAAGAAGAGGAGCGGAACGGCGGTGATGACGCCGGTGCCGGCGAGAAGGGCCGTGTGCGCCGGGCTCACCGTCCCGATCGTCAGCCCGCTGCTCACCCCGACGACGAGAAGCTGGACAACCGCGACAGGAAGCAGCCAGGTGGTCTCCAGTGTGAGGCCGGCGATGGCATCCACCCTCGGTCCGACGCGTTTCTTGATGTAGCCGTACAGGCCGAACGAAAAGGCGAGGGTCAGGGCGATCCATGGGACCCCGCTGTCGCCGACCGCCAGGACGAGCACGGCGAGAATGCTGATTCCGACGGAGATCCACTGGATGAGCCGTAAACGTTCGCGGAGAACGAACACCCCGAGGAACACCGTGACGATCGGGTTGATGAAATAGCCCAGCGAGGCCTCGACCACCTGGCCGCTGAGGACGCCGTAGACGTAGGTCTGCCAGTTGACGAAGATGAGTGCTCCGGCGAGCGCCATCGTGAGGCTGATTCTCGGCGTGACGAGCAGTTTCGCGAACGGTTTCCAGGTCCTCGTCACGCCAAGCAGCAGTGCGCAAAAGATGAGGGAGAAGATCACCCGGACGGCGACGAGCTCGAACGGCCCTGTCGGCGCGAGCAGAAGGAAGTAGAGCGGCAGCGTACCCCAGAGGACGTAGGCGGTCACCGCGGAGGCGAGGCCTGAGCGGTTCAGCCGGTCCTGGGGCCCGCCGGCCGGGCTGGCGACCGTTCCGCCGGCGACGACGTCGATATCGGCGGGATCGGACGCGGAGGGCATCCCTCGATGCTACTCGCGCCCGATCCCGATTCCGCCGCTTAACCGACGAATCCCGGATGGCTTCCGCCATCCGGGATTCGTCCGAGTGCGATGCGTGTTAGCGAACCACCACGGCGAGCACGTCGCGGGCCGAGAGGACCAGGTAGTCCTGGCCGTCGAACTTCACTTCGGTTCCGCCGTACTTGGAGTAGATGACCTTGTCGCCGACGGCGACATCGAGCGGAACGCGGTTGCCGTTGTCGTCGACGCGGCCGGGACCGACGGCTTCGACGACGCCCTCCTGGGGCTTCTCCTTGGCGGTGTCAGGGATAACAAGACCGGAAGCAGTTGTCTGCTCGGCATCGACCTGCTTGATGACGATGCGATCCTCGAGCGGCTTGATGGAGACCGACACGGTTGACCTCTTTCTGAAACTAAAGCTATGAGTTAGCACCCTCACATCGAGAGTGCTAACGCCAGTCTAGGGATCCGTTGGCACTCTCGCAACGTGAGTGCCAACGACCGCCGGAATTCCTCCGTTGCGGTTGGTAGGTTTGCGGGATGGAAAGAGCCGAGCTTGTCGAATTGCTGACGCCGGAGGGCCTGACCCTGCTCGACGAGGTGGCAGGAGCGGATGCCGGTGGGGACGTGGTCGCTACCGTGACGCGGTTGCGCGCGGCCGGCCACTCCCCCACCCTCGTGGCCACAGTGCTGACCCAGGCCAGGTTGCGGATCAAGGCGCAGTCGAAGTTCGGCACTTTCGCTTCACGGATGCTGTTCACCGAAGCCGGACTCGAGCAGGCCACACGGCTCAGGGTCGCCGCCATGCACTCGGGGCGGTTCGGCGCAGCCGGTTTGACGCGCGTCGCCGATCTGGGCTGCGGTATCGGCGGAGACGCCATGGCACTCGCCGCCCTTGATCTCGAGGTGACCGCTGTCGACGTCGACGAGGTGACGGCGACCGTGGCCAGTTACAACCTCGCGCCGTTCGAGTCAGCCAGGGTGGAGCATGCCTCCGCCGAGGACGTGAACCTCGACCGGTTCGACGCGTTGTATTTCGACCCGGCGAGGCGCACGGCCGGGCATTCGAATACCGCCAGGCTGACCCAGCCCTCTGACTACACGCCGTCTTTGGACTTCGTCTTCGCGTCCGCCGCCTCCAGGCCGACCGGAGTGAAGCTCGGGCCGGGATTCGACCGGTCCCTTCTCCCGGACGATGCCGAAGCGCAGTGGGTCAGTGTCGACTCCCACGTTGTGGAACTCGGCCTGTGGTTCGGCGCGCTCGCCCGCGATGGCATCCGCCGGTCCGCCCTCGTCCTGGACAGCGACGGAAGCCACGAACTTCACGCGGGGGCCGACAGTGAGGATGTCGACGTCGCGCCGCTCGGCGAGTTCCTCTGGGAACCAGACGGAGCCGTCATCCGCGCCCGCCTCATCGGCGACGTCGCCAGGGCGCTTGGCGCGGGCATGCTCAGCGACGGGATCGCCTACCTCACCGGGAACGAGGCAGCGACAAGCCCGTTCGCGAGCGGGTTCCGGGTGCTCGAGCGTTTCCCGCTCGATGAACGCACTCTCAAACGGGAACTGCGCGCGCGCGGGATCGGCACGCTTGAAGTGAAGAAACGTGGCGCAGACATCGACCCCGCCGCCTTCCGCACCCGGATGAACCTCAAGGGCACGAACAGCGCCACCCTCATTCTGACGCGGGTGGCCGGGAAGCATGCCGCGCTGCTCTGCGAACGCCTCTGACCGGCATCCTCCTGGCTTGACACGTGCGGACGGCGAGTCGCAACCCCTCGACACCGAGAGGGCCGACGTGGTGTCCTGAAGACTCACCGAGAAGAGAGAAGGATGCCCCATGGCAACTGTCAAGTCGGATATCGACGTCTCCGTGCCCATTTCCACTGCGTACAACCAGTGGACCCAGTTCGAGTCGTTCCCGCAGTTCCTCAGCGGGGTGGACGAAGTCGTTCAGAGGACGGACACCCTGACGCACTGGAAGGTCTCGATCGCCGGGGTCACCCGTGAGTTCGATGCGGAGATCACTGAGCAGCACCCGGATGAGCGGATCGCGTGGAAAAGCACCGGCGGGGAAGTCCACGCCGGGGTCGTCACATTCCACCGCCTGAGTGATGCAGAGACCCGCATTTCCGTTCAGCTCGACTGGACTCCTCAGGGCATCGTCGAGAAGGCGGGCGCACTCCTGCAGGTCGACGACATCCAGATCGGCAGGGACCTCAAGAAGTTCAAGGAACTGATCGAGTCGAACGGTTTCGAAACCGGCGCCTGGCGCGGCACGGTCGACCGTGAACCAGACGCCACAGGACGCTAGACCCCCGCGACGCCTCAGGCCTTCTCGCCCGCTTCGGCGGGTTCATCCCATCCGGCCTGGGGCGTTGCGCATGTCCCGCGGAAGACATACTGCGACGGCAGCTTCCGCTCGTGGCTCGACCAGTCGATGGCCGGCCGGCGTTGCTCCTCTGGCAGGTAGCCGAGCCGGTACACCGCCATGAGCTCCAGTTCGTCCGGCACCTGCAGGAGGCTCTCGATCTTCGCCCAATTGCCAGGGACTTCCATCGGGAAGGACACGAACTGGATGCCCATGCCCAGTTCCACGGTCGCGAGCCAGACGTTCTCCATGGCTGCACCCATGCTGAAGACCGAGTAGAACGATGACAGCTCCCCCGGCCGGTACTCGGCCCGGTCGAGCATCACCCCGAGCAGCATCGGGGAGCCGGCGACGAGGCGGCGGTTCTCCTCGCCCAGTTTCTGCGGAACCCGCATAGTGTTCATCAGTTTCTGCCCGCGTGCGGTGAAGACCTGGCTCGTGAACGGCCGCAGAGCCGCTGGGAGCCGGTCAAAGAGCATCCCGTCCCTCCGCGTGGCCATCTCCTCGGCGCTGAACCGGAAGTACGGTTTATAGCGCTCGAAGAACGTGCCGTTCGACATCGCCTCGGTCATGCTCTCACCGCTGATCGTGGCGATCTGCTCGATCGTCGACCGGTCTTCGACGATCACGAATCGCCAGGGCTGGCTGTTGAGCTGGGAGGGCGCCCGCCCTGCGAGTTCCATCAGGAGCCGTTGGTGTTCCTCCCGGACCGGGTCAGGCAGGAACGGACCGTTTGTGGTTTTCCGCCGGCGAACGACGTCGACAAATTCCATGCGTTTACCTCCAGGCTTTGACGAGACTCGCCACGAAGAACGGTGCTGCGGCCAGCGCTGTGACGATGTGCCGCCGTGAGTGCGAACTGATCGCCGGGATCATCACGAGGGGTACAGCGGCGGGAAGCAGCAGCAGCCCTGCGCGGTTGCGGCTCCAGAACAGCGAGGTTGCCGCGGCCGCCGCGAGACTCGTCGTCGAGATGTACAGCGCATGGTGGACCCAGTGCGCGCGCCCCGTGTGAAGGGTGCCGGTGGCGACCGCCGCACCGAGGGCGCAGTTCGCGAGGTAGCTCGTCGTGGCTGCGGTGAAGAGAACGGCGGGGTTCACTGGCGGATCCTTTCGCTATGACGCTGTCAGGGCGAGCCAGGTGAGGATGCTGTAGGTGAGCCAGCCGAGGGAGAGCACCACGCCAACGAAGCCGGTGATGATCGCGCTCAGGGCGACACCGCTGGCCTGTGGCTGCCTCGATCTGGCGAGAAATCCCAATACGATGGCGGCGATCGACAGGAGCAGGGTCCAGCCGAAGAAGATCCCGCCGACCATACCGACCACACCGAGGAAAAGGCCAGTGGTGGCGAGTCGCGCAGCCGGCTTGACGGGCGCGGCGGCCGGGTCTGGCTGGGAGTTCTCCGGGTACCCGGGTGGCGGGTAACCGGGAGCCTGGTAATCGGGTGTCTGGTAATCGGGTGTCTGGTAAGCGGGGGCGGCGTAGTACCCGGGCGCACCAGTCGCTCGAAAACCCGGTGAGCCGGGCGGCGCGAATCCGGACGGCTGCTCCGGCGGAACGTTCGCGTCCCTCAGCGGGGCAGCCGGTGGCGGAGCATGCCGGCCCGACGGCTGGCCGAACGGGTTCGGCGGCGGTGTGGATGCTCCCCCCAGTGCAGCTGTAGGCAACACGGTGAAGCCAGCGGCCGGGGATCGGTTCGGGTATGCCGGCTCAGAAGGTTCGGTCGCCGAGGCTGAGCCAGCCACGTTCTCAGAGACTGGTTCCCGCTCAGCGGCCGGTACCGGCTGGGGAGGAAGGGGCGGTCGCGCAGGAAGATCTTCGGGAGGCTGGGGGTCTGACAAAGTTCTCTCCTGTCGCCGAAGCACGAGGTCGGTTGGCACCCGCGAGGTAAGCGCCGGCATCCAGAATCACACCCTACCGCGATGCGTCACGCAACCAGCCCTCACACAACTGCTGCACCGCTGCTGCGCCAGAAGCGGCTGCCCCGCGTCGAAATATCCAGCCGTTTTCGGCCATGCACGGGCGAATTCGACCTTTTTTGGCGTGGCAAGGGTCCCAGAGTCAGGAAACCTGGATCTCGGTGACCGGCAGAGTCGAATCGGCCGAGAAGTCGAGGGTCGACGGGCCATGGCCGGCCATGATCAGCTGCGCGCCGAGCTCGGCGATCATGGCACCGTTATCTGTGCACAGGGACAACGGCGGGATCCTCAGGGCAACTCCGGCGGCCGCCGCGCGTTCGGTCGCCAGTTCCCTGACCCGCGCATTCGCGACGACACCGCCACCGAGGAGCAGCCGCGGAACCTGGTGGTCCGCACAGGCTGCGATGGCCTTGGTGAGGAGCACATCCGCAACCGCTTCACGGAAGCTGGCAGCGACATCCGCGACGGGCACCTCGTTGCCGAGGTCCTGCTGCTTCTCCACCCAACGGGCGACAGACGTCTTGAGGCCGGAGAACGAGAAATCGTAGCGGTGCTTCGCCATGTCCTTGGGCAGGGTCAGCCCGCGCGGGAAGCGAATTGCTGCCGGGTCGCCGAGCGCGGCGAGCCTGTCGATCTCCGGGCCACCAGGGTATGGCAGGCCGAGAAGTCGCGCGACTTTGTCGAAAGCCTCCCCCGCGGCGTCGTCGATCGTCTCGCCGAGAAGTTCGACGTCGCTGACGAGGTCACGGACGAGGAGCAGCGAGGTGTGCCCGCCGGAAACCAGCAGGGCGATCGTAGGGTATTCGAATGGGGTGCCGGATCCGTCGAGGATGTCGGCGCCGACGTGACCGACGAGGTGGTTCACCGCGTAGATCGGCTTGTCGAGTGCCACGGCGAGCGCCTTCGCCGCACCGACACCGACCATGAGCGCGCCGGAAAGACCTGGACCGGATGTCACGGCGATCGCGTCAAGGTCGTCGAGCGAGATTCCCGCTTCTGCGACCGCTGCGGTCAGGGCTGGTACGAGCTCCTCCAGGTGGGCGCGCGCCGCGACCTCCGGCACGACACCGCCGTAGCGGGCGTGCTCCTCCATCGAGGAAGCGATGGTGTTGCTCAGAAGCTCGCGGCCACGAACGATTCCGATGCCGGTTTCGTCGCAGGAGGTTTCAATGCCGAGGACGAGCGGTGCCTCCCGGTTCATGCCAGGAGTGGTCACGAGGCACCGACAGCGGTGCTCGGGCGGGAGAGTTCGAGTTTCATCACGATGGCGTCCACGTCGTCTGGCTGGTAGTACCCGGGGCGCACGCCGATGCCGGCGAACCCCAGAGAGTCGTACAGGGCCTGCGCGCCGGCGTTGTCCGCGCGGACCTCGAGGAACAGGTCACGGACGCCAGCGGCCCTGGCCGCTTTGATCAGGGCGTGCATGAGCACCCGTCCGAGCCCCATACGTCGCACCTGGGGTGCAACCGCGATGGTCTGCACGTCCGCTTCCGTCGCTCCGGCCGGGACCATCAGCCCGGCGTAACCCTGCACGATGTCAGGGGCGCCGAGCGCCGTAGCCACGACATAGACGGTGTGATCCGATTCGAGTTCCGAACGCATCATCTCTTCTGACCAGGCATCCGTGACGAACACGGACCGCTCGATGTCCATGATGTGGTGGAGGTCGGCGACGGATGCCCGGCGCAGCTGCCAGGTCATGCGGTCACCCGTTTGCGCGATGACATGGTGACGTCTGGGGACCGAAGGTAGAGCGGTTCATCGGCCGCGAAACCGGCGCCGGCCGCCCAGGTGAGCTCGGCGAGCATGCCGAGCGATCCCGCCGATACGGCATCCGCGTCGATCCGCATCCCTGTGCCGGGCGGTACGTCTTCGGCAGCTGCCAGGCCGGGCCCAGCCGAGCGGATCGGCAACCCGTGAACGGTGGTTCCGGTGTATGCGGACCAGTACAGTTCTCGACGCCGTGCGTCCGTCGCGACGAGGAGGTCGCCGCTGTTCCCCGCCGCGTACCAGGCGAAGGCGACGGCGTCGTGGCTGACCAACGGGACGACACGCTTGCCGGCACCGAAGGCGAAAGCGCGGGCAGCGGCGATGCCGATCCGCAGCCCGGTGAACGGCCCTGGACCCATGCCGCACGCGACCGCCGAGAGGTCGGCCGCCGACACTCCAGCCGCGCTGAGCGTGTCCCGGATCAACGCGCCGACGACCTCCGCATGCCGCATGGTGTCATCGACGGCCTGTTCGGCGAGGATCCCACCGTCGCGGTCGACCACGGCGACGGAGGTTCCGGTTGAAGAATCGATGGCGAGAAGCACCCGTCCAGCCTACGCGGTCGGGGCGGCCGGTCAGGCTGGGTGCGGTTCGTGCCTGGTGATCCGGATGCGACGGGGTTCGTCGACCGGGTCGGCGTCGTTCGCGTCGGTATTCCCTGCCCCGGTCGGCCGCTCGATCTCGATGTCGACCCAGCGAGACGCGACGGCGTCCACCATGCCCCGGCCCCATTCGACGAGAACGACACTGCCTGCGAAGTCGATGTCGAGGTCGTCGAGTTCGATGGGCTCGCTGAGGCGGTAGGCGTCGACGTGCACGAGCGGAGGGCCTCCGACGAGGCTCGGGTGGGTTCGGGCGAGCACGAAGGTCGGGCTGGTCACCGGGCCACGCACGCCAAGGCCTTCACCGATGCCGCGGGCGAGCGTGGTCTTTCCTGCACCAAGCGGACCGGTGAGCACGAGCAGGTCACCTGCGGCCAGCGACCGGCCGAGCCGCACACCGAACGCGTGCATCTTTTCTGAGGTGGCCACAACGATCTCTTCTGTCCCGATCATTCGGAGTACCGCCGTTCAACCCGCGCACCGATCCTGGTCACGATGTCGTAGTTGATCGTGCCGGCCGCTGCCGCCCAGTCTGAAGCGCCGGGGGCGCCGACGGCAGGATCGCCGAACAGGATGACGTCATCACCAACGGCGACAGCGGTGTCGCCGACATCGACGACGAACTGGTCCATGGCGACCCGCCCGGCGACGGGGAATTGGCGTCCGGCGATCAGAACCGGGCCTGCACCGGAGGCCTGGCGCGGCACACCGTCCGCGTACCCCAGCGGTACGAGGGCGAGCGTCGACTCGTCAGCGGTGCGGTAGGTGTAGCTGTAGGAGACCCCGGTTCCGGCGGGAACGCGCCTGACAGCGGCGATCCTCCCCCGCAGAGTCATCGCCGGGGTGAGGCCCAGGTCCGCAGAGCTGCGGTCGTCGAACGGCGACAGCCCGTACATGCCGATCCCGATTCTCACGGTGTTGAAGCGGGCATCGGGCAGGTCGATGGCCGCCGCTGTAGCGGCGAGGTGCACCAGACCGGGACGAAGGCCCTCGGCGTTCGCGAGAGCGAGTCCGCGGTTGAACACGGCAAGCGCGGCACGGTCATCCGAGGGCGAGGTATTGGAGAGGTGGGAGAAGATCCCGCGCACTCGTAACACCCCGGACTTTTCGAGGTCGGTCGCCCGCCGGAACAGATGTGCCCAGTCCTCTTCGACGACGCCATTCCTGCTGAGACCGGTGTCGAGTTTCAGGTGGACGTGCGCGGTTCCGCCGCCGGCGGCATCCGCTATTTGCTGGAGCTGGGCAGCAGAAGACACCCCGAGGTCGACGCCTGCCCGGATCGCTGCCGCGAAGTCGGCGCCGTCCGGGTGCAGCCAGCAAAGAATCGGCGAATCGATACCGGCGGTGCGCAGCGCGAGTGCTTCCTGGATGTCAGCCGTTCCCAGCCAGTCAGCTCCGCCGGCGAGCGCGGCCCTGGCGACGGGAACCGCACCGTGGCCGTAACCGTCCGCCTTGACCACGGCGATGACATGAGGCGTGCCGATGACCTTCCGAAGGGTACGAATGTTGCGGGTCACCGCATCGAGGTCGATCACGGCCTCCCGAAAAGCGGTCATGCGGCATCCGCTCCGGCTGGAACGGTGTCGTCGGCCCGTTCGGCGATGACGAAGGCGATGGCCGCGCCGGCGTCGTGACTCATCGAGAGGTGCAGGGAGGTGATGCCGCGGGCAGCCACAACCTCCGCGGTCTCTCCGGCCAGCTCGAACCGGGGGTCTCCCTGCGCACTGTTCGTCACGGTGATGTCAAGCCAGTGCACACCGTCGGAGCTGCCGAGCGCCTTGATGAGGGCCTCCTTGGCGGCGAACCGGCCAGCCAGCGAGCGAAGCGGTTTGTCGTGCTCACTCGGGGCGAACAGGCGGTCGCGCAGCCGCGGCGTCCGGTCGACCGCGCGTTCGAATCGCGCAAGGTCCACGAGGTCAACGCCGATTCCGACGATCACTCTGCTCCTTCCTGGCCGTCCCGACCGCCAGTACGCCTCCGACAGCCCTTCGTCGGCTGTGCTCAATCCGACAGTGGCGGTTACTCGACGGTGACGGACTTGGCCAGGTTACGGGGCTGGTCGACGTCGAGGCCTTTGGCGCTGGCGAGTTCCATGGCGAAGATCTGCATCGGGATGACGGCGAGGAGCGGCTCGAACAGCGGAGCGGCCAGAGGGATGCGGATCACAACGTCAGTGAACGGCAGCACCGAGGCGTCGCCCTCTTCGGCGATCGCGATGACCTTGGCCCCGCGGGCACGGATCTCCTGGATGTTCGAGACAACCTTCGAGTGGATCGTTGCAGACCCTCGCGGGCTCGGTACGACGACGAAGACCGGCTGCCCGGGCTCGATCAGTGCGATCGGACCGTGCTTGAGTTCCCCGGCAGCGAAGCCCTCCGCGTGGATGTACGCGAGTTCCTTGAGCTTCAGTGCACCCTCGAGCGCGATCGGGAACCCGACGTGGCGGCCGAGGAAGAGCACGGCGCGGGAGTCGCTCATCCAGCGGGCGAGCTGGACGACGACATCCTGCTCACCGAGGATCGTGCGGATCTTCTGAGGGATTCCGACGAGCTCGGCCGACTGCTCAGCGAGGATCTCAGGTGTCTGGGTTCCACGCACCCGGGCGAGGTGCAGGGCGAACAGGTAAAGGGCGGTGATCTGCGCGACGAACGCTTTGGTGGACGCGACCGCGACCTCCGGTCCGGCGTGGGTGTACACGACGGCGTCGGACTCGCGAGGAATCGTCGCTCCCTGCGTGTTGCAGATCGAAAGCGTCTTCGCGCCGGCCTCGCTGGCGTATTTGACGGCCATGAGCGTGTCCATCGTCTCACCGGACTGGCTGATGGAGACGACGAGCGTCTGCGGAGTGATGACCGGCTCACGGTAACGGAACTCGTGGCTGAGTTCGACGTCGACGGGGATGCCGGCCCATTTCTCGAGTGCGTACTTGCCGACCTGACCGGCGTATGCCGCTGTGCCGCAGGCGATGACGACGATGCGGTTGATGTCGGTGAACAGTTCGTCGAGCCCGTTCAGCTCGGGGATGACAACCTGGCCGTCTGCGTCGATGCGTCCGCGAAGGGTGTTGGCGACGGCATCCGGCTCTTCGTCGATCTCTTTGGCCATGAAGCTGGACCATCCGCCCTTTTCGGCGGCCGAAGCGTCCCACTGGATCTCGAACGGCTCCACCTCGACGGCGGCTCCGAAGAAGTCGGTGACCTCGACCTTGTCCGGGGTGATCGAGACGATCTGGTCCTGGCCGATGGCGAGGGCGTTCTGGGTGTACTCGACGAACGCGGCGACATCCGACGCGAGGAAGTTCTCTCCGTCGCCGAGCCCGATCACGAGGGGCGAATTGCGGCGGGCACCGACGACGAGGCCGGGCTGTTCCTCGTGCACGGCGAGGAGGGTGAAAGCACCCTCGAGCTGTGCGACGACGTTCTGGAAAGCCTCGCGGAGGTCCTTGGTCTTGCGGTACTCGCGGCCGAGCAGCACGGCGGCCACTTCGGAGTCGGTCTCGCTGATGAAGCTGTACCCGTCGGCGAGCAGCTCCTTCTTGAGCGGCGCGAAGTTCTCGATGATTCCGTTGTGGATGAGGGCGAGCTTGCCGTCATCGCCGAGGTGCGGGTGAGCGTTCTGGTCGGTCGGGGCGCCGTGGGTTGCCCAGCGGGTGTGCCCGATCCCGGTGTGGCTGACCTGCATGGCGCTGTTCTTGACGTCACCGGCGAGGACGGCAAGCTTCCCTGCACGCTTGCGGGTGCGGATGGAACCTGTTTCATCGATCACCGCGACGCCGGCAGAGTCATACCCTCGATACTCCAGTCGGCCGAGACCGCTGAGAAGGACATTGATGCTGTCGTTGTTGCCAACGTAACCGACGATTCCACACATGGGCTCAACAATACCGGCAATAGACTGGGAACCTATGTCGGACCCCTCCCACGGCTCAGCGTCGCATGCCCAGTCAACGCCCTTCGTCGAGATCGACCGTTCGGATTGGGCGAGACTCTCCCCGACCGCCGAGTCGCCCCTGACCGACGCCGAGGTGTTCCAGCTGAGAGGTCTTGGTGATCGCCTCGACATCAATGAGGTTGCAGAGGTGTATCTGCCGCTCAGCCGACTGCTGAGCCTGTACGTCGCCAACGCCAAGCGCCTGCACGAGTCGACGAGCGCGTTCCTCGGGGAGAAAGCACAGCACACGCCTTTCGTCATCGGCGTCGCCGGTTCGGTGGCGGTCGGTAAGTCGACGGTCGCCCGTCTCCTGCGGGAGCTGATGTCGCGCTGGCCGGACACCCCGCGGGTCGAGCTGATCACCACAGACGGTTTCCTGTACCCCAATGCTGAACTGGAACGCCGCGGGATCATGGCGAGGAAGGGGTTCCCCGAATCGTACGACCGGCGAGCCCTCCTGCGCTTCGTCAGCGCAGTGAAAAGCGGAGCCGGTGAGGTCAGAGCGCCGTTCTACTCGCACCTCAAATACGACATCATCCCGGACGCGCAGGTCGTCGTGCGCCGTCCTGACGTGCTCATCGTCGAGGGCCTCAACGTGCTGCAGCCTGCAGGCGACGGCAACCGGCTCACGGTCAGCGACCTCTTCGATTTCAGCATTTATGTCGACGCGCGCGTCTCAGACATCGCCACCTGGTACGGGGAACGGTTCATGGCGCTGCAGCGTGGAGCGTTCACGAACCCGAACTCGTTCTTCAACGTCTACGCCTCCCTCACCGAGGAGGAGGCCAGAGAGAAGGCCAGGTTCTACTGGCGCGAGGTCAACGAACCGAACCTTCTCGAGAACATCCGGCCGACCAGGGCCCGCGCGAAGCTCGTGCTCCGCAAGGCGTCGGACCACACGGTCAGCCAGGTCCTTCTCCGCAAGGTCTGAGGCGCGAAAAGGCCCTGTCTGTGACGCGACAAGCGGAACAGGCAGGGCCTTTTCAAACGGTTCAGACGGTGAGGCGTTCGCGCACGACATCGGCGAGGGCGTGTGCCAGCCGGTCAGCGGTCGGCTGGTCAGCCGCTTCGACCATGACCCGGACGAGCTGCTCCGTTCCGCTGGGGCGAAGAAGCACCCGCCCGGTGTCGCCGAGCTCCCTCTCCGCCGACAGCACGGCCGCGGCGAGGATCTCGTCGCTGTGGATGCCGTTGCGGTCGACATCCTTCACGTTGACGAGGATCTGCGGGTAAACATCCATCACCGAGGCGAGCTCCGCAGCGGTTTTTCCGGTGCGGGCCATCTCGCTCGCGAGGTGAAGGCCGGTCAGGATGCCGTCGCCGGTTGTCGCGAACTCGCTCATGATGACGTGGCCGGACTGTTCGCCGCCGAGGGCGAAGCCGTGTTCATTCATTTCTTCGAGAACGTACCGGTCGCCGACCTTGGTCTGCACGATGGTGATTCCGTGCTCTTCCATCGCTACTCGAAGGCCCAGGTTGCTCATTACAGTGGCGACGAGCGTGTTGTCGGTGAGGTGCCCGCGTTCCTTCATCGAGACCGCCAGGATGGCCATGATCTGGTCGCCGTTGATGACGTTCCCGTTGGCATCCACGGCGAGGCACCGATCGGCGTCACCGTCGTGCGCGATACCGATGTCGGCGCCGTGCTCGATCACGGCCTTGGCTAGGAGATCAAGGTGGGTCGATCCGACACCGTCGTTGATGTTCATGCCGTCCGGGTCGTTGCCGATGATGGTGAGCGTCGCGCCCGCATCTCGGAAGACCTCGGGGGACACTCCGGCGGCGGCACCGTGTGCACAGTCGAGGACGACATGGATGCCATCGAGTCGATGCGGGAGGCTTGCGAGGAGGTGGACCACGTAACGGTCCTCAGCGTCGGCGAAACGCCGGATCCGTCCGACTCCCGCGCCGGTGGGCGCGAGATTCGGCTCGGTGAGGTATTGCTCGATACGTGCTTCGACCTCATCCGGAAGTTTGCGGCCGCCGCGGGCGAAGATCTTGATGCCGTTGTCGGGTGCCGGATTGTGGCTCGCCGAGATCATGACACCGAAGTCGGCGTCGATGTCCGCGATGAGGAAGGCCGCAGCAGGGGTCGGGATGACGCCGGCGTCCAGCACATCGACGCCGCTGGAGGCGAGGCCCGAGGCCACAGCTGCGGCGAGGAAATCACCCGAAACACGAGGGTCCCGGGCGAGCACAGCGACCGGGCGTTTACCTGCGGCACGGCGGGCCTCAGCACTTCGGCCCTGCCCAAGCACCACTGCGGTGGCTTGGGCAAGGCCGAGAGCGAGGTCTGCCGTCAGGTCGACGTTCGCGAGACCGCGAACACCGTCAGTACCAAACAGGCGAGGCATGAGTAGCAGTCCAGGACCGAGGCGCGATTAGCGCTTCGAGAACTGAGGTGCCTTACGTGCCTTCTTGAGTCCAGCCTTCTTGCGCTCCTTGACGCGAGCGTCACGGGACAGGAAGCCGGCCTTCTTCAGTGTTGCGCGGTTGTTCTCTTCGTCGATCTGGTTGAGCGCACGAGCGATACCGAGACGAAGGGCTCCGGCCTGGCCGGAGGGGCCACCGCCTGAGATTCGCGCGATGACGTCGTAGCCACCGGCGAGGTCAAGAACCGTGAACGGGTCGTTGATGAGCTGCTGGTGCAGCTTGTTCGGGAAGTAGTCGGCAAGCTCACGGCCGTTGACCGTGATGCTGCCCGAGCCGGGGATCAGGCGCACGCGGGCGATGGCCTGCTTGCGACGGCCGACGGCTGCGCCGGGGACGCTGAGTGCCGGGCGAGCTGCCTTGGGAGCTGCCTCAGTCGGCGTCTCGGTGGAGAAGCTCTCCGGGGTCTCTGCGATTGAATCTGAAATGTTCGCCACTGTAGGAATCCTTATGTCTCTTCGGCGCTTACTGGGCGACCTGGTCGAGGGTGTACGTCTTGGGCTGCTGAGCGGCGTGCGGGTGCTCTGAACCGGTATAAACCTTCAGCTTGCGCAGCTGCGCGGCGCCGAGGGAGTTCTTGGGGAGCATGCCGCGAACAGCCTTCTCCACCGCACGGCCCGGGTTCTTCTCGAGCAGTTCGGCGTAAGTCACGGCTTTGATGCCGCCCGGGTAACCGGAGTGGCGGTAGGCCTTCTTCTGGAGGAGCTTCTGGCCGGTGAGGGCAACCTTGTCGGCGTTGATGATGATGACGAAGTCACCGGTGTCCATGTGGTTGGCGAATGTCGCCTTGTGCTTTCCACGGAGGAGGATGGCGACGTGGCTGGCCAGTCGGCCGAGCACGATGTCGGTGGCGTCGATGATGAACCAGTCACGCTGGATCTCAGATGCCTTGGGGGTGTAAGTGCGCGTCACAGTAGTGCTGCTTTCTTGTCGTAAGTTGGTTGGTCGTGAATCCCGCTCCGTTGGGAGTTCCAGATTTGGAACGCCGCAGGTGGAGGGCTCAACTTCGGATGCGCGCTGCAGTCAGCGCAGACACCAAGGAGCAACATTACCCGGCGTCATCGTCCGGGTCAAACTCGGCAAAGGGATCCCGCCCGTCCGTGAGTGAACGCCGCTGCCGCGTCAGCTCGGCCCGCTGGCCGAGAAGCGCGTCGGACGGGTAGCCGACCTCGGCGAGCGTGAGCCCGCGAGCCGGCATGACGGCGAACTCATTCGACCGCTCCAGCTCACTCCTGAGCCGTTCGGCGTCGGCGACATCGAGCTTCCCCTCCCCCACGGCGACGCACACGCCGACGAGCGCGCGCACCATGCTGTGGCAAAAGGCATCCGCACGCACGTCCGCCACGAGGACACCGCGGTCATCACGGGTCCAACCGAATCGCTGGAGCGTCCGGATCGTCGTCCTGCCCTCCCTCGGGCGGCAGTACGTCGCGAAGTCGTGCAGCCCGACGAGCGATTCAGCCGCTGCGTTCATCGCCTCCGCATCGAGTGGTGAGGGGTGCCAGACGGTCTGCGCGCGTTCGAGGGGGTTGCGGAACGAGAGGCTGTCGGCGATCCGGTATTCGTAGCGCCGCCACACGGCCGAGAAACGCGCATCGAATCCGTCGGGGGCGGGGGCGGCATTCGTGATGAGAACATCCGGGTACTGGCCGAGGACGCCGTTCACCTTGCGTCGCAGGGCACTGCCGGTCGGATGCAGTCCGTCCTTCGCCGGTCGGCCCCGCCTCACCCGCGCCGCCCGGTCCTCGTCGAGGTCGAGGTGCGCCACCTGGCCGGTCGCGTGGACGCCCGTATCGGTGCGTCCAGCCACCGCTACGAGGATCCGGTCGCCGTGCTTTCCGAGGATTGTCGTGATCGCTTCCTCGAGCACCCCTTGCACGGTGCGGAGCCCCGGCTGCTTGGCCCACCCGGCGAAATGTGTGCCGTCATAAGCGATATCAAGGCGGAAGCGCTGCGGCTGGGTCACTGGGCCAGTTTACGAGAAGCGGTCAGCACTCCTTGACGAGCGTGACCCGGCGGGTGGTCGCGAGGAAGCCCATGCGTTCATAGAGACTGTGCGTCCCGGTATGAGGTGAGCGAGAAGCGCAGGCGCGAGGCGGCGGCCCCGCCACTCCCGCACGGCCCCGATGAGCGCGACATACCCCGCACTGTATCCCTGCAGGTCCCAGTCCTCCTCGTTGAGCGATGTGAGCGCGAAACCGGCGATGCGAGCACCGTTCGCGTCGTCCGCTACGGCGAGTCAGGACGTGCCGCGTGCCGCGTGCCGCGCGCCACGTCGGGGTGGGCAGGAGCCGGGAGCGCTGATCGCGCATGGACCCGGCTGCCCAGGGGAAGACGATCTCCCGTCATGGGCTCAGCCTATGCCGCCAGACGACGAAGCCCCCGGCGCCGTTGCGGGCGCCGGGGGCTTCGTTTCTCGCAGAATGATTACTTGCTTTCGGCCTCAGCCTCGACTGCATCGGCTTCGACAGCGTCCGATTCAACAGCGTCTGCTTCGACAACCTCAGCTTCGGGTGCGTCCTCAACGACAGCCTCATCGGCTTCGACAGCGGGAGCAGCCTCTTCAGCAACGACCGGGGTCGACGCCGCAGCAGTGGTCTTCGACTTCTTCACCTTGGGGGTGACGGGCTCGAGCACCAGTTCGATCTGCACCATGGACGCGTTGTCGCCCTTGCGGAAACCGAGCTTGGTGATGCGGGTGTAGCCACCATCGCGCTCGGCCACGAGGGGAGCGATTTCGGTGAAGAGCTCGTGGACGACCGAGGTGTCACCGATGATGCGCATGACACGGCGGCGAGCGTGGAGGTCTCCGCGCTTCGCGAACGTGATGAGGCGCTCAGCGACCGGGCGGAGGCGCTTGGCCTTCGTCTCGGTGGTCTTGATGCTCTTGTGGGTGAACAGGGCAGCGGCCAGGTTGGCGAGCATCAGACGCTCGTGCGCTGGGCCGCCTCCGAGGCGGGGGCCTTTAGTGGGAGTAGGCATGAAAAGTATTCTCCAGTATCAAAAGTGAAAAGGCGTCGAGGACGAGCCTTAGTTGCTTGTCTCGTCTTCGTAACCCGAGTAGAAGTGGGCGCCGTCGAATCCAGGAACCGAATCCTTGAGCGAAAGGCCCATTTCCACGAGCTTGTCGCGGACCTCATCGACCGACTTCTGTCCGAAGTTGCGGATGTTCATCAGCTGCGTCTCGCTCAACGCCACGAGCTCGGACACGGTGTTGATGCCTTCGCGCTTCAGGCAGTTGTACGAACGCACCGACAGGTCAAGGTCTTCGATCGGAATCGAGAGTTCGCTGGAGAGGACAGCGTCGACCGGCGCTGGGCCGATCTCAATGCCTTCAGCGGCGTTGTTCAGCTCACGGGCGAGACCGAACAGCTCGACGAGGGTCGTACCGGCGGATGCGATGGCGTCGCGCGGCGTGATGGCCGCCTTTGTCTCCACATCGACAACCAGGCGGTCGAAGTCGGTACGCTCACCGGCACGAGTCGCCTCGACGCGGTAGGTGACCTTCAGCACGGGCGAGTAGATCGAGTCGATCGGAATCTGCCCGGCCTCAGAGAACTCGTTGCGGTTCTGGGTGGCGGACACGTAGCCGCGGCCACGCTCGATGGTCAGCTCGAGCTCGAACTTCGCCTTGTCGTTCAGGGTGGCGATGACGAGATCCGGGTTGTGCACCTCGACGCCGGCCGGAGCCGAGATGTCGGCTGCGGTGACCTGGCCTGCGCCGGTCTTACGCAGGTACGCGGTGATCGGCTCATCGTGCTCGCTCGAGACCACAAGACCCTTGATGTTGAGGATGATTTCGGTGGCATCCTCTTTCACACCGGGAATGGTGCTGAACTCGTGCAGCACGCCGTCGATCCGGATGCTGGTTACAGCAGCGCCCGGGATCGAGGAAAGCAGGGTGCGGCGGAGTGAGTTTCCGAGGGTGTAACCGAAGCCGGGCTCCAGGGGCTCAATCACGAACCGGCTGCGGAACTCTGAAATGTTCTCTTCGGTGAGCGTTGGGCGCTGTGCAATAAGCACTATGAAATTCCTTTCGGCTAAGTGTCCGCTATATGACACTTGCAATGGCGAGGTATGAAGTTGTGATCGTCAACGGGCGATTGAGCAGTGCCTGCCAGGCACTGCTCAATCGACCAAAGGTGAGGGTTTAAACGCGGCGACGCTTCGGCGGGCGGCAACCGTTGTGCGCCTGCGGGGTGACGTCGTTGATCGAACCGACCTCGAGGCCTGCGGCCTGGAGTGAGCGGATCGCGGTCTCGCGGCCTGAACCGGGACCCTTGACGAACACGTCAACCTTCTTCATACCGTGTTCCTGCGCCTGACGGGCTGCCGATTCTGCGGCGAGCTGAGCGGCGAACGGGGTCGACTTGCGCGAACCTTTGAAGCCGACTCCACCGGAGGAAGCCCAGCTGATGACGGCACCAGTGGTGTCCGTGATCGACACGATCGTGTTGTTGAAGGTCGACTTGATGTGAGCCTGGCCCACAGCAATGTTCTTCTTCTCTTTTTTACGCGGCTTGCGAGCAGCCGACTTGGGTGCAGCCATTGATTTCTCCTAAATCTTCCTGGCGAGACTCGAGGCCGGGGGCCTAGCGAGCCTTCTTCTTGCCGGCTACGGTCCGCTTCGGGCCCTTGCGGGTACGAGCGTTGGTCTTGGTGCGCTGACCACGGACGGGCAGGCCGCGACGGTGGCGGATGCCTTCGTAGCTACCGATCTCGACCTTGCGGCGGATGTCGGCCTGCACTTCACGGCGGAGGTCACCCTCTACCTTGTAGTTGCCTTCGATGTAGTCGCGGAGCAAGACCAGCTGGTCGTCGCTGAGGTCCTTCACGCGGATGTTTCCATCGATTCCGGTGTCGGCGAGGGTCGCAACGGCCCTCGTGCGTCCAACACCGTAAATGTACGTCAGTGCGATTTCCACGCGCTTATCGCGGGGAATATCTACGCCGGCGAGACGTGCCATGGTGGCTTCTCCTAGGAGTTAGTGGAGGTGTGGAGCAGTTCCTGTGCCCGGGCCTCCGACCCGAGGTGTCCCTCGAAAAGAGTTCTGGAACTGCCGATATTGTGGTGCTGGTCACTGCTCAAGTTGATCGAAATCTCGATCTCGATACGCCGCGGCAAGCGTGCCGCGTCACTCGATCCTGATGTCTGCAAGCGCTTCGCGCCTGCGGACATCAGCCCTGGCGCTGCTTGTGGCGCGGGTTGTCGCAGATGACCATGACGCGTCCGTTGCGACGAATGACTTTGCATTTGTCACAGATCTTCTTGACGCTGGGGTTGACCTTCATGTGATTCTCTCTTTTCGCTGTCGTCGTGCCTGGAGGACCCACAACGTGGGCGAACAGGCCGTTACTTACAGTGCGATCTACTTGTACCGGTAAACGATCCGGCCGCGGGTCAGATCGTATGGGCTGAGCTCGACGATCACGCGGTCCTCGGGGAGGATACGGATGTAGTGCTGACGCATCTTGCCGCTGATTGTGGCAAGAACGCGGTGGCCGTTGGTCAGCTCAACGCGAAACATCGCGTTGGGCAGAGCTTCGACTACTGCGCCTTCGATCTCGATGACACCGTCTTTTTTGGCCATACACTCACTGTCGCTAAAGGTAGGTCGCACTGGTCGTGCGGATGGATTGTGGTGCTGCTTGCCCCATTTGGAGAACACGCAGAAAGCGTGCACAAAGCACCAACGGACAATCCTATGTTAATGTGCGGGATTTCGCCAATCGCGGCTACCCACGGGAGGCCGCCACGATGGGGACGAGTTCGTCGAAGAGCGGATGCGCCGGAGCGAGCCCTGTGACGCGTTCGACGAACGTCTGCGGGTCCAGTTTCTCCAGCATCGAGCGCATCTCGCTGCTCTGCTCGTCGTCCGCGACATCGAAGCCCAGCGCTTTACCGACGGCGTCGAGAAGTGCCGTGTGCCCGATGCCCCGTTCAGCGAGTTCAGCGGCCGGGCCGATGAACCGTTCGTTCCTCGAGAGTTTGCGGAGCGGCTGCCGGCCGACCCTCTGCACGGTGTCCGGCAGGTGCGGGTTCGCGAATCGCAGCAGAATTTTCTCGCGGTACGCGCGCTGCACCTCCTCGTCGATGCCGTGCTTGGCCACAAGGAGCGCGCTGGTCTCCTCGAGGACACGCCGGACGGCATGGGCTACGCCGTCGTCGGCGAGGGCGTCCGAGATCTTTCCGATCCCGGCGGCGAAGCCGTAGTACGCGGCAGTGGCGTGGCCGGTGTTGACGGTGAAGAGTTTGCGTTCGATGTACGGCCCGAGTGCATCCACGAAGGTGGCCCCGGGAATGTTGGGTGGCGCATCGCCGAATGGCGCGGATTCGATGACCCACTCGGAGAAGGTCTCCACAGTGACGTCGATACCCGCTGACGGGTCTTGCCCGGGGACGATACGGTCGACGGCGGTGTTGGCGAAGATCGCACGCGGGGTGATCGCGTCCCACTCCTCGGGGCCGACGCTAGCCTGCACCTCCGTTTTGAGCAGGTCGGTGGCGTTGATGGCGTTCTCGCACGCCATCACGGCGAGCGGCGCAAGCCCTGGGTCCCGCAGCGCAAGCGCGCGTGCGATCACGGGCGCCACAAATTTGAGAATGTTGGGGCCGACCGCTGTGGTGACCACGTCTGCTGTTTGAATCTCAGCGATCAGCTCGCTCGCTGAGCTGGCACTGTTGATCGCACGGTAGCCGGTGACGGTGCGGACTCCCCCACCGTCACCGACCTCGTGCACGTCGTAGCTCGGCGTCTGCCTGAGCGCGTCGATGAGCTCCGCGTTCACGTCGGCGAAGACGACCTCGTAGCCGGCGTCGTGGAGCAACAGACCGACGAACCCGCGCCCGATGTTGCCTGCGCCGAAGTGAACCGCTTTCATTCTGCGTTGACCTCCTCGAGCAGGGCGAACAGTTCGTTCGCGTCTGCCGCGTCGAGTAGCTTCTGGACCTCGTCCTCGTCGGAGAAGACGATGGCGATCTTGGAGAGGATCTCGAGGTGCTCGTTGTTGAGCCCGGCGATGCCGACCGCGAACCGCACCTGCTCGCCGTCCCAATCGATCGGGTCGGCATAACGCACGAGCGAAAGAGCCGACCGGCTGATCGCATCCTTCGCCTCGTTCGTTCCGTGCGGGATGGCCAGGTAGTTGCCCATGTAGGTGGACACCGATGCCTCCCGTTCGAGCATGGCGTCGATGTATTCGGGCTTCACCGCTCCGGCGGCGACAAGCAGGCCGCCCGCTTCGCGGATCGCCTCCTCCTTGGTCGTTGCTGACCCTCGCGCAACCACGTTCTCGGGGGTCAGGATGTTGTCAGTCATACGGTTCCCTCCTGGCTGTTGTTTCGCCTGACGATCTCGACGACGTCATCGTATTTCGGGCTGTTCATGAAGTTGTCCACCGAGATGTGCTGCGAGTCCGGCGACTTCTGACGCGCCCGGTCGGTGAGGTCCTGGTGAGTGATCACGAGGTCCGCGTCGCCTGTGAGGTTCGCGATGGCCTGGTTGGTCACTGTCACCCCGTCGATCCCGGCCTTCTTGATCTTGTTGCGCAGAACGGATGCACCCATGGCGCTTGAGCCCATTCCCGCGTCACACGCGAACACGATGTTTCGCACGAGGGTGGCGGTTGCGGTGGCCGAACCGGACTCCGTCGCGCCCTCCGAAACGAGGCCTCCGAGCACCGAGCTTTTCTTGCCCTTGGCCGCTTCGGTCGCGGCGACCGCCGCCCCCAGGTCACCGGCGTTGCCGGCGGCGAGGTCCCGCTTGCGTGAGGCACGCAGGATGATCGAGGCGACGACGAACGACACGGCGGTGGCGATGAGCACCGACAGGACGACACCGAGATAGCTGTCGTTGGCGGTCTGGATCAGCACGGCGATGATGCTGCCGGGCGATGCCGGCGCCCGCAGCCCGCTCTGGAACAGCACGTTGGTTGCCACACCCGACATTCCGCCGGCGATGACGGCGAGAAGGAGTGCCGGCTTCATCAGCACGTACGGGAAGTAGATCTCGTGGATGCCGCCGAAGAAGTGGATGATGATGGCGCCCGGAGCGCTGGCACGGGCGATGCCGAGCCCGAAGAGCGAGTAGGCAAGAAGAATGCCGAGCCCGGGGCCGGGGTTCGCCTCGATCAGGAACAGGATGCTCTTTCCGCTCTCCTCCACCTGCTGGACGCCGAGGGGAGTGAACACGCCGTGGTTGATGGCGTTGTTGAGGAAGAGGATCTTTCCCGGTTCGACGAAGATGCTGACGAGCGGGAGCAGAGACAAGCTGACCAGCCAGTTCACCGCGGCTTCGAGCCAGGAACTCAGCGTCGTGATGATCGGCGCGATGCCGAAGAACGCGACAACGGCGAGGATCGCACCGAGGATACCCGCGGAGAAGTTGTTCACGAGCATCTCGAAACCGGCCTTGATCTTGCCGTCCCAGATGCTGTCGACTTTCTTCATCAGCCACGCCGCGAGCGGCCCCATGATCATCGCTCCGATGAACATCGGGATGGAGCTGCCGACGATGACACCCATCGTCGCGATCGTTCCGACCACGCCGCCGCGTTCGCCATAGATCATCCGCCCACCGGTATTGGCGATGAGGAGCGGAAGCAGGTAGGTGATCATCGGACCGACCAGTCCGACGTACCTCTGGAAGGTCGTGCCATCTTCGGCCTCGGCGAGTGCGGTGGCAGCCCCCTGCCAGCCGATGACATCCGCATCGCCGAACCCACCCAGGATTCCGTTGGGTAGCCAGCCGGTCGCGATGAAGAACGCAGTGATGAGGCCCCATGCGATGAACGCTGCGATATTGGGCATCACCATGCCGGAGAGGAACGTCCCGAACCGCTGAACGCGGACCCGGGCACCTCCCTGCTTCTTGGTAGTCGACGTCGTTGTCATGATCGTGCCTCTTTCAGGGTCTGGGCAGCGGCGGCTACCGCTGCACGGGATTCGGCCGCCCCGTCGGCGGCCAGTGCGATTCCGGCGAGGCGTCGGGCCTCGTCGAGGGTGTAGGTCAGGAGCGATGCCCGGACGTCGGTGAGGGCCGGGGTGGACATAGACAGGCTGGTTGCTCCGAGTCCGACGAGCACGACGGCGAGGAGCGGGTCTGCTGCGGCCTCACCACAGATCCCTACCGGCTTTCCTGCGGCTGCTCCGGCGGCGCCGACCTCTCCGACGAGGCGGAGAACGGCTGGGTGCCACGGATCCTGCAGGGCGGCGACCGATCCGAGCATCCTGTCGGCCGCGAGGGTGTACTGGGTCAGGTCGTTGGTCCCGATCGATGCGAAGTCGGCTGCGTCAAGCACCCGGTCGGCCATCAGCGCGGCGGATGGCACCTCCACCATGACGCCGGCTGTGCGGATCCCGCACTCCCGGGCGACACCGACGAAGTACCTGGTTTCTTCGACGGTGGAGACCATAGGAGCCATCACCCACAGCTCTGCCTGCGTCTGGGCATCCGCCTCGGCGAGCGCGGTGAGCTGTTCGCGCAGGATGTCCTCACTCGCCCGGAGGGCGCGGAGCCCGCGAAGGCCGAGCGCCGGGTTCTCCTCGTGGGCATCGTTGAGGAACGCCAGTGGCTTGTCGGCGCCGGCGTCGAGGACCCGGACGACGACCTTCTTGCCGGGGAACGCCTGAAGCAGGCGCACGTAGTGTTCGCGCTGCTGCTCGATGGTCGGGGCGGAGCCACCGGCATCGAGGAACAGGAACTCGGTGCGGAACAGCCCGACGCCCTCCGCGCCGGCATCGGCGGCGGCCTGGGCTCCGGCTGAGGAACCGAGGTTTGCGAGGAGCGGGATGGCTGTTCCGTCGGCGAGCGCGCCGGGCGTGACCGGTGCGACCGCTGCCGCCTGCCGTTCCGCGATGCGTCGCTCCGCGTCGGCGATCTGCTCCTCGGTCGGATTCGCGATCACCGTGCCGGACGCCGCATCGAGGATGACGCGGGTCCCGTCAGCCAGCTGGGTGGCATCCGCTGTGCCGACGACGGCGACGATCGACTTCTCCCTGGCGAGGATCGCGGTATGCGAGGTCGGTCCGCCGTCGCTGGTGACGAGGCCGAGCACCTTGCCGAGGTCGAGCATGGCGGTGTCTGCCGGAGCCAGATCTCGGGCGACGAGGACGAACGGATGTTCAGGGCTGGGAACGCCAGGCGCCGCCACTCCCCGAAGATCGGCGATAACCCTTTGTGAGACGTCGTCGAGGTCCGCGGCGCGTTCACCCAGGTAGCCGCCCATGGCGGCGAGCTGGTCCCGGAACGAGGCGAAGGCTTCGAAAACGGCCCGCTCGGCCGTCTTCCCGGCGGCGAGGGCGTCGTCGATGGCTTCGGAGAGCATCGGGTCCTCGGCCATCATGGCCTGGGCCTCGAGGACGTCACGTGCGGCACCGCCTGCAGCTTGTCCCCGGGATTCGAGTTCGCGGGCGACGGTACCGAGCGACGTACGCGCCCGTTCTGCCTCCTCTGCCTGCCCGTGTGTGCTTGGGGAGTCCGCCGGGGCCGGCAACGGTTCGGACATCCGCGCGACGACGCCGATGGCGACTCCCTGGCCGATTCCGGTCCCGGCCAGGATTGTGGGTGCGCTACTCGTCATGGTCGGTCACCAGAAGTTCGACGAGCTCGTCGAGGACTTTGTCGGCGTTGTCGCCATCTGCAGTCAGGGTGACATAGTCACCGTGGTCGACTCCAAGCGAGATGACACCGAGAATGCTTGCCGCGTTGATCGGCTTGCCGCTGCCCTTGGCCAGCGTCACTTTGGAGCCCGACGCACTGGCGGCCTGGGTGAAGAGCTTCGCCGGGCGCGCGTGCAGCCCGTGTGACGATCCGATTCGAACGGTGCGTTCAGCCATGGGTGGGACCTCCGTCGCTGCGTTGTGGTTCGCCCCGTGTCGGCATCGCCCCTGCAGCATTCAGGGCGAGGTCGAGGGCTTCATCGCCGGACGGCGACGAGAAAACGGTGTCTGGCAGCACGGCGACGGCGATGCCCGCCCGCGCGGCGGTGTCCCGCACGTCAGCCAGCCGGTCATCGAGGTGCGGTCCGAGGAGGACGGCCTGGGCGCCGGGGAGCCGCTCGGGCAGGAAATCCAGCGGGCAGGCTTCGGCGGTCACTGGGATCGAACGCGCCTGGGCGGCTTTGCGGATCCGAAGTGCCACGAAAGTACTCGACGCTCCGGCGCCGCACACCACGAGGATTCTCATCGATCCGCCTCCGTTGCCGTTCCCGTTGCCGTTGTCGTTGTCGTGCGCTCACTGGCCCCAGGAAAGAACCGGGGCGTTTCGTATTCTCCCGCCGGCGCGTCGGCTCTCGCCAACATGAACCTTTCCGCCCCAGCGGAAAGGACCGTTTTCCGGCCCCGTGTCGGCCGGACAAGTGGTTGACTCAATTCAGACGCTTCTGCCGCGATGTTGCACATCGCCCGGGCGTTTGAAGGAGCCAGCGACAATGACACGCGACAGACAAGACCGGATCCTCACCTACCTCTCCAGGGCAGGTACCTGGGTCACGGCCGGGGAGCTTGCCGACGTCCTGGGTGTGACGCCACGCAGCATCCGCAGTTACATGACCGCGGTCAAATCCCGCGCAGCCCCGAACACGGTGGTTGAAGCGGGCCCGAACGGGTATCGGATCTCAGCCGAAGGCTACGCCGCGTTCCGGTCGCGGGCCGCGAGCGGGTCGTCGGAGACCCCGAGGGACCGTTTGTACGCCATCGTCCGTCGGTTGGTCGACAGCCCCGATGGGCTGAACGTCTTCGAGCTGGCCGAAAGCCTGTTCGTGTCAGAGTCGACGGTCGAATCGGATCTCGCCCGCGTGCGGTTGCTGCTTTCGGAGGCTGAGTTGTCTCTGGCCAGGCGCGGGAGCACCGTCGCTCTCGAGGGCACCGAACTTGCTCGCCGCCGGCTGCTGTCTCGGATGTTCCGCGAGGAGACCGAGCGAGGCATGATCGAGCTCGAGGCCATCCAGCGTGAGTTCTCGTCGCAGAGCTTGAGCGCGTTCAAGACCGGCCTGATCGACATGCTCAGCGATCGGGGTTACTCGCTCAACGATTACGGGATCGACAACGTCCTGCTCCACATCGCGATTGCTGTTGACCGGGTGTCGAAGAACCGGCGGGTTCCCGAACCCGACAATCCGGCCGCCGCACCGGCAGACGGAATTCCCTCGGCCCTATCCGCTCTCATCACGACGCATTTCGGCATCCCGCTCGGCGCTGCCGATATCGACTACCTGGTCTATCTCATCATCACGAGGGCTGCCAGGAGAGCTGAGGACGTCGCCGATTCCAGCTACCTCAACCCGGCACACCTCGACGTCGTGCGGACGATCGTGCTGAACGCCGGCGAGGAGTACCTCGTCGACCTGTCCGACGAAGATTTCATCACCAGGCTGACCCTGCACGTGCAGAACCTGCTCCGCCGGGCGCAGGAGCACTCGTACTCCAGGAACCCCCTCGCCCGGTCGATCAAGACGTCGTATCCGATGATCTACGAGCTCGCCGTGTACATCGCCAGCCGGCTGCAGACCCACGGCGACGTGGAAATCAACGATGACGAGATCGCCTACATTGCCATGCACGTGGGCGCGCACCTCCAGCAGCGGTCCCGGTCAGACGACCTCCTTCGCTGTGTCCTCGTCTGCCCCAACTACTACGACATGCACCTGCTGCTACGTGACCGGGTCACACTGATGCTCGGCGATGCCGTCGAAGTGGTGCGGGTCGTGACGCGCAGCGACGTGGCCTGGGCGCACCTCGACGCCGACATCGTGTTGACGACGATCGAGCCGCCGGTGCCCGACGATTCCACTGTGGTCATCCAGCCGTTCTTCACCGAGGGCGACGCCGACCGCGTGCGACAGGTGGTCAGCCGGGTTCGGCGCTTGCATCGGAGGGCGATGATCAAGGATGAGGTCCTGCAGTACTTCGATCCGTCGCTGTTCGTCCGGAACGCCGGGGCGAAAGACGAAGCAGACATGATCCGGCAGCTCGGCGAACTCATGGTGGCGCGTGGCCTCATCGGCGAGGCTTACGTCGACGGGGCGATCGAACGCGAACGGATGTCGTCGACAGCGTTCACGGATTCTCTCGCGGTTCCCCACGCCATGGCGATGACCGCGAAAAGCACGTCCATCGCCATCGCCGTGAATGAGACGAGCATGGCGTGGGGTGAGAACCGGGTGAACGTGGTCGCGTTCATCGCCTTCAGCGCGAAGGAACGGGCGAGCTTCCAGCGTGTGTTCGACCAATTCGTCGAGGTGTTCTCGGACCGGGAAGATGTCCAACGGATCGTGAAGAAGTCCGTCGACTTCGGGTCTTTCATCGATGAGCTCGTCCGCACGATGGACTCCTGACCCTCTCCCCACAACCCGCTGCGCGCAGCCCGCAACCCCCAACCCCCAACCCGCATCCAGGAGACCCGTCCACATTCAGGAGTTCTTCGCCGACACGCCGTATGAACGCGCTCTCACCACGGCGTGTCGCGCAAATCTGCTGAATTCGGGAGCTGCTGCTGAATGTGTAGTCCGCTTGCGGGAGGTCGGTTGGATGCCGTGGCGGCGCCAGGTCAGGAGTCCAGCGCAGGTCAGGAGTCCAGCGCAGGTCAGGAGCCTAGGGCGCGGAACCAACCGGGGTGTGGACGCCGCACGGCGACGCGGCACGGGCGTGAACCTGTGAGCGGCCACCGAGCGCGACGCGGCTGAGCCTCCGGAGCAGCCGGCGAAGATGCGAAGCAGGATGATGCCGATGGCCACCACGTCGAGCCGGCGAGGCGCCACCCAGTTCTCCGGCGTTGGCGGGTCGTCGCCTTCGGCCAGGCCGGCGGTGGCACGGATGCTCGGTAGGGATTGGCTCGCCGCAGGGGATGTCAGCCCAGCAGCGCGGCGTTCATCCGGGCGGTGAGCGCGAGATCGGTCGGGATCACCGAGCCGTCGACGGCGGTGATCGGTGCGGCGAGCCGCACACTGGAGACCAGCCACGCGGCATCCGATCGGAGCAACTCCCCCACTGGGATTGTGCGATAGACGCACTCGAAGCCTTCGGCATCGAGAAAGCCGAACAGGTCAGCCTGGGTGGTTCCGGCGAGGATGCCGTGCTGGATGGCAGGGGTGATGAACGTGTTTCCCTGCCGAAGGATCAGGGAGGAGGTGGGCCCCTCGAGCGCGAAGCCATCGGTGGAGGTGAACACAACGTCGTCTGCTCCACGGCGTTGCGCCTCCCGGAGCGCGGCCATGTTGATGGCGTACGACAGGGTCTTGGCGCCGACGAGCAGCCACGGCGCGTCCTCGCCGACATCATTCGCGTAACCCCGGCTGAGCGTGACGACGCGGATTCCCTCGGTGCGCTCCGGGAAGTCGCTGGCGACAGGTGTGCCCGTGAGCCAGCAGGTGGGCGGGCCTGCCGCATCCGTTCCCCGGGTGATGACGAGGCGGATCGACGCCTGCCCGCTTGCCGGAAGGGCATCCAGCATCGCATCCACTCCCCTGCGCCACTGAGCCAGGTTTGGGGCGGGGAGGTCGAGTTTGAGCGCGGATGCCTCCAACCGGGCGAGGTGCGCGTCGATTCCGCGTGCGCGACCATCGCTCACCCCGAGGGTTTCGAAGACGCCGTCGCCACGGCCGGCACCGGCGTCGAAGGCGGAGAGGATGGGTTGCGTCGGAGGCACGAAGCGGAGGGAGGCGAGGATCGCGGTGTCTGCCGCGTCGGCATCCGCAGGGATCGGGTCGACAAGGAGGACCTGTGGCGTCGTCATGAACTCGACCCTAGCGCGGCACAGCGCCGGGTCAGGCGATGGGAGTGGGTGTGATTCCGAACGGCGCGAGGCCGCTGGCGCCGCCGTCTTCGGCTGTCAGCACCCAGATGCCGTCCTTGTGCACGGCGACGCTGTGCTCCCAGTGCGCGGCGGCTGAGCCGTCTTCCGTTGCGACGGTCCAGTCGTCGTCCCTGGTGTATGTGTCGATGCTGCCGAGAACGACCATCGGTTCGATTGCCACGACGAGCCCCGGCTTGACCTCAGGGCCCTTCTGCCGCACCCGATAGTTGAAGACCGGCGGCGCCTCGTGCATGGAACGGCCGATGCCGTGTCCGACGTAGTCGGTGAGGATGCCGTACGTCCCGCGGTCCTCGATGTAGCCCTGTACGGCGTCGCCGACCTCGTTGAGGTGGGATGCTGTGGCGAGCCGCGCGATTCCTGCCCACAGTGAACCTTCGGTCACCTCGGACAGCTTCTGCCGTTCGGCGACGAGCTCCGGGCGGGACGGGTCGGGTAGAACGACGCTGATCGCGGCGTCACCGTTCCAGCCCCCGAGGATCGCCCCGCTGTCGACGGAGACGATGTCGCCGGGCTCGAGGGGCCGGTCGTTCGGGATGCCGTGCACGACGTCATCGTTCACCGATGCACAGATGGTGTGGAAGTAGCCGGCTTCGAGCTTGAAGTTCGGCGACGCTCCCAGGGCGAGGATGGCTTTCTCTGCGGCTTCATCCACCTGCGCGGTCGTTGCTCCGACGCTCAGCGCCGCTCTCGCGGCGACGAGTGAAGCGGCGGTGACCCGGCCGGGTTCGAGCATCAGCCGCAGCTGCGCGGGTGACTTGTAGATCGATTTGCGAAGCATGAAAGAAATCAGAACGCAATCCCGTGGCCGGCAAGCGCCGAGCGCACCCGGGTGCTCACTTCATCGACCGCGCCGAGGCCGTCGACGTCGACGACGATGCCGCGTGCTTTGTATGCGGCGATCACCGGTTCGGTCTGCTCATGGTAGACGTCCTGGCGGTGGCGGATGACCGCTTCCGTGTCGTCCGCGCGGCCCTGCTCGGCAGCGCGCTTCAGCAACCGCGTCACGACCTCGTCGGGGTCGGCCACGAGCTGCACGACCGCGTTCAGTTCGGAGCCGGTCTCGGCGAGGATCCGGTCGAGCTCTGACACCTGGTCGGCGGTTCGCGGGTAGCCGTCGAGCAGGAAGCCGTCGACAGCATCCGGCTGGTGCAGTCGGTCCTGAACGATCGCGTTTGTCAGGGAGTCGGGCACGTAGCCGCCGGATGACACGATCTCCTGCACTTTCAGGCCGAGCTCGGTGCCCTGCTTGATGTTGGCGCGGAAGATGTCCCCGGTGGAGATGGCCGGAATTCCGAGCGCGTCTGCGAGCACTGCTGCCTGCGTTCCTTTGCCCGCTCCAGGGGGGCCGACGATCAGTAGACGTGCGCTCATCGGAGAAGTCCTTCATAGTGGCGCTGCTGCAGCTGCGCGTCGATCTGTTTCACCGTCTCGAGTCCCACACCCACGATGATGAGGATGCTGGCACCGCCGAACGGGAAGTTCTGGTTCGCGCCGACGAGGGCGAGGGCGATCAGCGGGATGAGCGCGATGCAGCCGAGGTAGAGAGCACCGGCCAGAGTCACGCGGGTCAGCACGTAGTCGAGGTACTCAGCGGTCGGCCGGCCGGCACGGATTCCGGGGATGAACCCGCCGTACTTCTTCATGTTGTCGGCGACTTCTTCAGGGTTGAAGGTGATCGCGACGTAGAAGTAGGTGAAGCCGACGTTCAGCAGGAAGTACAGCGCCATGTACAGCGGGTGGTCTCCGCTGGTCAGGTAGGTGGTGATCCAGGTGACCCACCCGGCTGGCTCCTGCCCTGCGGCGGGCGTGTTGAACTGTGCGATCAGCGCCGGGAGGTACAGGAGCGATGAGGCGAAGATCACGGGGATCACGCCGGCCATGTTCACCTTGATGGGAATGTACGTGTTGTTGCCACCGAACGTCCGCCGTCCAACCATCCGCTTGGCGTACTGCACAGGAATGCGTCTCTGGGACTGCTCGACGAAGACAACGGCCATCATGATGACCAGACCGACGGCCAGCACGAGGAGGAACGTGTCGAAGCCCTTGGACTGCGCGATCGCGAGAAGCGATCCCGGGAACGTGGCAGCGATGGACGTGAAGATGAGCAGCGACATACCGTTGCCGATGCCGCGCTCGGTGATCATTTCACCGAACCACATGATCAGGCCGGTACCGGCGGTCATGGTGATGACCATGAGCAGCACGGCGTACCAGGTGTCGTTCGTGAGCAGCTGGCTGCACTCGGCGCTCGTGTTCGTGCCGAAGAGGGCGCCACTTCGCGCCACGGTGATCAGCGTCGTCGACTGAAGGATGCCGAGGAAGATGGTCAGGTAACGGGTGTACTGGGTCAGCTTGCCCTGCCCCGCCTGACCTTCCTTGTGCAGTGTTTCAAAGTGAGGGATGACCACGCGCAGCAACTGCACGATGATCGAGGCCGTGATGTACGGCATGATGCCCAGCGCGAAGATCGACAACTGGAGAAGAGCGCCACCGGAGAACAGGTTGACGAGCTCGTAGAGGCCGGAGGTGCCCTGGTTCTGCTCGAGGCAGGCCTGGACGTTACCGAAGTCGACGAACGGCGCGGGGACGAACGACCCGAGTCGGTACAGGGCCATGATGCCCAGTGTGAACCCGATCTTCCGGCGAAGGTCTGGTGTGCGGAAGATCCGCGCAACGGCACTAAACAAAAAAGGCCTCCTGGTTTCGAGCCGGTTGATTCAGCTCTTGGTGCCGGTAAAAGGTCCGGTCGTCAGACAGGCCCGGCAATCGAATCTACTCGATTACCGGGCCCGTCGAACAATCGGTGCCCCGCTCGCTCGCGCGACGGACAGACCGGCGTCTGTGGAATTACTTTACAGAACCGCCAGCGGCGACGATCTTCTGCTCAGCCGAACCGGAGACCTTGTCTACCGAGATTGTCAGCTTCACAGCGATATCGCCGTCTCCGAGGACCTTGACCTTCTCGTTCTTGCGAACAGCGCCCTTGGCCACGAGGTCGGAGACGGTGACGTCTCCGCCGTTCGGGTAGAGCTCGGCGAGCTTCTCGAGGTTGACGACCTGGTACTCGACGCGGAACGGGTTCTTGAACCCGCGCAGCTTCGGAGCACGCATGTGCAGCGGAAGCTGTCCGCCCTGGAACCCAGGCCGTACCGTGTTCCGAGCCTTCGTACCCTTGGTACCGCGACCGGCCGTCTTACCCTTCGAGCCTTCACCACGGCCGACACGCTGGCGTGCCTTCTTGGAGCCCTCAGCCGGACGGAGGTGGTGAACCTTGAGCACCTGGGCGCGTGGGGTCACTTCCTCTTCCTTCTGCGGAGCCTTCGTGGCCGGAGCCTTCTTCGTAGGGGCCTTCGGGGCGTCAGCCGCCGCGGTCTCAGCCTTGGCCGAAGCCTTCGGGGCAGCAGCCTTCTTGGCGGGCGCCTTCTTGGCCGGGGCCTTGTCGGCGGCAGCCTTCGCGGGCGCCTTCTTTGCGGGAGCCTTCTTGGCGGTCTCCTCGGTGACGACCTTCTTCTCGTCAGCCATTAGTCGATCTCCTCAACCTTTACGAGGTGAGCAACAGTGTTGACGTAGCCACGGTTCTGCTTGTTGTCCTCACGGACAACAACAGCTCCGATGCGCTTCAGTCCCAGGCTGCGCAATGTGTCGCGCTGGTTCTGCTTCTCACTAATTTTGGATTTGGTCTGCGTGATCTTCAGCTGAGCCATCAGGCACCTACCTTTGCGGAAGCCGCAGCCTTGGCAGCAGCCTCGGCCTCGACCTGCAGCAGCTTGGCAGGAGCGATCTCGGAGTACTCCTTGCCACGGCGTGCGGCAACGGCACGAGGCTCTTCGAGCATCTTCAGCGCCGTAACAGTGGCGTGAACGATGTTGATCGTGTTGGACGAACCGAGCGACTTGCTCAAGACGTCGTGGATGCCTGCGCACTCGAGCACGGCGCGGACAGGACCACCGGCGATAACACCGGTACCCGCAGCGGCCGGACGCAGGAGGACGACTCCGGCGGCAGCCTCACCCTGGACGGGGTGCGGAATGGTCGAGCCGACGCGGGGAACGCGGAAGAAGTTCTTCTTCGCTTCCTCGACACCCTTCGAGATGGCGAGAGGCACTTCGCGTGCCTTGCCGTAGCCCACACCGACGAGGCCGTTTCCGTCTCCGACGACGACGAGAGCGGTGAAGCTGAAGCGACGGCCACCCTTGACAACCTTGGAAACACGGTTGATGGTGACAACGCGCTCGAGGAACTGGCTCTTGTCAGCGTCGCGGCTGTTACGCTCGCGGCCCTGGTTACGTTCGCCACGGCCGCCACGGCTGCCACGGTCGCCACGTGCGTCAACGCGCCCGGAGCTCTCGGTACCGGCAGCGGTTTCGACCGGCTTTTCGACTGGCTGGTCCGCGGTAACGGCCTCAACCTTGCTTGCTTCACTCACAGGTTCAACCCACCCTCTCGAGCACCTTCGGCGATTGCCGCAACGCGACCCGCGTACCGGTTACCACCTCGGTCAAAAACGACTTCTTCGATGCCGGCGCTCTTTGCGCGTTCTGCAACGAGCTCACCGACCTTCCTGGCTTTGGCGGTCTTGTCACCGTCAAAGGTACGGAGGTCAGCTTCGAGGGTGGATGCCGACGCGAGGGTGAAACCCTTGCTGTCGTCAACGACCTGGACGAATACGTGACGAGCCGAACGGGTCACGACGAGACGCGGGCGAGCCGCGGTTCCGTCGATCTTCTTACGGAGGCGCGCGTGACGACGGTCACGGGCAGCCGACTTGGACTTTACGGCCATGGTTACTTACCAGCCTTTCCGGCCTTGCGGCGAACGATCTCGCCGGCGTAACGCACACCCTTGCCCTTGTAGGGCTCAGGCTTGCGAATCTTACGGATGTTGGCAGCAGCCTCGCCGACGGCCTGCTTGTCGATCCCGGACACCGTGAGCTTGTTGTTGCCCTCAACGGTGAGCGTGATGCCGGCAGGCGGGTCGATCAGGACCGGGTGGGAGAAACCGAGAGCGAACTCGACTGAGCTGCCCTTCTGTGCCACACGGTAACCGGTTCCGACGACTTCGAGGCCCTTGGTGTAGCCCTGGGTGACGCCGATGATCTGGTTGCTGATGAGAGTACGGGTGAGCCCGTGCAGGGAGCGCGATTCACGCTCGTCGTCCGGACGGGTGACCAGAACCTGGCCGTCCTCGACCTTGGCCTCGATCGGGCTGGCGACGGTGAGCGTCAGCTCGCCCTTCGGGCCCACGACCTTGACGACGGAGCCGTCAACCGCGACGGTGACGCCTGCGGGGATCTCAATGGGAAGTCTTCCAATACGCGACATTTGTGGCTACCACACGTAGGCGAGGACTTCCCCACCTACGCCCTTCTTCTCAGCCTGACGGTCGGTGAGCAGACCGGAGGAGGTGGACAGGATGGCGACGCCGAGGCCACCGAGAACCTTGGGGATCTCCGTCGACTTTGCGTAGACACGGAGGCCGGGCTTGGAAACGCGCTTGATGCCCACGATGGAGCGTTCGCGGTTCGGGCCGAACTTGAGGTTCAGGGTCAGGGTCTGGCCGACGCGAGCGTCTGCAACTTCCCAGCCGGAGATGTAGCCCTCTGAGGTGAGGATGTCGGCGATGTGCGACTTGAGCTTCGAGTGCGGCATCGACACGGTTTCGTGGTGTGCCGAGTTCGCGTTGCGCAGTCTGGTCAGCATGTCTGCGACCGGATCTGTCATTGTCATGTGTGATTTCCTTCGATCACCAGGTTTCGTTCACCCGTTACACGAATGACGACCTGTGGTGGTTAGGGGTGAAGCGGATGCTCCGCCCCCCTGATCTTTCTCGCCACAGTGCGCCGGTCAGCCGATTCACGAGGAAAGGGCTGACCGGCGCCGCTGGCGATCAAGTTCTTCAGTTGTGCGCGGCACGAAACCGGCTGCAAGCAACCGACCTAATATACCGTTACTTTGCTGAGTGCGTGGACTACGCCTGGTTTTCCGCTGTCTTGAACGGGAAGCCGAGCGCCTTGAGCAGCGCACGACCCTGTTCGTCGGTCTTCGCGGTCGTGACGACCGTGATATCCATACCGCGGACACGGTCGATCTTGTCCTGGTCGATTTCGTGGAACATCGACTGCTCGGTCAGACCGAAGGTGTAGTTACCCGAGCCGTCGAACTGCTTCGGGCTCAGGCCGCGGAAGTCGCGGATACGAGGAAGCGCGAGGCTCAGCAGGCGGTCGAGGAACTCCCACATGCGGTCTCCACGAAGCGTGACGTGGGTTCCGATGGGCTGTCCTTCACGCAGTTTGAACTGTGCGATCGACTTGCGGGCCTTCGTGATCTGCGGCTTCTGACCGGTGATCTTGGTCAGGTCGGCGACGGCGCCATCGATGATCTTGCCGTCGCGGGCTGCCTCGCCGACACCCATGTTCACGACGATCTTGGTGAGCGTCGGGATCTGGTGCACGTTGGTCAGGCCGAGTTCCTTGAGCAGCTGCTCCTGGATTTCTGCCTTGTACTTCTGCTTGAGGCGGGGCTGGATTTTGCCAGCCGCCACTGCCGTGTCAGTCATTAGAGGTCCTTACCTGACTTCTTGGCGTAACGAACGCGGACCGTCTTGGTGACGCCGTTCTTCGTTACTTGCTCATTACGGTGACCGACGCGAGTCGGCTTCTTGGTCTCCGGGTCAACGAGCGCCACGTTCGAGATGTGGATCGGAGCCTCGTGGGTTTCAATGCCACCAGTCTTTGTTCCACGCTGGCTCTGTCCCTGACGGACGTGCTTCGTGACGTAGTTGACGCCTTCAACGATGACGCGGTTCTTCTCGACCAGCACCTCGATGACACGACCCTGCTTGCCGCGTGAACCGCCGCGAGCCTGGGTCGGGCCTGAGATGACCTGGACGAGGTCGCCCTTTTTGATCTTCGCCATGACTAAATAACCTCCGGTGCCAGCGAGACGATCTTCATGAACTTCTTGTCGCGAAGCTCACGACCGACCGGTCCGAAGATACGGGTACCGCGGGGGTCGCCGTCGTTCTTCAAAATCACTGCTGCGTTCTCATCGAACTTGATGTAGGAGCCGTCCGGACGACGGACCTCCTTCTTGGTGCGAACGATGACCGCCTTGACGACGTCACCCTTCTTGACGTTCCCACCGGGGATCGCGTCCTTGACCGTCGCGACGATCGTGTCGCCGAGGCTGGCGTAACGACGGCCTGATCCACCGAGAACACGGATGGTGAGAAGCTCCTTGGCGCCGGTGTTGTCGGCGACCTTTACTCGGGATTCCTGCTGAAGCATTTTCTAACTCCTTATGACAAGCAAGCCGCGAGGCTTACTTGGCCTTCTCGAGGATCTCGACCAGGCGCCAGCGCTTGGTAGCGCTCAGCGGACGGGTCTCACTGATTACAACGAGGTCACCGATGCCGGCGGCGTTGAGCTCGTCGTGCACCTTCCTCTTGGAGGTGCGGCGGATGACCTTGCCGTACAGCGGGTGCTTCACGCGGTCTTCGACCTCAACGACGATGGTTTTATCCATGCGGTCGCTGATGACGTAGCCACGTACGGTCTTGCGGTAGCCACGAACAACGGCCTGGGCCTCTACTGCGGCGACCTCGGGTGCTGCGCTCTTAGCGTCAGGCTTAGCCATTACTTGGCCTCCTCAGTCTCGGTTTCGGGTGCTGCGTCAACCGCGGCATCCTTCTTCTTGGTTTTCTTCGCAGCCTTGGCAGGCACCTCAGCGACAACCGGGGTGGCCCGGATGCCGAGCTCGCGCTCACGGATGATCGTGTAGATGCGAGAGATGTCGCGCTTCACGGCGCGCAGGCGGCCGTGGGTCTCGAGCTGGCCGGTAGCGGCCTGGAAGCGCAGGTTGAACAGCTCTTCCTTGGCCTTGCGCAGTTCGTCGACAAGACGTTCGTCTTCAAATGTGTCGAGCTCAACGGGGGTGAGCTCCTTGGAACCGATCGCCATTATGCGTCGCCCTCCTCGCGCTTGATGATGCGTGCCTTGAGAGGCAGCTTGTGGATTGCACGGGTGAGTGCTTCGCGGGCCAGCGTCTCGGAGACGCCGGCGACCTCGAAGAGCACACGGCCGGGCTTGACGTTCGCGACCCACCACTCGGGCGAACCCTTACCGGAACCCATGCGGGTTTCAGCAGGCTTCTTCGTGAGCGGACGGTCGGGGTAGATGTTGATCCACACCTTTCCACCACGCTTGATGTGACGCGTCATGGCGATACGAGCGGACTCGATCTGACGGTTGGTCACATAAGCGGGTGTGAGGGCCTGGATGCCGTACTCGCCGAAGCTGACAACGGTTCCACCGGTGGCCTGGCCAGTGCGGTGGGGACGGTGCTGCTTGCGGTGCTTGACTCGACGTGGAATAAGCATGATTAGGCGCTTGCCCCTTCTGCGACGGGAGCCTCTGCACGAGGGGCACGACGCGGACGGTCGCTACGCTCTGGGCGGGTCGACTTGGCGTTGGCCTGCTCGCGAGCGAGTTCCTTGTTGGTGATGTCGCCCTTGTAGATCCAGACCTTCACGCCGATGCGGCCGAAGGTGGTCTTCGCCTCGTAGAAGCCGTAGTCGATGTTCGCGCGGAGGGTGTGCAGCGGCACACGGCCTTCACGGTAGAACTCGGAACGGCTCATCTCGGCGCCGCCGAGGCGGCCGGAGACCTGGATGCGGACACCCTTGACGGTGGACGTGCGCTGGGCGCCCTGCAATCCCTTACGCATTGCGCGGCGGAAGGCCACACGTGCGGAGAGCTGCTCGGCGATGCCCTGCGCGACCAGCTGAGCGTCAGCCTCGGGGTTCTTCACCTCGAGGATGTTCAGCTGGATCTGCTTGCCGGTGAGCTTCTCGAGGTCGGTGCGAATACGCTCCGCCTCGGCGCCGCGGCGACCGATCACGATGCCCGGACGGGCAGTGTGAATGTCGACGCGAACGCGGTCACGTGTGCGCTCGATCTCGATGCGTGAAACACCGGCGCGGTCAAGCGAGGTGCCAAGCAGTCGACGGATCTTGACGTCCTCGGCGACATAGTCGCTGTAACGCTGGCCCGGCTTGGTGCTGTCGGCAAACCAACGCGACACGTGGTCGGTGGTGATGCCGAGGCGGAAGCCGTACGGGTTTACTTTCTGACCCATTACTTCGTACCCTCCTCAGGAGTGGCGAGCACAACAGTGATGTGGCTGGTGCGCTTCAGAATCTGGAATGCGCGGCCCTGGGCACGCGGCTGGAAACGCTTGAGGGTCGCGCCCTCGTCAACGAATGCCTTGGCGATGTACAGGTCCTGCTCGTCCAGGAACTGGTTGTCTTTGTCTGCCTTGACGCGAGCGTTCGCGATGGCAGAGGCGACCAGCTTGTAGACGGGTTCTGACGCACCCTGCGGTGCGAACTTCAGAATGGCCAGGGCCTCAGCGGCCTGCTTTCCGCGGATCATGTTGACGACGCGGCGGGCCTTCATGGGGGTGACGCGGATGTGACGCACGCGTGCGACTGACTCCACCATTTCTCTCCTCCTTTTCGTCACCGCGTTAGCGGCGACGACCCTTCTTGTCATCCTTCACGTGTCCACGGAAGGTGCGGGTGGGTGCAAACTCGCCGAGCTTGTGCCCGACCATCGTCTCGGTGACGAACACCGGGATGTGCTTGCGACCGTCGTGCACCGCGATGGTGTGTCCCAGCATTGCCGGGACGATCATCGAACGGCGCGACCAGGTCTTGATGACGTTCTTGCTCTTGGCCTCGTTCGCGCGAACCACCTTGCGGAGCAGGTGGTCATCAACGAAGGGGCCCTTCTTAAGACTGCGTGGCATCTTCTACAACTCCTACTTACGCTTCTTGGTGGCGGTGCGGCGACGAACGATGAGCTTGTCGCTTTCCTTGTTCGGGTGGCGGGTGCGGCCTTCTTTCTGGCCCCACGGGCTGACCGGGTGGCGTCCACCGGAGGTCTTGCCCTCACCACCACCGTGTGGGTGGTCGACCGGGTTCATGGCGACACCGCGGACGGTCGGGCGAACGCCCTTCCAACGCTTGCGGCCGGCCTTTCCCCAGTTGATGTTCGACTGCTCGGCGTTGCCGACCTCGCCGATCGTGGCGCGGCAGCGTGCGTCGACGTTGCGGATCTCACCGGACGGCAGACGGAGCTGCGCGTAGATGCCATCCTTGGCGACGAGACGAACCGATGCACCTGCGGAACGAGCCATCTTGGCGCCTCCACCCGGACGCAATTCGATTGCGTGGATGACGGTACCCGTCGGGATGTTCTTCAGCGGCAGGTTGTTGCCCGGCTTGATGTCAGCGCCGGCGCCCGACTCGACAACATCGCCCTGTGAGAGCTTGTTGGGAGCGAGGATGTAGCGCTTGGTGCCATCAACGAAGTGCAGGAGCGCGATGCGCGCCGTGCGGTTGGGGTCGTACTCGATGTGAGCGACGCGGGCGTTGACGCCGTCCTTGTCGTTACGACGGAAGTCGATAACGCGGTACTGGCGCTTGTGGCCACCACCGATGTGACGGGTCGTGATGCGGCCCTGGTTGTTACGACCACCGGTCTTCGAGAGCGGCCGCAGCAGCGACTTCTCGGGGGTCGAACGCGTGATTTCAGCGAAATCAGCAACGCTCGATCCACGGCGACCTGGGGTCGTGGGCTTGTACTTACGAATAGCCATAGTTTTTCCTTACGCTCCTAGCCGACAGCCGTGAAGATGTCGATGGAACCGGATTTGAGCGTCACGATGGCGCGCTTGGTGTCCTTGCGCTTGCCGATCCCGAACTTGGTACGACGGGTCTTGCCAGTGCGGTTCAGAGTGTTGACCGAAGCCACCTCGACCTTGAAGATCTTCTCGATGGCGAGCTTGATCTCGGTCTTGTTGGCACGCGGGTCGACGACAAAGGTGTACTTACCCTCATCGATCAAGCCGTAGCTCTTCTCTGAAACAACCGGCGAGATGATGACGTCGCGCGGGTCCTTGTTGATGCTGGTCATGGCTAGGCCTCCTCAGTGACGTCAGCAGACGAAGCGACAGCCGTGACCGACTTGCCCTTGGCGGGGCCGGCGACGAAAGCGTCGAAGGCTGCCTTGGTGAAGACGATGTCGTCTGCCACAAGCACGTCGTAGGCGTTCAGCTGGTCATAGTTGATGACGTGAACGGTTGGGATGTTGCGAACCGCCTTGTAGCTCTCAACGTCGGCGCGTTCGAGAACGACGAGCACGTGAGGAGAGGTGGCGATGGTGGCCAGGTAGTCCACGGCGGCCTTCGTGACGCGCTCTTCAGCGATCACGAGGGTTTCGACGACGTGGATACGTGCGCCGCGGGCCCGGTCGGAGAGCGCTCCGCGCAATGCGGCGGCGATCATCTTCTTGGGGGTGCGCTGCGAGTAGTCACGCGGCTGCGGCCCGTGGACGATGCCACCACCGGTCATCTGAGGGGCACGGATGGAGCCCTGACGAGCGCGACCGGTTCCCTTCTGCTTGAACGGCTTGCGGCCTGCACCGGAAACCTCGCCACGACGCTTGGTCTTGTGGGTTCCCTGGCGTGCCGCAGCGAGCTGCGCCACAACGACCTGGTGGATCAGCGGAACGTTGGTCACTGCGTCGAACAACTCGGCGGGCAGTTCGACAGTGCCGGACTTGTTGCCCTTGGTGTCGAGAACGTCGAGCGTTGCGGTGCTAGTTGCGTCGGTCATCTAACTACGCTCCCTTCACTGCGTTACGGACGAAAACGATGCGGCCACGAGCGCCGGGAACGGCACCCTTGACGAGCAGCAGGCCCTTTTCGGCGTCAACCGAGTGGACGTGCAGGTTGAGCACGGTGACGCGCTCTCCACCCATGCGACCGGCCATGCGCATGCCCTTGAAGACACGGCTCGGGGTCGACGAAGCACCGATGGAACCGGGCTTGCGGTGGTTGCGGTGCGCACCGTGGGATGCGGAAACACCCTTGAAGTTGTGGCGCTTCATGACACCGGCGAAACCCTTACCCTTGCTGGTTCCGACGACGTCGACCTTCTGGCCGGCTTCGAAAGTGCCATCAACGGTGAGCTCCTGGCCGGCGCTGTAGTCGCCGGCGTCAGCGGTACGGACCTCGGTGACGTGACGGCGAGGCGTGACGCCTGCCTTGTCGAAGTGTCCTGCGTCCGGCTTGTTCACCTTGCGCGGGTCGATCTGGCCATAGGCGATCTGAACCGCGTTGTAGCCGTCGACCTCGGGCGTGCGAATCTGCGTCACGACGTTCGGGGTGATCTCGATAACGGTCACTGGCACGAGCTTGTTGTTCTCGTCCCAGACCTGGGTCATGCCAAGCTTCTTGCCGAGCAGACCCTTGCTGGTCTTATTCTGAATAGACATACGTTCCCTTGTCCCTATCCAGCTCAGAGCTTGATCTCGATGTTGACGTCGGCCGGCAGGTCGAGTCGCATGAGCGAGTCGACGGCCTTCGGCGTCGGGTCAATGATGTCGATCAGACGCTTGTGGGTGCGCATTTCGAAGTGCTCCCGGCTGTCCTTGTACTTGTGGGGAGAACGGATGACACACACCACGTTCTTCTCCGTCGGCAGCGGCACCGGGCCGACAACCGTGGCACCCGCGCGGGTTACCGTGTCGACGATCTTGCGCGCCGAGGTGTCAATGACCTCGTGGTCATATGACTTAAGTCGAATGCGGATCTTTTGTCCCGCCATTTTTGACTCGCTCTCTGTCTTGCGTCTTACGAATTCCTTCGCATTGGACGCGCTTCTTAGCGTTGAGGACAACGCTGGGCACTACTTGCTGTCGCACCACTGTTTTACTGTCAAGTCTTTGCCGCCGTCCCTGTGCCGGCCCGTCTCGCGCACGCAGAGATACCCTGCGATTGCGGCCTGAGCCAGTGTTGGGATTGTCGACCAAGTCGATGTTCTGCTGCCCGCGGCCTAGGTTTACTTGCTCGATTTCGAACGTGACCTATGCACTGCCTGGCAGTGATTCCCGGGCGGCACGGAGGCACGCACGAGAAATGTTGAACTAGAGCAGTCTGACAGAAAGAGAGCCATTGTGCAACCCGGGCGTGTCGCGCCAGGGCACTTACTTTCCCCGCCTGAGATCGGCGGGCTGACCCTGGCGCGGGACGCTGAGCGAGCCCCAGCCGGCGGCCCCTTGAGGGGGGGTGGGGCCGCCGGTGGTCGTGACCGAGGGGTGTCGTCACGGCTCACTACAGACTGCCAGACCTGAGGTTTCTTCACATCCTTTTTGGCGGGCAACCGCTCCCCCAGTTCGGGTGGCCCCCACCGGCACGCAAAAAGGGCCCGGCCGTTTGGCCGGGCCCTTCTCAGGAGCTACAGGTTCGTGTTACTTGAGAACCTTGGTGACGGTGCCGGCACCGACGGTGCGGCCACCCTCACGGATTGCGTAGCCGAGGCCTTCTTCCATGGCGATGGGCTGGATCAGCTCAACGGTCATTTCGGTGGTGTCGCCAGGCATGACCATCTCGGTGCCCTCAGGCAGCGTGATGACGCCGGTGACGTCCGTGGTGCGGAAGTAGAACTGCGGGCGGTAGTTCGCGTAGAACGGGTTGTGACGCCC